>NZ_LR743508.1:1200000-1500000 GCF_902712855.1 Variovorax paradoxus
GAGGACACACCATGGAACCCGGATGAGAACGAGAGCCCGACGCCGCTGCCGTTCTATCTCTTTCTGCTCAAGCGGGTTGCTCCCGGTATGGGGATGGATTTCTTGCATTACGCCAAGGTATATCTGCTTGCTGCCTGAGAAAATCTCTATTTTGGATTAAAGAGTTTCGACAGGCGTATATCAATTATGAGCTATCTATTTGATGAAAATCTGATTGCGGCCTTGAGGCTTTTCGGCTGCTATAGAGAACGTAAGGTTGAAATAAGTCAGATTTCCTCTGGCTGGAAAAAAGAAGGCTATAGGGTGTTTCCAGAAGCCTCGAAGTTCGTCAAATTCTTTGGCGGATTGACATTGACGCACCCCGCCTATGGCGGCGGTGCTTTTGATGACAGCCATTTTGATCCCTCCGTGGCAACTCGTCGTATAGATAGAAGTTGAATTGTGGAGGGCTACGAGCAGCTGGCGAACGAAAGCTTGCTACCTGTTGGACAGGGATATTCCGTGCACTTGGAGAAAATTTTCTTTGGCGGAAGCTTTGAGAGATTGTCTGAATGGCAATTGTCACCTCGCCTGCGTCTCGCTTAAATGAGGCAAAAATGAGTGAGCCATTCAGTGCATGCGAAGAAAAGAAGATTGAAGAACTCGAACGAGCGCTGATGGACAGGAAAATTCCTTATGCACGGATGGCGAGGGTGTACGCGAAGTTCTTGTTGGCTCTGATCTCGGGTGAAAATTTTGACAGGAAACTGACTCGGTCTTCCGAGTTGATTGCCGTGACTCGATCTCTTCAATCGGCAATCAAAGGCTTTGATGGTGGTGCCAGTGGCGATTTGCGTCAGCCATACAGAGTCGAACTGATAGGAATTTCTGGTCGAGTGGAAGAGAGCCAACCGGCGCTGGCCGCATTGATTCGGTGTGCGGTATGTTGCTTTTTCGTCGACGAGGAGTGGGATCCCGATCTGGAGGAGGATTCAACGCCAATTCCTCGCTATCTTTTTCTGTTGAAAAAATTCGATTCGAGCATGGAAATGGAGTTTTTGACCTACGCCAGCACATATCTGCTTTCGGCCTGATGAATCGATGTGGTTCTCGAGGATGGGTCAAAGGCGTGAAGGGTTGTTCAATTGGAAAATGAAAGTCAGTTGCTGAGGATAGATGTCAAAATAGCTTCACTGAATGGAAGAGGTTTTGCTCAATGCTGTTTCGTTTCTCAAGATCATGTAATTGGGGACTTTGAGCAACGCATGCTGCTTGGTAGCTTGGGGCTGGCAGTTGGTGATTTGGTGGATCGAATAAAAAAGATCCCGGACTTCGATTTTCGCTCGTCAAGAAGTATCGAAGAAGTTTTTGATGGAATGAGTGTGAGCTTTTTAAAGGCAGAGTTTGACTTTTTTGAAGCAAATAATTTTTCCGTCTGCCATGAATTGAAAACAGATCAGTTCTTCGCTTTGCCTTTGGCGATCGAGGCTTTCGACGGGGAAGAGGCCTATGTATTTAAATTCGAAAAACAATGGAGATTCGTTTGGCGTCAGTGGGAAACGAAGGAAGTCGTTCATTTTTCTATAGACAGGAATTTGCTTATCCAAGTCCTGGGAACGGCGTTAGAAGTGATTCGAAGTGAAGCTGGGAAAAATCCAGCGTCGGATGCTTGTTAGCACTTGGGCACCAGACGCACTACTCACTTTCGTAATTGCGCTTACGGTAAGAATCCGGTTGAATAGATCGATCCCTTCGTATTAACCCCTCGCGCAGAATCGGCAAGGAAGGCAGGCGTGCGGGAAGTGCCGGTCAACGTCAACACAGTAGCGCCGGAGGCGGCCGAAAAACTCAAGGATGACGCAGCAATGGCGCGTGCCGAAAGGATGAACAGATGCTAGCGCTGTCGCAACAGGACATCCTGCAGGCCGCAATCGAGGTCGACGTGCTCCAGCAAGAGCTTGTAAAAGCCTTCTTTGCGCAGAACCCCGGTGTAACGGAATTCGGCTCGCTGACCGACTTTCCCAAAGCAGGACAACTGCAACTCGGCGGGCAGACGTGGCGCTACAGGAAGCACGGCCTTGGATACAGCTTTCTGAGCGATCAAGGTTGCGTGATAGATGCCCACAACCATTTCAACCGCGGCTTGCGCTGGGTTGATGCCCATCGAGTGACCGAGTATTTGCTTTCCGTGCGAGCCGACCTTGGGCAAATGGACGAGTTGCACACACTGATCGAGGGCGGATTGGAAGCACTGGAAAAGCAGGGATTTCTGGCAAGGACGGCAAATTCTCCGACGGCTTGGGAGATCCGGTCTGAAGGTCGTTAGACCGCCCTGAGCGAAGGGTGAGAGTTTTCGGAACATTCCAATTTACGGATTGCTGCAAGAGAAATGTGAACGACCGAAATCAGTGAAATCTGGATCGTCGTCGGATCGACTGCAAGGATGGGAATGGAGTTTTTGAGCTACGCCAAGGCGCACCTGCTTGATGCCCAATGAATTGAGTGACTCTTGGGATGAATCCAGAGCCGAGAAGGGCTGGACGCCTGTCGGCAGTGAAATGAACACGAGGGCCAATCGCCCTCGTCGGTCACCGCTTCATCCAAGGAACCCGCCGTTCTCGCCCCCGGATTTCCTCTAACTAAATCATCTTGATTTAGTCGGGCCCCTGGCCGATAGTCGCCCTGCGCCCGGACGCCGCGGCTTTCGCTTTCAGCGAAGCCCGAGCGATCCGGTTCCACAAGACCGCAGGCGCATCGCCGCCCGCCCAAGGAGACAAACCATGTTCGGCACCCGTTCCATCCTGGCCATGGCGGCCATGTCCCTCGTCGCAGTGGCCGCATCCGCCGCCGACCAGCCGGTGATCGGTCTCGTGACCAAGACCGAGACCAACCCCTTCTTCGTGAAGATGAAAGAGGGCGCACAGGAAGAGGCCAAGAAGCAGGGCGCGAAGCTGCTGTCGGGCGCGGGCAAGGCCGACGGCGACAACGCGGGCCAGATCACCGCGATGGAAAACATGATCGCGGCCGGTGCCAAGACCATCTTGATCACGCCGAGCGACGCCAAGGCGATCGTGCCGGCCATCAAGAAGGCGCGCGACAAGGGCGTGATGGTGATCGCGCTCGACAGCCCGGCCGATCCGCCGGATGCGACCGATGCGCTGTTCGCCACCAACAACTACACGGCCGGCGTGCTGATCGGCGAATACGCCAAGGCGGCAATGGCGGGCAAGCCCGCGAAGATCGTCGCGCTCGACCTGCTGCCGGGCCATCCGGTGGGCGCTCAGCGCCACAACGGCTTCATGAAGGGCTTCGGGCTGGCGGCCAACGACGCCAAGTCGAACGAGCTGTCGAAGGCGCCCGAGATCGTCTGCATGGCCGACAGCTACGGCGACCAGGCCAAGGCACAGACGGTGATGGAAAACTGCCTGCAGAAGGCGCCCGACGTGAACCTGGTCTACACCATCAACGAACCGGCCGCGGCCGGTGCCTACAACGCGCTGAAGCGCGCGGGCAAGGAGAAGGGCGTGCTGATCGTCTCGGTGGACGGCGGCTGCCAGGGTATCAAGGACACCAACGCCGGCATCATCGCCGCCACCTCGCAGCAGTACCCGCTCAAGATGGCCGCCATGGGCGTGGCCGCGGGCGTGGAGTTCGCCAAGACCGGCAAGAAGGCCTCGGGCTACGTGGACACCGGCGTGACGCTGATCGCCGGCAAGAGCGTGGCGGGCGTGGACAGCAAGGACACCAAGACCGGCGCCGACCTGTGCTGGGGCAAGAAGTAAGCGGCTGAGGCTTCAGGGAGTTCCTCGATGGCGAAATCCGCAAAGCACCACATCCCGTGGGGCGCCCTGGGGCCGTGGCTGGCCCTGCTCGGCGCGTGCATCTTCTTCGCGACCCAGTCCGACCGCTTCCTCACGGGGGGCAACCTGTCGCTGATCCTGCAGCAGGTGATGGTGGTGGGCGTGATCGCCATCGGCCAGACGCTCATCATCCTCACGGCGGGCATCGACCTGTCGTGCGGCATGGTGATGGCGCTGGGCGGGATCATCATGAGCAAGTTCGCGACCGAACTGGGCTTGCCCGCACCCGTTGCCATCCTGTGCGGCATCGGGGTGACGACGCTGTTCGGGCTGCTCAACGGCCTGCTGGTCACGCGCATCAAGCTGCCGCCCTTCATCGTGACGCTGGGCACGCTCAACATCGCCTTCGCGATCACGCAGCTGTACTCGTCGTCGCAGACCATCACCGACCTGCCCGGCGGCCTCACGGGCCTGGGCACCACCTTCGCCATCGGCGGCGCCGAGGTGGCCTGGGGTTCGGTGCTGATGGTGGCGCTCTATCTGCTCGCCTGGTTCGTGCTGCGCGAGACGGGCGCGGGCCGGCATATCTATGCGGTGGGCAACAACGCGGAAGCCACGCGGCTGGTGGGCATTCCCACGCAGCGCGTGCTGCTGGGCGTGTACGTGGCCGCAGGCGTGCTGTATGGCATTGCGTCGCTGCTGTCCGTGGCGCGCACCGGCGTGGGCGACCCCAACGCAGGCCAGACCGAAAACCTCGACGCCATCACCGCAGTGGTGCTCGGCGGCACCAGCCTGTTCGGCGGGCGCGGCGTGGTGCTGGGTTCGCTCATCGGCGTGCTGATCGTCGGCGTGTTCCGCAACGGGCTCACGCTGATGGGCGTGTCGTCGATCTACCAGGTGCTGGTGACGGGCGTGCTGGTCATCCTCGCGGTTGCGGCCGACCAACTCTCCAGACGCGGAGCACGCTGATGAACACCGCTGCCAACCGAAAGATCGTGATGCAGGCCAAGGGCCTGGTGAAGCGCTACGGCCAGGTGACCGCGCTCGACGGTGTCGACTTCGAACTGCGCGAGGGCGAGATCCTCGCGGTGATCGGCGACAACGGTGCGGGCAAGTCGTCGCTCATCAAGGCGCTGTCGGGCGCGGTGGTGCCCGACGAAGGGCAGATCCTGCTTGACGGCAAGCCGGTGCAGTTCCGCAACCCGCTGGACGCGCGCCGCGCGGGCATCGAGACCGTCTACCAGGACCTGGCCGTGGCCCCGGCCATGACCATCTACGAGAACCTGTTCCTCGGCCGCGAGTTGCGCCGCCCGGGTTTCATGGGCAACGTGCTGCGCATGCTCGACAAGAAGAAGATGCTGCAGGAAAGCGCTGCGCGCATGGCCGACCTGAAGGTGGGCATCCAGTCGATGACGCAGGCGGTGGAGACGCTCTCGGGCGGGCAGCGCCAGTGCGTGGCGGTGGCGCGCAGCGCGGCCTTCGCGCGGCACGTGGTCATCATGGACGAGCCCACCGCCGCGCTCGGCGTGAAGGAAGGCAACATGGTGCTCGAGCTGATCCGCCGCGTGCGCGACCGCGGCCTGCCGGTGGTGCTCATCAGCCACAACATGCCGCACGTGTTCGAGGTGGCCGACCGCATCCACGTCGCGCGGCTCGGCAGGCGCGCGGCGGTGCTCGACCCGAAGAAGATCAGCATGAGCGACACCGTCGCCGTGATGACCGGCGCCATGACGGCCGACCAGCTGCCCGCGGAGGCGCATGCCTGATGCCGGCGCTCCTGTGCGCGTGCCCGACCGTGCCCCGGACCTGTTGCGTCCGCGCGGCTCCAACCAGGTCGGCATGCGGCAGTTCAACGAACGCACGGTGCTGCAGGCGCTGCGCGTTCACACCAGCCTGCCCAAGGCCGACCTGGCGCGGCTCACCGGCCTCAGCGCGCAGACCATCGGGCTCATCACGGCGCGGCTGGAAGAAGACGGGCTCATCGTCAAGCAGAGCCGCGTGCGCGGTCGCATCGGCCAGCCATCGGTGCCGCTGGCGCTGAACCCCGACGGCGCGTTCTCCATCGGCATCAAGGTGGGGCGGCGCGGCGCCGAATGGCTGCTGATCGACTTCACCGCGCAGGTGCGCGAGCGGCACGCCATCAGCTACGACTTTCCCGACGCTGAAGAACTGCTGCCCGCCATCGCACGGCACATCCACCGCCTGCGCGACGGGCTCGGCCCGCTGGCCGTGCGCAGCGTGGGCGCGGGGCTGGCTGCGCCGTTCCAGCTCGGCGGCTGGCACCGCACGCTGGGCCTGTCGAAGGCGCAGGCCGACCTGTGGAACGGGATGGACCTGGCGGCCGAGGTGCGCGCGCGCACCGACGTGCCGGTGAGCTTCGCGCGAGACACCGTGGCCGCCTGCGTGGCCGAACTCGTGGGCGGGCGCGGCCACGACCTGAAGAGCTTCCTGTACATCTTCGTCGACACCTTCGTGGGCGGCGGGCTGGTCATCAACTCGCACCTGCATACCGGCATGCACGGCAACGCGGGCGCGCTCGCGTCGTTGCCCATGCAGCCGCCGGGCCACGGCGGCACGCTGCCGATGCAGCTCATGGCGCAGGCCTCGCTCTGGGAGCTCGAGCAGCGCCTGAGCGCCGAAGGCCTCGACGCCATGGCCGCCTACGACGAGCGCGCATTGCAGCCGCCGCACGCGGCCATCACCCAGGCCTGGCTCGACAGCGCGTCGCAGGCACTGGCGCATGCCATCGTGAGCGGCACCGCCATGCTCGACCTGACCGACGTGGTGGTCGACGGCTCGATGTCGCGCGTGCTGCTGCAGGCGCTGCTCGATCGCACGCGGGCCGCGCTCGACCAATGCAACTGGGAAGGGTTGTGGCAGCCGCAGCTGCACGGCGGCAGGGCAGGCGCGCAGGCCTGCGCGCTCGGCGGTGCGATGCTGCCGCTGCATGCCAACTTCGCACCGGGCCACGACGTCTTCCTGAAGGCGGCATAGCGCCGCGACGTGCAGCCCGCGTTGCCTGCGGCTGCCTGAACGGCGACGGCGGTTTTTAGCCGGCCTTTCGCGTTCTTGCGAGCTCGAGCGCCTCGGCGAGCAGCGGCTTCACTTTCTCGAAGGTCTGCGCGCTCGGGTTGATCACGCTCACCCAGTACGTCTTGCCGCAGGCGGGGTGCGGCATCAGCGTGTCGAGCGCCATCGGGTCGACCGGGGCGTGTTCGCTCGTCGCCTCGCCGAACAGCGCCTGGAAGGTCTCCTTGCCCACGCCGATGTTCAACCGGAACACACCGGGGCGGTCCAGGTTGGAGGCGTTGTCGAATTCGTTGTCCTTCGTCACGATCGTCGCGAACGGAAACCTGTTGCCCGCGTCGTGAAAGAAGAAGGTGTCGTCGTTCGCCAGCGTGAAGTGGCCGCCGGCGAGCATGTCGATGATGTGTTGCGTGAGGGTGTCTTCTGTCATTGCGTGTGAAAAGCTCTGCCGCTCTGTCGAACAGCCAGAGGCAAATGATGCCTGCATACCGCCAATGGCAGATGGAGCAAGGCGCGCCGGAAGTTCACACTGCCGCCCATGACCGAAGCCGAACTCCTCGCGACGCAGAAGCAGCTGAGCCTGGACCGCGAGCGGCTCGAGCGCGAGAAGCTCGAGTTCGAGCAGAAGAAGATGCAGCGCGTGACCATCGCGATCTCGATGGTGGCGCTGGTCGTGTCGCTGCTGCAGGTGGCCGTGGCCTTCATGCAGAGCCGGCTGAGCACCGCGCAGACGGTAGAGAAGTTCATTCCCCACCTGCAGAAGCCCGACACGCGCGATGCCGCGCTGCTCACCATGGCCGCCTTCACCGACCAGGAGTTCGTGACCCAGCTGGCCGAGAAGCTCAAGGCGACGACCGTGCTGGAAACCCTGCAGGCCAAGGGCAGCGACCAGGATAAGGCGCGCGCCACAGAAGCGCTGTCGTCGCTCGACGTCAAGCGCAAGCAGTTGCTGGACCGCGCCTTCGACGACAACAAGCAGACGCGCATCCAGGCCACCACCGAGCTGGTGCGCCAATGGTCGAACGACCCGAAGGTGGTGCCGGAGACCATCGCCGCGGCGGGCGGCAAGAGCGGCAACGCCAGTGGCGTGGTCAATGCGCTCGTCGTGCTGCGCGAGGCGCAGCCCGAGGCCCTGCGCGCCAACTCGGCCGAGCTGGTGCCGTTTCTCGACAAGGTGGAGGCCAACGGTCCGCAGACGCGCGCACTGACGGCGCAGGTGCGCGAACGTGCCGGCTTGCCCGCGAGCGCGCCCTGAAGGGGGCGTTCTCGGGCATTGCGCTGCGTGTGGTCAGCCGAGTTGCTCGGCAAGCCCGACGATGATGCCCTCGGGTCCGCGAATGTAGGCAAGCCGGTACGATGCGCCGTACTGCATCTGGCCGATGAGTTCCGCGCCATGTGCCTGCATCCGCGCGACGACGGCATCGATGCCATCGACCGCGAACATGATGCGACGAAGACCCAGGGCATTCACCGGCGCATCGACGGGGCCGAACCGGACCGCATCGGGCGTGTGGAACTTGTCCAGCTCGATGCCCTGCCCATCGGGCGTACGCAGCATCGCCAGGGTCGCCCGGACATCGCCGAGTCCGATGAGGCGCCCGACATCGGGCCCTTCCACCGTGGTCTGGCCCTCGAGCGCGAGGCCCAGTTCGAGGAAGAAGGCCTTCACCGCTTCGAGATCGTCGACAACGATCAGCACGTTGTCCATTCGCTTGACTGTCATGTCTCCCGCTCGCTCCTTCGGATGTCTCGTTCATCGGGGCGTCGTCGCCTGCAGGCCGCTCGCTGCAGGTTCGGCATTCCGGTGCCTTGCCGCATCACTGTCCGGTCTTCACGGGCCCGGCGAACCGGTAGGTGCTCAGAATGAGGCCGGATGGCATGGCCTTGGTGCCGGCAAGCTCGAACGTGCGCGGCGGGGTGCCTTCCGCGAAGAGGCGCTTGCCTGTGCCCAGCAGGACCGGATACACGATCAGGACCATTTCGTCCGCCAGCCCGTTCGCGAGCAGCGTCGACGTCAGCGTGGAGCTGCCCCACAGCACAAGGTCGGGACCGTCCTGCGACTTGATGCGCCGAACGCTCTCGACGATGTCGGGTCCGATACCCTCGAACGGACCCCATTCGAGACTTTCCGGGCGATGGGTCGCGACATGCTTGGTCGCCGCATTCAACGCGTCGGACATCGGGCCGCCCGGCGCCTTCGGCCAGTAGCCCGACCAGATGTCGTAGGTGCGGCGGCCCAGCAGCAGGTCGAAGCGCCCGCCTTGCACGGCGAAGACCTCGTCGCGGCCCGCAGGGGTCCGGTAGGGGGCGGTCCAGTCGGCAAGGGGGAAGCCGTCTTCGCCGGAGGTCTGTATCACGCCGTCGAGCGACGTGTGCTCCATGATCTTCAGTTGTCTCATTCGGGTCTCCGCGTGTCGGGTTGGAGGATTCCACTGGCTTGGACAAGGGGCGTGCTGCCTGGCGACATGTTACGGGTGCCATCGGCATCGCGCGCATGCCGATGCACATGTTCCTTCAGGGCTTCCAGCGGCGCAGCCCCAGTTCGTCGGCAAGCTGCCGGTAGGCCCTGATGCGTGCCTGCACGTAGTCGTCGAGCGCTGCGCCGGTGAGCGCGAAAGGGTAGAGGCCATGTCGCTCGCGCAGCGCGGCATAGCCGGGCGCCGCGGTGGCCTCGGCGAAGGCGGCGGCCCATGCGCGCGCGGCGGCTTCGGGGACATCGGCGCTCAGGTACAGGCCGCGCACCGTCGGCCACACCAGGTCGATGCCCTGTTCGCGCGCGGTGGGCACGCCGGTGAGCGCGCCGCCGAAACGGTTCTCCGACAGCACCGCCAGCAGCCTGACGGCGGCGCCGCCTGCCATGGCCTGCAGCGCTTCGGCCGCATCGCCGGGAAAGGCATCGACATGCTTGCCTTGCAGCGCGCCGAGCGCGTCGCCGCCGCCTTCGAACGACACGAAGCGCATCGCCTTGGGGTCGCGCTCGGCGGCGCGCACCAGCAGCGCGGCCTTCACCCAGTCCTGGCTGCCGACGGTGCCACCCGCGCCGAAGACGATGCGCGAGGCGTCCTGCCGCAGCGCGCCGATCAGGTCCTGCAGGCGTTTCCACGGCGAATCGCGGTGCACGGCGACCACGCCGTAGTCGGTGCCCAGCGTGGCGATCCAGCGCACGGCCGAGGGCGGGTGCGGGCCGAATCGGCCCTGCGACAGGTTGAGCAGCGAGCCGCTGGAGAACGCCACCAGCGTGCCCGGTCCGCCGAGCCGCCCGGTGGCGATGCGGTCGAACGCCACCGCGCCGATGCCGCCCGGCAGGTAGCGCTGGGCCAGCGGCGGACGCGCCGGGCGCACTGCCTGCAGCGCGTCGCGCGCCAGCGCGCAGGTCAGCGCGAAGCCGCCGCCGGCCTTGGCGGGAATCACGCACTCGGCGGCTGCTTCCGAAGGGTCGCCCGGCGCCGCGATCGCGCCCAGGCTCGACGGCATCAGCGTCGCGGCGAGCGCGCGCAGTGCGTGGCGGCGGTTGGGATGCAGGTGCATGGCAGTGGACCCGTCAGGTGGCGGCCGGCGGGCTCGTGCGCGGCCACCAGATGATGGCATGCAGCCCCGGGCCGGCCTCGCGCGCCTCGAGCCGAAGCTCGCCCCGGTGGCGCTGCGCGATCGACCGCGCAATCGCCAGCCCGAGCCCGAAGCCGCCCTTGCCCGCGCGTGCGCCGCGACGGAACCGCTGGCCCAGCGCGGCGCGTTCCTCGTCGCTCAGGCCCGGCCCGTCGTCCTCGACATTGAGGCTCCAGCCCGCCGCGTCGCCGGCCGCGAAGAGCGTGATGGTGCCTTCGGCCGGTGTGTAGGCGATGGCGTTGGCGACGAGGTTGCCCAGCGCCTCGCGCATCAGCGCGCGGTCGGCCACCGCGACGAACCCCGGCGTCGGCGAATGGATGCCCAGGTCGATCCGCTTGGCACGCGCCAGCGGCAGCAGGTCGACCGCCACTTCGCGCAGCAGCGCGGCCATCTCGAACCCGGCCGGCTCCACCGGCACCGTGTCGCTGCGTCCCAGCGCCAGCAGTTGCTGCGCGCTGCGCGTCGCGCGGCCGATCTCGGTGCCGAGCGCATCGAGCGCCAGCTGGACCTGCGCCGGGTCCTGCTCGCGGCGCGCGTAGTCGGCCTGCATCTGCAGCGTCGTGAGATGGGTGCGCAGCTGGTGCGAGGCGTCGTCGAGAAACTGCCGCTGCTGCGTCACCAGCTCCTGCGTGCGCGACATCTGCTGGTTGACGGCCGCGACCAGCGGTCGCACCTCCGCAGGCAGGTCGGTCTCGCCGATGCGCGTGAGGTCGTCGGGCGTGCGTGCCTGCACCTCGCGCGCGAGCCGGGAGAGCGGTCGCAGCGCCGCGGCCAGCGCCAGCGCGGTGCCGCACAGCAGCATCGCCAGCACCAGCGCGTCGCGCAGCGCCGCGCTGCGCACGAAGCGCGTGCTGAATTCCTGCCGCGAGCGGGTGCTCTCGCCGACCTGGACCAGCACGCTGCGCCCGTTGCTGCCGGCTGGCGCGCGGTCGAGGTCTCGCCGGTAGGCCGCGAGCCGCACCGCCTCGCCGAAGTAGGTCGCGTCGTAGAAGGCCGGCACACCGATGGCCAGTTCGCCCGGCGGCTCCGGCAGGTCTGCGCTGCCGAGCTCGACCAGCCCGTCGGAGGTCGCCACGCGAAAGAAGACCTGCCCGCTCGCCGTGAGCTCGAAGAACTCGAACATCGTGTACGGCAGCTCGACCGAGAGGCCGCCGGAGGCCGTCGAGATGTTCGCATCGATCGATTTCAGCGCCCCCAGCAGCGAGCGGTCGTAGGCCGCGTTCGCCGCAGCCAGAGCGTCGTGCCGCGTCATCCACAGTTCGATGCCGGTCACCGCCAGCAATGCGGGGAACAACAGCAGCGCGAGCCGCTGCCACAGGCTCGCACGCCGCAGGCGGCCCACGATGTTCAAAGGCATGGCCACCATGCACCGAACCCCACCGGTCTGGTCGCGAGCCACCGCGCAACTGCTCTTGCGTGGCAGCCAACGTAGTCCCCGGTGAGAGACCGAAAGCAGCGAAACGCGGTGCACGAACTCCGGGAAAGTCGGGGGCACCGCGGAACCGGCTTTGCCGGGTCGCAGGTGCCGCCCCCGGCGAGGGGGAAGGAGAAGCGACACGCAGTGCGCGAAGCCTGGGGGAGATGCAGCCTCCGCGGAACCGGCTTTGCCGGGCCGCCGGTGCCGCCCCCGGCGAGGGGGAAGGAGCAGCGACACGCAGTGCGCGAAGCCTGGGGGAGGTTCATCTACTCGGCTTCCAGCACATAGCCGAGTCCGCGCAAGGTGACGATGCGCACGCCCGTGCCGTCGAGCCGCTTGCGCAGGCGGTAGACGAACACCTCGACCGCCTCGGGATGCACGTCCTCGTCGTCAGGGAATACGCGATCGAGGATCTGCTGCTTCGACAGCGGCTCGCCGCTGCGCTGAACCAGCACGCGCAACACCGCCAGCTCGCGCGGCGAAAGCGCGAGCGCCTCGCCGTTGAGCGTGAAGTGGCGGCGTGCGCCGTCGTACACCAGCGGCCCGCACGCCAGCCGCGGATGCTCCACGCCGCGCGCGCGGCGCACCAGCGCATGCAGCCGCGCCTCGAGTTCGGCCAGCGCGAACGGCTTGGCCAGGAAGTCGTCGGCGCCCGCGTTGAGCGAAGCCACGCGCTCGCCCAGCGAGTCGCGCGCCGTGAGGATCAGCGCCGGCAGCCGCTGGTCGCGTTCGCGCAGCCGCTGCAGCACCGTGTGGCCGTCCATGCCCGGCAGGCCCAGGTCGAGCACCAGCGCATCGTGGTCGCGCTGCTGCAGCGCCCGGTCGGCCAATCGCCCGTCGTCCACCCATTCGACCTGGATGCCCGCGTGCTCGAGCGCCTTGCAGAGCCACGTGCCCAGGGTATGTTCGTCTTCGGCCAGGAGGATGCGCATGGCGAATGCTAGAGCGGCTGGCCTTTTCGCGAAACACCAAGGAACCGGCTCCGCCGGGCCTTAGGTGTTGCCCCCTGCAAGGGGGTTGGCGAAGCGACACGAAGTGCGCGAAGCCTGGGGGTGTGCCCAATCAGTCCGGCTTGATGTTGGCCCGTGCAATCACCTTCTGCCAGCGCGTCTGCTCGGCAGCGATGAACTGCGCGAACTGCTCCGGCGTACCCCCGATGGCTTCGGCGGCGTCGCCCGTGAGCCGCTGCATCGACTCGGGCGACTTCACCGCCTTCATCGTCTCGGCGGAGAGCTTGGCCAATTGCGCCGGCGCGATGTTGGCGGGCGCGAGCATGCCGTACCACTGCGTCATCTCGAAGCCAGGGAAGCCCTGCTCGGCCACGGTCGGCACGTCGGGCAGCTGCGGCAGGCGCCTGGCCGAGCCGGTCGCGATGCAGCGCACCTTGCCTGCCTTGATGAACGGGATGATCGCGGCCGCGCCGATCGCAGAGGCGTCGAGCCGGCCCGAGAGCAGGTCGGTCACCATCGGGCCGGTGCCGCGGTAGGGCACGTGCAGCATGAACACGTCGGCCGTCATCTTCAGGTACTCGAAGGCCAGGTGGCCCGCGCTGCCGTTGCCGGCCGAGCCGTAGCTGAGCTTGCCCGGCTTCGACTTGGCGTAGGCGATGAACTCCTTCAGGTTCTTCGCCGGCACGTCGGGGTGCACCACGTAGAGGCTCGGCACCTTGGCCAGCAGGCTGACGGGCTTGAAGTCCTTGTTGGCGTCGTAGGGCAGCTTGGCGAAGATGTACGGGTTGACCGCCAGCGTGCCGATGTGGCCGAGGATCAGCGTGTGCTGGTCGGTGGCGCGCGCCACTTCGCTCATGGCGATGTTGCCGGCCGCGCCGGGCTTGTTGTCGACGAACACGCTCTGGCCGAGCGTGCGCGAGAGTTCGGCGGCCGTCGAGCGCGCGACGATCTCCGAACTGCCGCCCGGCGCGAACGGCACCACGAAGCGGACCGACTTGCTCGGCCAGGTGTCCTGCGCCGAGGCCTGCGAGGGCAGCATCCCGCCGAGGGCGAGGGCGCTGCCGGCCTGCAGCCAGTGGCGGCGGTTCAGGGGGAAGTCGTTCGGTAACAGGGCGGACATGGGCTTGTTGTCTCCAGCGCTTGTGTTTGAAAGCCCGCATCGTGCCCGGGAGATGCTGTCGGAATGCTGTCAGTCAGTCGCGGGTGGTCCAGTAGTCGCGGCCGAATTCGCGGGCCAGCCGGGCGATGAGCCCCTCGGTGCGCGCGAGTACGCCGGCAGCCTGCGACCTCACGGGTTCGTGTGCAAAGCGCAGGTTGTGGTGTGTTTCGCCCGAGTCCGGGTCGCTTTCGTGCATGTAGAGCGTGCCGTCGTGCAGGTGCAGTTCGAACGCCCAGCCCTGTTCGTAGTAGGAGAAGACTTCGCCCGCCTTTCGGGTGTCGAGCGCCTCGATGAAGAGCCGACCCTCGATGAAGTGGTCGTGCCACGGAAAACTCAGCACGAGCCCTCCCGGCGCATGCACCACCGGCCGGTTCCAGAAATATGCGCCGCGGCGCGGGTCCCTGCCGTGGAGGGCCGCCTTGTCGAGCACGTCGCGGTAGTGCCTGCACAGTTGGTCTTCCCTGCCGATGGCGTCGGCGGACAGCACGAAGTGCCGCTCCACGAGCGCAATGGCGGGCTGCACCAGCGGATCGCGCAGGGCCTCCCACTGTGCAGCCGAGAAGTCGTTCTCCGGGCCGTAATAGAAGGTCGGCGAAATCGCGAAGCCGATGTCCACCTGCACGCCGTCCACCGGCCTGGATTGGCGGGTCCAATCGGGAAGAAGGGGCGCGGGAATGGCCATGTCAGATCAGGTTGCGCATGGCCTGCGCGGTTTCGCGCAGCACCGGCAGCACGCGCGCCACCGCATCTTCGGAACTCTCGTGGCCCATCGGCATGGTGATGTTCAGCGCGCCCACCAGCGTGCCGTGGCGATCGCGCAGCGGCACCGCGATGCCGCGCGAGTTCAGGTCGAGCTGCTGTTCCGACAGCGCCCAGCCCTGCGCACGGATGCGCGCCAGTTCGAGCTTCATGCGTTCCATGCTCGCGATGGTGTGCGACGTAAACACGGTCAGCTGGCGCGTGGCGAGCCACTCGCCGAGCTCGGCGTCGCTGCGCAGCGCGAGCATCAGCATCCCCGACGCAGTGACCTGCGCCGGTACGCGCGCGCCCA
The DNA here is from genome assembly GCF_902712855.1 of Variovorax paradoxus. NCBI lineage: Bacteria > Pseudomonadati > Pseudomonadota > Betaproteobacteria > Burkholderiales > Comamonadaceae > Variovorax > Variovorax paradoxus. Next base: position 1,214,990 of record NZ_LR743508.1, read on the forward strand.
GCACGTAGCCGGTGCTCATGCTGCGATTGGGGCCGTTGCGTGCGATGTAGACGACCTCGTCGCCGTCCATCACGCTGAGGTAGGCGATCTCGTTCGTGCCGGCCGCCACCCGCTGCAGGAAGGGCTGCACCACGCGCGGCAGCCGCGCCGATTCCAGGTACGACCGGCCCAGCCGCAGCACGCGCGGCGTGAGCCAGAACAGCTTGCCGTCGCTCGCCACGTAGCCCATGTGCTGCAGGGTGAGCAGGTAGCGCCGCGCGGCGGTGCGGGTCATGTTCGTGCGCTGGCCTGCCTGGCTGGCGGTCAGGCGCGGATTGGCGTCGTCGAAGGCCTCGATGATGCTCACGCCACGCTCGAGGCCGGCGATCCAGTCGCGCTTGTCCAGGCCCGGCGGCGGCGCGGCGTCGTCCCTCTGGCTGTCGCGGAGGTGGTCCTTTGGCGTGGTGCTCATGGCCGGAAGTGTGCCTGCGGCGCGGGCGCCGCTGCATGCCGGTGGCATCCCGGAAAACCCTTGGATCGTGCGATTGTCGAAATCATATGTTCGATAATCGCACGCTTGTTCGGCCTTAGCGCTGCAAGGACGACGCGAAGCGACTATAAAGCTCGGCATCCGGCCTCGAAAAGAGCGATTGACGAACGGAAACACGCACATGAGCCATTCCATCCGCGGCAGCACCCAGGCGTACCTGATTCCGGGCGACCCGGTCCGCAACGTGCGCCTGCCGCGCATGTTCAACGCGGCTTTCGAGCGTTTCGACATCGACGCGGTGCTGCTGCCGATGCAGGTGCCGGTGCGCGACTTCGCGGTGTTCTTCAAGTCGGCCTTTCTTGCGCGCAACCTGCGCGGCATGGTGATCGCGCCGCCGCACAAGCCGCTGGTGGTCGACCTGCTCGACGGCTGCGGGCTGTTCGGCCGCGTGGCCGGCTCCGTCAACGTGGTGCGCCGCACCGAAGGCGGCCAGCTCGAGGGCGACCTGTTCGACGGCGAAGGCCTCATCGGTGCGCTCGACCACTGCAACATTCCCTTCCGCGGCAAGCGCGTGCTGATCCTCGGCGCGGGCGTGAGCGCCGCGGCCATCGGCGTGGCGCTCGCCGAGGGCGGCACGGTGAACGGCGCGGAGCACATCGCGTTCCACGACACCGCGGCCGGCAAGGCGGCCGGCGTCGCCGCCAAGCTGGACGCCTTCTTCGACGCCACGGTGGTCGCGGTGGAAAGCAACGCGCCCGAGGGCTACGACCTCGTCATCAACGCCACGCCGCTGGGCCTGGTCGAGGGCGACGCGCTGCCGGTCGACGTGACCCGCATGGACAGCCACGCGGCGCTGTTCGACATCCTGCTGCGCAACCAGCCCACGCCGCTGGTGCAGGCAGCCCGCGCGCGCGGCCTCAATGCGCAGGCGGGCTTCGAGATGCTCATCCAGCAGATGCCGCACTACTTCCGCTACTTCGGCCACCTCGACGCAGCCGAGGCCATGCAGGCCGACGCCGGCTTCCTGCGCGAGATCATCTATCCCCCGGCGATGCAGGCCGAAATCGCGCAGCCCCTGCGCTACCACTCGCCGAGCGTGGCGTAGATGGCTCACCCCCAGGCTTCGCGCGCTTCGCGTCGCAACGCCAACCCCCTGGCAGGGGCCAATGCCTGCGGCCCGGCAAGGCCGGTTCCGCGGCATGGAAGAAAACCTTCGTCGACCTTTGATTGCACAGAGTGATTCCCCAATGATTTCCGGCAAGACCACCCTCATCGCCCACCTGGGTTTCCCCACCGAGGCCTTCAAGGCCCCGATGATCTACAACCCCTGGTTCGACAAGCAGGGCATCGACGCCGTGGTCGTGCCCATGGGTGTGAAGCCCGAGGACTACGCGGCCTCGCTGCCGCAGATCTTCAGGTTCAGCAACCTGCGCGGCGCGCTCGTGACCATGCCGCACAAGGTCACGACCATGTCGCTGGTCGACGAGGTGACGCCCACTGCGCGCGTGGCCGGCGCCTGCAACGCCATCCTCAAGCGCCCCGACGGCACGCTGCTGGGCGATCAGTTTGACGGCGCGGGCTTCGTGCGCGGCGTGGAGCGCAAGGGGCGCCTGTTCAAGGGCACGCGCGTGCTGGTGTCGGGCACGGGCGGCGTGGGCTCGGCCATCGCGGCGTCGATCGCGGCCGCCGGCGCGGCCGAGCTGATGCTGTTCGACATGAGCGAGGCCTCGGCCAATGCACTCGCGGCGCGGCTGCGCGAGAACTATCCGCAGATGAAGGTGGCCACCGGCTCGAAGGACCCGGCCGGCTACGACGTGGTGGTCAATGCCACGCCGCTCGGCATGAAGGACGGCGACCCGCTGCCCTTCGACGTCGATCGCATCGACCCTTCCACCTTCGTCGGCGAGGTCGTGATGAAGACCGAGTTCACGCCGCTGCTGCAGGCCGCAAAGGCCAAGGGCTGCGCCGTGCAGGTCGGCACCGACATGCTGTTCGAGATGATCCCGGCGTACCTCGAGTTCTTCGGCTTCGGCACGGCGTCGCCCGACGAGCTGCGCGCCGTCGCGCAGCTCAAGTACTGAAAGGCAGGGCCACCGCATGAGCATTTTCGAAGGCTTTCTTTCCACCTCCGAGACGCTGGGCGCCTTCAGCGACCGCGCCTTCGTCGACGCCATGCTGCGCTTCGAGGCGGCGCTGGCGCGCGCGCAGGCCGCCGAAGGGCTGATTCCCGAGAGCGCGGCGCACTCGATCGTGAGCAGCTGCAAGGTCGAGCTGTTCGACGTGGCCAAGATCGTGCGCGAGAGCGGCCGTGCCGGCAGCGTCGCCATTCCGCTGGTGAAGGCGCTGCGCGAAGCGGTGGGGCTGTTCAACGCGGACGCCGCGCCGTTCGTGCACTTCGGCAGCACCAGCCAGGACGTGATCGACAGTGCGATGGCGCTGGTCACGCGCGAAGCGGTGGCACTGGTCGAGGCCGACCTGGCCCGCGCCGCCGACGCGCTGCTGCGCCTTGCCGTGACCCATGCCGAAACGCCGATGCTCGCGCGCACGCTGATGCAGCCGGCCTCGGTCACCAGCTTCGGCTTCAAGTGCGTCGGCTGGGCCGCGCCGCTGGTGCGCAGCCGCATCCGGCTGCGCGAGGCCGCAAAGCACGCGCTGCAGCTGCAGCTGGGCGGTGCCGTGGGCACGCTGGCGCAGATGAAGGGCCAGGGCCCGGCGGTGCGCAAGCGCATGGCCAGGGAACTGGGCCTGGGCGACCCCGGCGCCACCTGGCACACCCAGCGCGACGAATGGGTGGCGCTGGGGTGCGAACTCGGCCTGATGACCGGCAGCCTCGGCAAGGTCGCGGTCGACATCGCGCTGCTGGGCCAGTACGAGGTGGCCGAGGTCACCGAGCCCAGCGAGCCCGGGCGCGGCGGCTCGTCGGCCATGCCGCACAAGCGCAACCCGGTGGCCTCGATGGTCGCCATTGCCGCGGCGCACCGCGCGCCGCAGCGCGTGGCCGCCTTGCTGGGCGCCATGCCGCAACAGCACGAACGCGCTCTCGGCGCGTGGCAGGCCGAGCTGGGCGAATGGCCGCAGCTGCTGATGTCGGCGCACGGCAGCGTGCGCGCCATGGCGGGCGCGCTGCCCGGCCTGCAGGTGGACGCCGCGCGCATGCGCGCCAACATCGACCGGCTGCGTGCCGAACTCCCGCGCGACGCGGCCGACGAATGGTTCGACCCCGCGCTCGCTCACAACGCCGGCCAGGCCGCGCTCGCCGAAGTGAAGGCGCTGCAGGTCCGGCTGGCCCAACACGAAGAACACAAGGAACCTCCGAAATGACCGCCCCCGAATTTCCCGCAACGCCCGAAGTGCCGGCCGAAGGCTACGAATCCGGCCTCGTCAACCGCCGCCGCGTGCTCGGCGACGCGTGGGTCGACAAGTCGCTCGCCAACCGCAACGGGTTCAATGCCGAGTTCCAGGAACTCATCACGCGCCACGCCTGGAACGACATCTGGGGCCGACCCGCGCTGGGCGACAAGACGCGCCGCTACATGGTGCTGTCGATGATGCTGGGCATCCATGCGTACGAGGAATTCGCGATGCACGTGCGCGCCGCGCTCGACGGTCCGCCCGAGTCGCGCCTGACGCCCGAGGACATCAAGGAAGTGATCATGATGGCCGCCATCTACTGCGGCGTGCCGGTGGCCAACCATGCCTTCGGCATCGCCACCGGCATCCTGCGCGAGAAGGGCCTGCTGGCGGCGGCGCCGGCCCCCCAGCCCGCCTCCAGGTGAGCGCGCCGGACGCCCCGCGCAAGGGCCGGTTCGACCTCAGCTTCACGCTGCTGTTGCCGCTGCTGCTCGCGGCGCAGCCGGTGGCCACCGACAGCTATCTTCCCGCGCTCCCCGCCATTGCGAAGGAGCTGGGTTCGGCCAGCACCAGCCTCACGCTGTTCGTGCTGGCCTTCGGCTTTGCGCAGCTGCTGTGCGGCCCGCTGGCCGATCGCTTCGGCCGCCGGCCGGTGCTGCTCGCGGGGCTCGGCTGCTACATCGTCGCTGCGCTGGGCGGCGCACTGGCGGGCAGCGTTGCCCTGCTGGCGGGCTGGCGCACGCTGCAGGGCTTCTCGATGGCCGCCATCCTCGTGTGCTCGCGAGCGGCCGTGCGCGACCTGTACCCCGCGCACGAAGGCCCGCACGTGATGGCGCGCGGCCTCACCGGCCTGGGTGTGGTGGGGCTGCTGGCGCCGCTGCTCGGCGCATGGCTGGTGCAGGGCGCGGGCTGGCGCTGGGTGATGGTGGCGATGGCGCTCTATGCCTCGGTGCTGTTCGCGATGTGCTGGCATGCGTTCGGCGAGACGCGCAGGCCGGTCGCGCCGGGCAGCGGCGAGTCGTCCGCGCCGCGCGGCAGCACGCGCGCCGTGTTCGCGAGCCGTTCGTTTCGCGCGTGGGCCTCGGTGGCCGCCACCACGTACGGCGGGCTGTTCTGCTTCCTGCTGCTGTCGCCGATGGTCTACATCGGCTACCTCGGCTGGTCGCCCGCGTGGTACGGGTGGATCCCTGCGGGCGGCTCGCTGGTCTACATCTTCAGCACCACCATGTGCCGCACCCTGCTGCGGCGCTATGGCCCGGTGCGCACCGTGCGGCTGGGCGCATCGCTGAGCCTCGCGGGGCCGGTGATCCAGGCGCTGGGCTGCCTGCTGCTGCCGCCGAGCGCGGTGCCGCTGCTCGTGGGCCACGCGGTGTACTGCCTGGGCCACGGCATCCACCAGCCCTGCGGCCAGGCCGGCGCGGTGGGCGACCTGCCGCACCTGGCGGGCCGGGCCGTGTCGTGGTCGGGCTTCGGCATGATGATGGTCGCGTTCTGCGTGGGCCAGCTGGCCGCGCGCTTCGTCGACAACGATTACTCCAACGGCGCCTGGCCGATGGTCGTGCCCATGCTGTGCGCCGGCTGCGTGCTGATGGCCATCGCGTTCTTCTGGCTGCCGCGCCTGCAACACCCAACCAAGGAAACCACACCATGACCCGTTTGAATGTCGTCCGCGAAGGCGAAGGCCCCTTCGTCGTGCTCAGCCATGCGCTCGGCTGCGACCTGCACATGTGGGACGCCGTGGCCGCGCAGCTGGCGCGCGCCCACACCGTGCTGCGCTACGACCACCGCAACCATGGCGCCTCCGAGGTGGTGCCCGGCGCGTTGCGCATCGAGACGCTCGCGCAGGACGCGGCCGAGCTCATCCGGCGCGAGACGGGCGGCGAGCCGGTGCACTTCGTGGGCCTGTCGATGGGCGGCATGACGGCGCAGGCGCTGGCCGTGCGCCACCCCGAGCTGCTGAAGACGGTGGTCATCGCCAATTCGTCGGCCCACTATCCCGACCAGGCGCCCTGGCGCGCCCGCGCGGAAACCGTCGGTGCCCAGGGCGTGGCCGCCATCGCCGACGGCGCCGTCTCGCGCTGGCTCACGCCGGCCTTCGCCGCCACGCCCGAGGGCGCGGTGGCCTCCGGCCAGTTGCGCGACACGCTGGTGCGCACCGACGCGCAGGCCTATATCGCCAGCTGCAACGCGGTGGCGGCCATCGACTTCCGCGAGAGCAACCGCCGCATCGCCGTGCCCACGCTGGTGATCGGCGGCCTGCAGGACCTGGCCACGCCGATGGCCATGTCCGAGGCCGTGGCGGCGGCCATTCCGGGGGCGCGGCTGGCCACGATCGATGCGGCGCACGTGAGCGCCGTGGAGCGTCCGGCGGAATTCGCGCAACTGCTGATCGATTTCTGGCGCAGTCTTTGAGCGCGCGGCGCGGGGTACCGAACCTAGGTGTATCCCGTATTTCGTTCGATTAACGGACGTATTTGATCGATCATCGATCAGTGGAGCGCTGAATCGATTGTGGCGCGCGTCGGGTGTTCCTAAAGTCCACCCCATGCACCGCTCCATCGCCACCGTGTCCCTCAGCGGCACCCTTCGCCAGAAGCTCGATGCCGTCGCGGCCGCCGGCTTCGACGGCATCGAGCTGTTCGAGGCCGACTTCATCAACTTCAAGGGCACGGCCTCCGAGCTTCGCGGCATCGCGGGCGACCTGGGCCTGACGATCGACCTCTACCAGCCCTTTCGCGACTTCGAGGCCATGCCCGAGGCGCAGTTCCGCCGCAGCCTGGAGCGCGCCGAGCGCAAGTTCGACCTGATGGAGGCCATGGGCGCGCCGCTGGTGCTGTGCTGCTCCAACACCTCGCCGCTGTGCGCGAACGACCCGGCGCTGGCCGCCGCCCAACTCCACGAACTCGCCGAGCGCGCCGCGCGCCGCAACCTGCGCGTGGGCTTCGAGGCGCTGGCCTGGGGCCGCCATACCTCGCTGTACGGCCAGGCCTGGAACATCGTGAAGCAGGCCGATCACGCGCACCTGGGCCTGATCCTCGACAGCTTCCACACGCTCTCGCTGAAGGACGACCCGGCGGGCATCGCCGGCATCCCGGGCGAGAAGATCTTCTTTCTTCAGATGGCCGACGCGCCGCTGCTGGCCATGGACGTGCTGCAGTGGGCGCGCCACCACCGCTCGTTCCCGGGCCAGGGCGACTTCGACGTCATCGGCTTCTTCGAGCAGGTGCTGCGCGCGGGCTATACCGGGCCGCTGTCGCTGGAGATCTTCAACGACATCTTCCGCGAGACGCCCAACCGCCGCACCGCGGTGGACGCGATGCGCTCGCTGCTGTACCTCGAGAGCGAGGCGCGCCAGCGCATGGCCGCGGCGGAACCGGTGCAGCCGCAGCGCGTGGAGCTCTTCAATCCGCCGCCGGTGCCGGCACTCTCCGGCCTGTCGTTCATCGAGTTCGCGGCCGACGAGGCTTCGGCCGCGACGCTGGCCGTGCTGCTGCCGCAACTGGGCTTCCGCCGCATCGGCACGCACCGCTCCAAGGCGGTGACGCTGTACCGCCAGGGCGACATCAACCTGATCGTGAATGCGCAGCCCGACTCCTTCGCGCGCCAGCGCTTCGAGGCGCACGGCACCTCGGTGTGTGCGCTGGGCGTGCGTTGCGACGACCCGCTGGCCGCGGTGGGCCGCGCCACCGCGATGCGCTCGCAGCGCCACGACAGCCCGGTCGGCCCCAACGAACTGCGCGTGCCGGCCATCGTGGCGCCTGGCGGCAACCTGATCCATTTCGTGCCCGAGGCGCTGGGTGCCAACGGCCTGTACGAGGCCGACTTCGTGCTCGACGATGCAGGCGCGGGCGCGAACGATGCGGGGCTTCAGCGCATCGACCACGTCGCGCTGGGCCTGGCCGTGGACCAGCAGGACACCTGGGTGCTGTTCACGCGCGCCGTGCTCGGCCTGGAGCCCAGCGAGAGCCTGGAGCTGGCCGATCCGTTCGGCCTCATCCGCAGCCGCGGCGTGGCCAATGCCGACCGCAGCCTGCGCCTGGTGCTCAACGTGTCGCTGAGCCAGCGCACCCGCACCGCGCGCACGCTGAGCGTGACCGGCGGCGGCGCGGTGCACCACATCGCGCTGGGCTGCGAGGACATCTTTGCGGCAGTGAAGGCGCTGCGCGCCAATGGCACGCGCTTCGTGCCGATTTCCGACAACTACTACGACGACCTGGCCACGCGCATCGACATCGCGCCCGAGCTGCTGGCGCGCCTGCGCGAAGCGGGCGTGCTGTTCGACCGTTCGCCGGCCGGCGACTACCTGCATATCTATACCGAGAGCTTCGAGGGTGGACTGTTCTTCGAGGTCGCGCAGCGCGTGGGCAGCTACGACGCGTACGGCGCCCTCAATGCACCGGCGCGCATGGCTTCGCAGGCGCAGGATTGATTTCGCTGGCTTTTCCGATCACTTACCCGTCAACACTGGAGACACACATGGCCAACACCACAGCCCGTGAGCCGCAAGGCAGGCACCAGTCGAAGAAGGCCGCGGCAAGCGGCTGGATCGGCTCGGCGCTGGAGTACTACGACTTCTTCATCTACGCCACCGCGGCGGCGCTGATCTTTCCGCAGATCTTCTTTCCCAAGGGCGATCCCAAGACCGCCATCATCGCGTCGCTCGCGACCTACGGCGTGGGCTATGTCGCACGCCCCATCGGCGCCTTCGTGCTCGGCCACTGGGGCGACACGCACGGCCGCAAGCAGGTGCTCGTGCTGTGCATGTTCCTGATGGGCTTCTCGACCGTGGCCGTGGGCCTGCTGCCGACCTACGACCAGGTCGGCCTGCTGGCACCCGCGCTGCTGGTGCTGCTGCGCCTGATCCAGGGCTTCGCCGTGGCCGGCGAGATCTCGGGCGCGAGCTCGATGATCCTGGAGCACGCGCCCTTCGGGCGCCGCGGCTTCTTCGCGAGCTTCACGCTGCAGGGCGTGCAGGCCGGGCAGATCCTGGCGGCCGCCGTGTTCCTGCCGCTGGCGCACTACATGCCCGAGGAAGCATTCAACTCGTGGGGCTGGCGCATTCCGTTCCTGCTGAGCTTCCTGGTCATCGTGGCCGGCTACATCATCCGCCGCGAAGTCGACGAGACCCCGGCCTTCGCCGAAGTCGACCAGAAGGGCGAGACGGCCAAGGCGCCGATCATCCAGGCCTTCACCGACAGCTGGGCCGACATGCTGCGCGTGGTCTGCATGGCGCTGATGAACGTCATTCCGGTGGTGGCCACCGTGTTCGGCGCGGCCTATGCCGTGCAGGCGGCCTACGGCATCGGCTTCCAGAAGGACGTCTATCTCTGGATTCCGGTGCTGGGCAACATCCTGGCCGTGATCGTCATCCCCTACGTGGGCAACCTGTCGGACCGCATCGGCCGCCGCCCGCCGATCATCGTGGGCGCACTCGCCTCGGGCCTGCTCTCGTTCGTGTACCTGTACGCCATCAGCATCCGCAACGTGCCGCTGGCCATCGCGATGTCGCTGCTGATGTGGGGCATCGTGTACCAGGGCTACAACGCCACCTTCCCGAGCTTCTATCCGGAGCTGTTCCGCACCCGCAACCGCGTGTCGGCCATGGCCATCTCGCAGAACGTCGGCACCACCGTCACCGCGCTGCTGCCGGCCCTGTTCGCCGCCGTGGCGCCTCCGGGCTCGACCAACGTGTGGCTCACAGTGGGTGCCATCACCTTCGCGGTGACCGTGCTTGCAGCCCTGGCGGCCATGAGTGCCCGCGAGACGTACCGCATCCACATGAAGGACCTGGGCAAGCCCGACGCGGTGCCGGTCGACAAGCAGGAATACGACCGCCTGCGCGAGCAGACCATGGCCACCGCACGCATGGCCAAGGCCACGGCCTGACGCAGCGGCCGGTGCGCGAAAGGCCGAAGACCTTTCGCGCACCAAGGGTTGCAGGCGCCGGGAAAAATGGCGCCATGACTTCCCACCTCAAGATCGACTTCGTCTCCGATGTGTCCTGCCCCTGGTGCGCCGTGGGGCTCAGCTCGCTCGAGGCGGCATTGAAGAACGTGGCGCCCGACGTCACCGCGGAACTGCATTTCCAGCCCTTCGAGCTGAACCCGCAGATGCCCGCCGAAGGCCAGGACACCTTCGAGCACCTCAACGAAAAATACGGCTCCACGCGCGAGCAGCAAGCGCAGTCGCGCGAAATGATCCGCCAGCGCGGCGCCGCTGTCGGCTTCGAGTTCAGCCCCGACGGCCGCCCCCGCGTCTACAACACCTTCAACGCCCATCGCCTGCTGCACTGGGCCGAACTCGAGAGCCCGGCCAGGCAGGCAGCGCTGAAGAAGCTGCTGCTGAAGGCCTACTTCACCGACAGCCAGAATCCTTCGGACCCCGACGTGCTGGTGCGCGCGGCCACCGAGGCGGGCCTCGACCCGGTGCGCGCGCGCGAGATTCTCGACAGCGACGCGTATGCGCAGGAAACCCGCGATCGCGAGCGCATGTACACCGATGCCGGCATCCACTCGGTGCCCGCCATCATCATCAACGACCAGCACCTGATCTCCGGCGGCCAGCCGGTCGAGGTGTTCGAGCGCGCGCTGCGGCAGATCGCCGGGGCTGCACCGCCGAGCCTGTCCGTGGCCTGACTTCGGGGGCGTCGCGGCGTCATCTTTGCGCAGCGTTACGAAGGTAAAGAGCGTCAACGCGGCGCGGGTTTCCGCGGTTGAGGAGGCATCCTTGAATTTGCTGTCACCTCAGGAGCCCCGAAGATGTTGATGAAGAAGAAAAGCCTCATGGCCGCCTCGGCCGTCGCGCTTGCCCTCGTGGCGGCGGTCTCGCTGCCCGCGCAAGCCGACGAATACGGCAAGCATCCGTTCTACCTGCACGCCTTGTCCGACCTGCGCACCGCTGCGTGGCAGGTGGAGCACCGCCGGCCCGAAGACGGGCAGGTCTCGCGCGACGAACAGGTGGTGGTCGACGAAATCCATGCCGCCATCGGCGACCTGCAGCAAGCCGCATGGCTCGACGGCAAGCCCGTGCAATGGCGCGAGCCCACCGATGCATGGCTGCCGCGCGAAGGCCGCCTGCACGTGGCGGCCGACCTGCTGCGCAAGGTGCGCTCCGACGTGGCGCGCGAAGAAGACGACCCGCGCTCGCGGCCGTTCCAGCAACGCGGCCTGGCACACGTCGACCTGGCGCTCGCCACCGCGCAGCACGCCATCGGCGATGTGCGCCACCACGACATGCGCAGGGAGTGAGGGCGGTGCCTGTCGCTGCTTCGCGCTTCTCCATGCGCCGCGCGTCGATGGCGCTTGGCGCGTGCGCGCTGGCCCTGCTCGCGGCCTGCGAAAGCACCGGGCGACCGCCGGCCCCTGGTGTCGGTGTCGCTGCCCTCGGCGCCGGTGAACGAAGCCACGCGCCTGCGCTGGCTCGACCGCGTGAGCTGGGGCGCCAACGCCAGCAGCGACGCGCAGCTCGCGCAGCGCGGGCTGTCGTTGTGGATGCGTGACCAACTCAACCCGCGCCCCGCGCCGCTGCCGGCTGCCGCGCAGGCGCAGATCGACGCCATGGCCATTTCGCGCACCCCGCTCGACCAGCTCGTGACCGCGCTCGATGCACAGCGCAAGGCCGCCGACGCGCTGCCCGACGAAGCGCAGAAGAAGGCCGCGCGCCAGGCCTACCAGCAGCAGCTCAACCTTCTCGCAAGAGAGGCGCAGCAACGCTTCGTGCTGCGCGCGCTGTATTCGCCCAACCAGCTGCAGGAGCAGATGACCTGGTTCTGGATGAACCACTTCAACGTCAACCTGCGCAAGGACAACATCCGCGCGATGGTGGGCGACTACGAGGAGAACGCCATCCGCCCGCATGCGCTCGGCAAGTTCCGCGAGCTGCTCGGTGCCACGCTGCACCATCCGGCGATGCTGCGCTATCTCGACAACGCGCAGAACGCCGCCAACCGCATCAACGAGAACTACGCGCGCGAACTGATGGAGCTGCACACCATGGGCGTGGGCAGCGGCTATTCGCAGGCCGACGTGCAGGAGCTTGCGCGCGTGCTCACCGGCGTGGGCGTGAGCTACCAGCCGCTCGATGCGCCGCCGCCCAACGTACGTCCGGCACTGCGGGCCGACTACGTGCGAAAGGGCCTGTTCGAGTTCAACCCCAACAGGCACGACTACGGCCCGAAGACGCTGCTGGGCCAGCCCATTGAAAGCCGCGGCCTGGCCGAGGCCGACGAGGCGCTCGACCGCCTTGCGCGCGCACCCGCCACCGCGCGTTTCGTCTCGCGCAAGCTCGCTGTGTACTTCGTGTCGGACGATCCGCCGCAGGCGCTGGTCGAACGCATGGCCGCGGCGTTCACACGCAGCGACGGCGACATCGCCGCCACGCTGAAGACGCTTTTCGAGTCGCCCGAGTTCGCCGCGTCGCTCGGCCGCAAGTTCCGCGACCCGGTGCACTACGTGATGGCCGGCGTGCGGCTCGCATACGACGACCGCGTGGCGCTCAACGTGAATCCCATGCTCAACTGGATCAACCGCATGGGCGAGCCGCTGTACGGGCACGAGACGCCCGATGGCTATCCGCTGAACGAGGCGGCATGGGCGAGTGCCGGGCAGATGAACACGCGCTTCGAGATCGCGCGCGCCATCGGCGCGAACGGGGCCGTGCTGTTCCGCACGGACGACAAGGCGCCGCTGGAGAAGCCCACCTTTCCGCAACTGGCCGAGTCGCATGCGGTGCGCACGATGCAGGGCGTCTTGGGCGCGGACACGCGCGAGGCGCTGGCGCAGGCGAAGAACCCGCAGGAATGGAACACCTTCCTGCTGGCTTCGCCGGAGCTGATGAGGCGGTGATGGTTTTCTGCTTTTCTCTTCGAGGGAGAGCGTGGGCGGCGCGCTTGCGAAGGGCCACGCCCTCACCCCAGCACTTTCCCGCAAGCGGGAGAGGGGGCAATGCATGAGCGAATCTATGGCTGTTTGCCTGTCTCTCAGCCATCGGAGGGAGTAGTGCACGAGCGAACGCTGGCTGCTGCCCCTTTTGCGCCAACAGGGGAGGGCGCAAGGCGCAAGCGAGGCGGGTGGCTGTTGCCCCCTCTCCCGCTTGCGGGAAAGGGCTGGGGTGAGGGCGCTACGGCGTGGTATCGAAGGTCCGGGTGAGACGAGCGCCGCTTGCCCCCATCCCAGCCTTCCCCCAAAGGGGGAAGGAGCAATGCAGGAGTGCCGCTAACGCGGCTTCGGGTTTTTCCTCCCTCCCCCTCTGGGGGAGGGCAGGGGTGGGGGCAAGCGGCGTTCGATGAAGCGCCGCGACGGTTGTGAAGGCCGTCGTGCCCCCATCCAACCTTCCCTCAGAGGGGGAAGGAGCAATGCGTAGAAAGGACACGTCATGCAACGCAGAGACCTCTTGAAACTCATGGCCGCAGCCCCCTTCGCAGGTGCTGCGGGCCGGCTCATGGCCGCGCCGGCCGCCGAAGGCGCCAAGCTGCTCGTCGTGTTCCTGCGCGGCGCCTACGACTGCAACAGCCTGCTGGTGCCCATCTCGAGCGACTTCTACTACGCCTCGCGCCCCAACATCGCGATCGCGCGTCCCGGCGCGGCCAACGGGGCACTGCCGCTCGACAGCGACTGGGGCCTGCACCCCGCGCTCGCGCAGAGCGTGATGCCGCTCTTCCAGCAGAAGCAGGCCGCGTTCATCGCCTTCGCCGGCACGGACGACCTCACGCGCAGCCACTTCGAGACGCAGGACTCCATCGAACTCGGGCAGGCGCTCGACCGGCGGCGCGACTACCGCTCGGGCTTCCTCAACCGCCTGGCGGGCGTGCTCGGCGCGGGCCCGATCACCGACGTGTCGCCGATCGCCTTCACCGACCAGCTGCCGGTCTCGATGCGCGGCGATGCCAGGACCGCCAACATGGCGCTCGCAGGCAACGCGCGCCCGGGGATCGACGCACGCCAGAGCCAGGTCATCGCGGCCATGTACCGCAACACCTCGCTCGCGCAACCCGTGGCCGAGGGCTTCCAGGTGCGCGACGAGGTCATGCGCGCCGTGCAGGCCGAGATGGACGCCGCCAGCCGCAACGCCATGAGCGCGAAGGGCTTCGAGCTGGTCGCGCGGCGCATGGCGCTCCTGATGCGCGACCGCTTCGACCTGGGCTTCGTCGACGTCGGCGGCTGGGACACGCACGTGGGGCAGGGCGCCGCCACCGGCTATCTGGCCAACCGTTTCGAGGAACTGGGCCGCGGCGTGGCCGGCTTCGCGCAGGAAATGGGCGAAGACGCATGGCGCCAGACCGTGGTGGTCGTCATCAGCGAGTTCGGCCGCACTTTCCGCGAGAACGGCAATCGCGGCACCGACCACGGGCATGGCACCGTGTACTGGGTGCTCGGCGGCGGGCTCGCGGCGCAGGCCGGCGGGCGCGTGGTGGGCGAGCAGCAGGCCCTGACGCAGGCCACGCTGTTCCAGAACCGCGACTGGCCGGTGCTCAACGAGTACCGCGCGGTGTTCGGCGGCTTGTTCCAGCGGATGTACGGCCTGTCGCCGGCGCAGCTGGGCCGTGTCTTCGACGGGGTCGCGCCGAAGGATCTGCAATTCGTCTGAGGCCGGCCTGCAAGCAGGCAACCGCGGCCGGCCGCCATGGCGCGCCAGCGATGGCCGCAGCCAGCCGCACGACCGTCATTGGCGACGCATGAAGTTTCATTTGTTGCAAAGGCGCCTCGAAACCAGGGGATTTGCGCCGTTTCCTGTTACGTCTAGCCTTCTCTCCAGTATTAAAACAACACTGGAGAGAGACCATGCTTACGCAACTGCGCTCAGCGCATCCTGACCCGTTCGCGGTCGCCCCCGCACGGCTGCCCATTCAGGCTTCACGTCCTGGATACCGTGTCTGGCCTTTGGAGCCGGACTTCAGCATGAACCGGATCAACCGGTTGAAGCACGATTTCCATGAGCACCCGTTGCTGCAGCTGTCGGCGCTGGCCGAACTGGCCAAGTACCTGTCGCCGCTGAAGCAGTGCCGTTTCGTGCGGCCGGGCATCACGCAGGCGTCGAACTTCGAGCACGATCCGAAGGACCCGCTGGGCAAGAGCATCGACGAGGTGTTCGAGCGCATCCACGAGCCGAAGTCGTGGGTGGCGCTCTACAACATCGAGACGCACCCGGTCTATGCCGCCCTGCTGCAGAAGATCATCGACACCGTGCGGCCGAACATCGAGCGCGAACAGCCGGGGGTGTTCCTGGTCACGGGCTTCATTTTCCTGTCGGCGCCGCCTTCGGTCACGCCGTTCCACATCGACCGGGAGAACAACTTCTGGCTGCAGCTGCACGGCCGCAAGACCATGAGCGTGTGGAACCGCGACGACCGCACGGTGGTCAGTGCCCCGGCCGTGGAAGATTTCATCGTCGGCCGCACGCTCGAAGGCGTGCGACTGAAGGACGAGTACCGCGCGCGCGGCCATCACTTCGACACAGCGCCGGGCGACGGCATCTACTTTCCGAGCACCTCGCCGCACATGACGCGTTCCGAGCCCGACTGGGTCACCGCCGACAACGGCGTGTCGGTGTCGCTGGGCGTCGCGTTCTACACCTCGGTCACCCGGCGCCACGCGCAGGTGTACCAGGCCAACCGCTTCCTGCGCAGGGCGCTGAAGATCTCGCCGGCCGCGCCGGGCACCTCGGCCTTGCGCGACACCCTGAAGGCGCCGCTGGGGCATCTGCTGGGCGCCACGCGCTACAAGCTGTTCCGCAAGCCGGAGCCGCCGGGCGCGTATTGAGCGAGGCGCGGCGCGAAGGGGCGAACCGGGATCAGCCCCTCAGCCCTCTCGCGCCGGCGATTCGTCTTCCCGCCGGGCGTCGACCACGAAGGCCTGCAGGTCGGCCAGCTTGCCATCGCGCAAGCGCCACACATCGCAGTACGCGCTGCGCGTGGCCTTGCCCGTTTCGTCCTTCAGCGTGATCTCGCCGACCGCGGCCAGTGAGTCGCCATCGGCGATCAGGCGGTGCACCTCGAAGCGGGGCGGCTCCTTGTAGGTGGCGGCCATCCATTCGCGAACGGCCTGCTTGCCGTCGAGCACGGTTTCGCCCACGAAGGTCCATCGCGTGTCCTCGGTGCAGAACGCCAGGAATCCTTCGTAGTCGCCCCGCGTGATGGCCTCGTTGGCCTTCTGCAGGATGGCCTTGTGGGTCTCGGACATCGGAACTCTCCCGTGATCGGCCGCGCGCACGAACTGCGCGCATGCCGGTGAAAGCCCGGTTCTATCAGCGTGGCGTTCGCCATCTGACGGCCTGTCCGCAACGACGGTGTCAGCCTTTGGCTCGTTGCCTTCCGGGGCGCCCCGAAGCGGGTGCTAACCCTGATCCCG
The DNA here is from genome assembly GCF_902712855.1 of Variovorax paradoxus. Taxonomy (NCBI): domain Bacteria; kingdom Pseudomonadati; phylum Pseudomonadota; class Betaproteobacteria; order Burkholderiales; family Comamonadaceae; genus Variovorax; species Variovorax paradoxus. The sequence continues at coordinate 1,231,154 of NZ_LR743508.1, forward strand.
CCGGCGCGGCCTTCAGATTCCGGCATCGGCTGCCGATACATCGACTGTCATGCCCGATTCCCATCCTCACCGCCCGTCTCCGCTCTTGGCCATCCTGCCAAGGCAGAACATCATCCAGGACGATGGTGTGCACGTGCTCGTGTCGACGAAGGAGGTCGAAGGCGCGCGCAGCGACGGCATGCTGCTGCGGCGGTGCGATTTCTCCCTGTCCGCGCCGTTCGGCTATGTCTGCCTCGGCCACTTCAGGCAGTTCTCCGAGAACTGCTGGCAGGCTTCGCTCGGCAGCCTGGTGGTGGTCGCGGAAGGATGCGTGCGCCCCGACCGGCTCTATCCCACGGAGCTCGATGCGCTTGTCAGCCTCTGGTCGAGCAGGCGGCAGTTGAGCGTGTAAACGTGTAAGCGCGTGAGGCGTGCAAGGTCGGTGTGGCTAGTTGGCGCCGCCGGCGTCGAGTGCTGGCGGCCGGGTCAGGTCTGCGTCGATGCCCATGACCTCGCTGGCGCGTTCCACGGCTTGCCAGAGTGCAGAGGGCATCTGCAGGATTTCTTCGGGTGAGTTGGCGCGCGCGATCCAGGCGCCGATCTGATGGTGCTGGTCGGGCGTGAGCAGGTCGAGATTCAGCATCTCGTCGATGGTTTTCATTGGCTTCTTTGTTTCTTCGATGGGTGGGCTCTGGCGTGCATGTGCTGCTTCTGATGCCCGGATCAAGGGTTATGGCGAAAAGGTCAGCCTTCCAGTGTCTGTCGACGGACCGCCGGTCGCGGAAAGAATCAACAGCCTGTCTTGACCATGTTTCGAATGCCACAGCCATCGATCTTTTTACGCAGCTCTGTCGTTGCGCCCAACGCCGGTCCACGGGGCTGGCGGCATGGGCTTATTCCTGGGGCAAGTGCGCATGCAAGCATGTTTGCCCGGCGGCGGTGATGCGATAACGCTGCAGGCGGCTCCTGGGCCTGTCGGGGATGGTCATGGCAACCAGGCCCCGCGCCATGGCGGCTTGCAGGTACCGCTCGCGAAAGTGCTTTTCGTCCTTCAGCCCGAGAGCAGCCATGATCTCGGTGCGGCTCTTCTCGCCGTTCAGCACCTGCAACAGGCGCAAGACTTCGGGGGTGACTTCGGGGGTGACTTCGGGGGTGACTTCGGGGGTGACCGATGCGCTCACCGTCCGCCAAACGATGGCCCGGAACTGGTTGGCATCGCGCTCGTCCACGAGATCGATCCTCGGCCAGGCTCCCAGAGCTCGTGGCACCCCCGTGCCCAGCCCCCGGTACGGCAGGATGTGCGCCGCATGCTCGGCCAGCACCCTGTTGCGGCGGTTGGAGACACCAGTGCGAATCTGCTCTGGAGTCAGGCTGTCCGGCAGATGTCCTGGGCTGATGATCTCCACGCGATCGGTGAATACGAACAACCGAATCGTGGCGCTCACAAGGAAATCACGGTGCACCAGCGCATTGACCAGCAATTCCACCAAAGCCTCTTCCGGTATCTCCAACTGCCCCAGCGTATTGAAGCCCCTGCCAGCCTGAACATGGTGCAGGCTGCGCTTGAGGAATGCCATGCCGCGCTGGAACTGCTCCTCCAGCGTGCCGTCGATGTTCTCGCTGTCGAGGTAGCGCGTGTCGCCCAGGTAAGTGCCCGGAAACCACACGGCGCCGATCTGGCAGACCTGCAGCAGCCTTTGCGGGTGCTTGCCAAAGAGCAACAGCCCCGCCAAGTTGGGCACTCCGTCCTGCGCCAGTTGCAGGTTTTCCATCAGCTGCGCCAGCGACAACCCGGCCTGTCCTTGGCTCTCGCCATAACGGCGCTCGAAATAACGGGCGAAGGCGCGATCGTCGATGTCGCTGATCGAGCCATGGCGCACAGGTACCTGGTCGACCTGCAGCAAGCCCGCGCGCTGGAACATGCGTTGCATTTCCTCGCGCGCCGTCACATGGCGCTTGTCGGCACCGCTTTTGACCCATACCCGGCCTTGAAGGTCCATGTAGGGCTTGTTCAGGCCGTCGGGTACCTGCACCACCATGACCAGACCTTGTGCGGTCTGCACGTTGTGGCTGATGGGGCTCAATGGCGGGCGGATGTGCTGGCTGGCGGTATTGCTGATCAACTGGTTGAGCCGCCGCACGGCAAGGGCATCCAATCCTGTGACGCTTGCGTTGTCGGCCACGCCGATGAACAGACTTCCGCCACCACTGTTGGCCAGTGCCGCCAGTTCGGCCGCCAGACTGTCGGCGTTGGTGGCATCGCGTTTGAATTGGTGGCGGCTGTCTTCGCCGCGTGCCAGCAGTTGCAGGAGCTCGGCTTCAGTCATCCGATAGGTTGTAGGTGAAAGGGCGCGACTGATCGGCCGGATCGTTGGCTTGTTTGAAGCATCTATTGTCTTCAATGTCCTGGTTGCGGTGCAACCTCGATGCCGGTGCCAGTGGCGGCGCCGGTACGGCCTTCACAAGCATCTCGCGCCCGCCCCTCGACTTGACGGGCTTTTTGTAGAACGCGTACATTGCCCCTGCCTCGTGATGAGCGGGGCCGGGTTGGGAAGCCCGCTGACATCCTGCGACGAAAGCCGCAGTCACCGCACATGGTCTGCGGCTTTTTCGTTCGCGCTCCTTTTTTAGGCGGCTCGAGCGGGAGGGCTCGCGCCCTGCCGGTTTCCGCAAGGATGTCCCGGTCTTCCTACCCGTTCGAGCTGCCGCCCTCGTTGGGAAGCGAGTGCGTCGGTTGTTGCAAATCGACATCCTTGGAGGCCCATGGCCCACGCTTCTTCTTCGACCGCGCCTCGTCGCCCGGCACCCCAGTTCAGACCCTTCGAATGGATCGAGGGCGACGGGCTCGATGCTTCCCTGCGAAGCCAGGCTGAGTTTCTCAACGACGCACGCGACGTGGTGCAGGGCGTGCAGACGCTCTCGCAGCTCCTCGCGTGGGACGAAGACCGGCAAGAAGCCGCGTTGTCCGATGCAGACCCCGCGCCGCTCTTCGATGCGGCCCAGCGCAGCGCGCTGCAGCGGCTGGTGTGCGCCGCGCTCGGGCTGCTGCACGCCCGCATCGAAAGCCGGTGCGAGGCTCTGACGGGCTAGCGGCAAGCCCGCCGCGGGGCGCTTGCGCCCCGTTCTTCGAGACGACAATCGGCGCGAGACGCTCCGTTCACCATCACGACCAGACCCAGACCAGGCCCACGACCATGCCCCGCCTCGACGACCCCCTTCACGACGCCGAAATCGGCTCCCGCGACAGCACGCTGGACACCACGCGCATCGACGACGTGCGCATCGGCGCCGTTCGCCCCCTCATGACGCCCGCGCTGCTGCAGGAGCGCGTGCCGGTGCGCGACAACACGCTGGCGCTGGTGGAGCGCAGCCGCGCTGAAATCGCGGACGTGCTGCACGGGCGCGACGACCGTCTGGTGGTGGTGGTGGGACCATGCTCCATCCATGACCACGACCAGGCCATCGAATACGCACAGCGCCTGAAGAAGGTGGCCGATTCGCTGCAGGACGACCTGCTGATCGTGATGCGTGCCTATTTCGAGAAGCCGCGCACCACCGTGGGCTGGAAGGGCTACATTAACGACCCGCACCTCGATGGCAGTTTCGCCATCAACGAAGGCCTGGAACGCGCGCGGCGCCTGCTGCTGGAGCTGACCACGCTGGGCCTGCCGACGGGCACGGAGTTCCTCGACCTGCTGAGCCCGCAGTTCATCGCCGACCTGATCGCCTGGGGCGCGATCGGCGCGCGCACCACCGAGAGCCAGAGCCATCGGCAGCTGGCGTCGGGCCTGAGCTGCCCGGTCGGGTTCAAGAACGGCACGGACGGCAGCGTGAAGGTGGCGGCCGACGCCATTCTTGCGGCCCGCGCGCCGCATGCCTTCATGGGCATGACCAAGATGGGCATGGCGGCGATCTTCGAGACCCGCGGCAACGACGACTGCCACGTGATCCTGCGCGGCGGCAAGGCGCCCAACTATTCGGCCGCGGACGTCGAGGCCAGCTGCCAGGCGCTGCTGGCGAACGGCCTGCGGCCGCAGGTGATGATCGATGTGTCGCACGGCAACAGCAGCAAGCAGCACCAGCGGCAGATCGTGGTGGCCGAGGACGTGGCGGCGCAGATCGCGGCCGGCGATCGCCGCATCACCGGGATCATGATCGAGAGCCACCTCGAGGAAGGGCGCCAGGACCTGAAGCCCGGCGTTGCGCTGAAGCACGGCGTGTCGATCACCGATGCCTGCATCGGCTTCGGGCAGACGGTGCCGGTGCTCGAAGGGCTGGCCTCGGCGGTGAAGGCGCGCCGCCGGCTGTCCAAGGGCTGAATTTCAGGAAAGTACGTGGGCCGGCGGACCTGGGGCGGTCCGCTCGGCGGCGCTCGCCCGGATTGGGCGGCAATGTGGTTTCGTCACCGCTTTGTCACAGATACGAAACGCAAAAAACATAACATAAGTTCACATTTATTCACCCAGATGCCGCCTCCATGCCCGAAACCTCCGAATATTTGAGCGATTTCAGGCCTCGTTTTCGCCAACCCTGCGCCGGGGACCTCTGCACGACGGTGCCCTGCATGACGGTCGAGGAGACGAATGAGAAGGTGATGGAGGTCTTCAACCGGCACCGTGAGCTGGTGACGCTTCCGGTGGTGGAGGGCAACAGGCCGATCGGGCTGATCAACCGGAACATCTTCATGTCGCAGATGAGCAAGCCCTTCCGGGTGGAGCTTTACGGCAAGAAGAGCTGCATCGCCTTCATGGACAAGGACCCGCTGGTGGTCGATGCGGCGCTGGACCTGGAGGCGCTCACCTTCAGGACCGTGGAGTACGGCGAGAAAGCACTGTCCGACGGCTTCATCATCACGCGCGATGGCGAGTTCGCGGGGGTCGGCAACGGGCTGCAGCTCATGCGCGTGGTGGCCGACCTGCAGGTGTCGCGCAACCGGGAGATCATGCACAGCATCGAGTACGCCAGCGTGATCCAGCAGTCGACCTTGCGCAGCTCGCTCGACGCACTGGCGCGTGCCTGTCCCGAAGGGCACCTGGTGTGGGAGCCGCGCGACGTGGTGGGCGGCGACTTCTACCAGTTCAGCACGGCGCCCGAGGGCTGGTTCGCCACGGTGGCCGATTGCACCGGGCACGGCGTTCCCGGTGCGTTCATGACGCTGATCGCTTCCACCAGCCTGAACCAGGCCATCGAGCAGCACGGCGCGCGCGATCCGGCGCGGCTGCTGGGCAGCGTCAACCGCAGCATCAAGCAGATGCTGGGCCAGATGGGCGAGCAAGACGGCACACCCGGTTCGGACGACGGCATGGATGCGGCCTGCTTCTGGTTCGAACCCGCGCAGGGCCGGCTGGTGTTCGCCGGCGCGCGCCTGTCGCTGTTCGTGCTGCGTCCCGGCGCGGAGGCCGTGGAGCTGATCGAGGGGCAGCGCAAGGGCGTGGGCTACATGGACAGCGAGTTCGACTTCAGCTGGACCAACCAGGAACTGGCACTGCCCGCGGGCAGCCTCGTCTTCGTGAGCACCGACGGGCTGATCGACCAGGTCGGCGGTCCGCGCGCGATCGCGCTGGGCAAGCGGCGCGTGCGCGAACTGCTGCTCGCGCACCGCGAAGAGACGCCGGCGCAGGTGAACCGGGCGGTGCTCGATGCCCTGCAGGCATGGCAGGGAGAGCACCACCGGCGCGACGACCTGACCTTCTTCTGCTTCCGCACCTGACATCCGATACCTGACACGGGAATCCCCCATGCCTTTCCCCCAGATCGCCGACAAGTACGGTTCCTTCTTCAACCTGGCGCGCCAGCACCAGGTCATCTTCTATTACGTGGGCTATTTCTCGCAGCACATCGTGGCGGCCATGTCCGACGCCGTGAAGCTGCAGCTCGAAGTGGCCGGCGTGGCCGGCCCGACGCGGCGCAGGCTGTTCTCGTCGTTCGTCGAGATGGCGCAGAACATCATTCATTACTCGGCCGACTCCCTGACCGCCTCGAGCCTGGACAGCGGCGAGCTGCGCCACGGATCGGTGTGCATCCGCCGCGAGAGCGACGGCGGCTTCCTGCTGCTGTGCGCCAACCCGGTCGAGCCCGAGATCGCCGATGCGCTGCGCGTGAAGCTGGAAGCGCTGCGCAGCATGACGCTCGAAGAGATCAAGCAGGCCTACCGGCAGACGCTGCGCGAAGAAACGCCAGAAGGCAGCAAGGGCGCGGGCATGGGGCTTCTCACGGTCGCCCGCGACGCCAGGGAACCGCTGGAGTTCGACTTCGACGCTGCCGACAGCGCCGGCGGTGCCCCGGTGTTCTACCTGAAGGCTGCCATCTAACCAACCCGCGCAAGCCAGGCCACGAATCGAGATCACAGATGGAAAACCTCTACATCGCCGCGACGCCCAGCTCCCCCCAGGTGGACTTCAGGTTCGACACCCGCACGCTCAGCCTGCGGGGCGAGTCCTATCCCGAGAACGCCGCCGCCTTCTACGGCGAGGTGATCTCGCGCCTGAAGGCGTACCTGGCCGAGCAGAGCGGCAGCCATATCGAGGTCAATATCGCATTGGCCTACTTCAACAGCTCCAGCACCAAGATGCTGTTCAACCTGATCGCCGCGCTCAACGACGCGGTGGAGGCGGGCAACAAGGTGGCCCTGAACTGGTATCACGACGAGGACGACGACACGATCCTCGAATTCGGCCAGGAGCTCAGCGAGGACTTCCCCGCGATCGACTTCGCCAGCCATCCAGTGAAGCCGGCCTGAAATGGACACCGCCGCATCGCCCGATCTGTTCGAGGCCGAGAGCCGGGCGCTGCAAGCCGCCCGCACCGCCTACGACACCTGCGCCACCAGTGCCACCAGTGCCACGAACGAGCCCGCACCCTGCCGCCAGGCGCTGGGCGACCTGCTCGGCGCGTACGAGCGGCTGCTGCGCGAGACACGCCGGCTGGTGCGGCGCAGCGACCGGGCCGAGCTCGAGATGAACCAGCTGAACCTGCGCCTGCAGGACCTGGCGGCCGAACTCGAGTACCGCGCCACGCACGATCCGCTGACGGGCGTGCTCAACCGGGCGGCCATCATCGAACTGGTGAACCGCCACTTCGTTCGCAACGACCTTGCGCTGATCGTGCTGGACATCGACCACTTCAAGCGCATCAACGACAGCTTCGGCCACCCGACGGGCGACCGCGTCATCCAGGGCGTGGTGACCTGCCTGAAGGACGAGGTGCCGGCCGCGGCGCAGATCGGGCGCGTCGGCGGCGAGGAATTCACCGTCGTGCTGCCGGGGCAGGGCGGCGACGCCTGCAGGCAGGTCGCGCATGCCCTGCGGCATGCCATCGAGGCCTACGCGTTCGAGCTGCCCGACGGCAGCAGCGTCACCGCCAGCTTCGGCGTGAGCTGGATGCCCTGCGGCAGCAGCTTCGACGACGCCTACGGCCTGGCCGACGAAGCCCTCTATGTAGCCAAGCGCGGCGGACGCAACCAGGTGGCGCTCGCGTCGGGGCCTGTGCACGCGCAGTCCGCATGAAGCGGGAGAACGAGCTGGACTGGCTGGCCTGCGAGCCCGGCCCGTCCGCCGCGCCCGACTGGCGCGTGCTGGTGGTCGACCGGGACGCCGGCGTGCATGCCGCGGCGCGTGCCGCGCTGCAGGGCCTCACGCTGTTCGACCGGCCGCTGGTGTTCGTGCATGCGTACTCGGGCGAGGAGGCGCGTGCGATCGTGCTGCGCGAGCGCGAGCTCGCCATGGTCATCCTCGACGTGGTGACGGAAAGCGCGAGCGCCGGGCTCGACCTGGTCGACTTCATCCGCCACACGGCCGGCCTGCGCAACACGCGCATCGTGCTGCGCACGGGCGGCCCCGGCCACGTGCCGGCGCTGGACACGCTGCTGCGCTACGACATCAACGACTACCGGACCAAGGCCGAGCTCACGCAGGACCGCCTGCTGGCCATGGTGGTCACGGCGGTGCGCTCGTACAAGCAGCTGTGCGCCATCGAGGCCAACAGCCGCGGGCTGGAGCTCATCGTGCGCTCCAGCGCCTCGCTGCTGGAGGAGACCGATCTGCGCGCCTTCGCCAGCGGCGTCATCACGCAGCTCACCGCGCTGCTGGGCGCGGCGGGCGACGGGCTGGTCTGCGCGCAGGGCCTGCAGCCGGCTCACGGGCACCTCGGCGATCGCGCCGGCCGCGCGAACCACGGCCACCGCGTGCTGGCGGCGGCCGGCCGCTTCGCCCGCCTCATCGACCTGCCGCTGGACGCGGTGCCCGAGGCGCCGGTGCAGCAGCTGCTGCGCCGCGCGCTGGTGGCAGGCGGCAACGTCTACGGCGAGGACGGCGGCCTGGCCCTGCACATCGGCCGCAAGGACGAGCAGGACATGGCGGTCTTCATCGACACCGCCGGACTGCACAGCGACCTCGACCGGCAACTGCTGGACGTGTTCAGCGTCAACCTCGGCACGCTGCTGCACCGCCGGGGCCTGCTGGAGCGGCTGCACGAATCCGCGTACCACGACCCGCTGGTGAGCCTGCCCAACCGCACGCACTTCGTCGAGAAGGTCGACGACTGCGCGCGCGAAGGCATGCGCGACCACATCCTGGCGCTGGTCGACATCGACGACTTCAGCGCCACCAACGACGTGATGGGCCACCGCTTCGGCGACCGCCTGCTGCAGACCGTGGCCCGCCGCCTGACCAGCGCATTGCCGGCCGACGTGCTGCTGGCCCGCCTGGGCGCCGACACCTTCGGCGTGCTCGGGCCGATCGGGCAGGTGTCGCCGCAGCAGATGCTGGAATGCGTGCGCCAGCCGCTGGACGTCGACGGCGTGCCGCACAAGGTCTCGCTGACCTGCGGCTACGTGCTGCTTCCCGAAGACCCGCAGGCCGGCATCGACCTCGTCAAGGACGCCACGCTGGCCCTGAAGCGCGCCAAGCGCGACCACCGGGGCCAGCACCTGCAGTACTCGGCCCACATGGGCGCCGAGGCGCGAGCGCGCGCCATCCTGCTGTCCGACTTGCGCGCCGCCATCGACAACGCGCAGTTGTTCCTGGTCTACCAGCCGCAGCTCAACCTGGGCACCCGCGCGCTGGTGGGGCTCGAGGCGCTGCTGCGCTGGCGCGCCGAAGACGGCAGCCTGGTGCCGCCGGACCGGTTCATTCCGGTGGCCGAGCATTCGGGCCTGATCGTGGCGCTGGGGCAATGGGTGCTGTCCACGGCCTGCCGGACCATGCGCGAGCTGCTCGACGCGGACCGCGCACCGCTGCGCATGGCCGTCAACGTCTCGACCGTTCAGCTGCAGGACCCGGGATTCTTCGAGACCGTGCGCGCGGCGCTGTCGCACAGCCGGCTGCAGGGCCATCACCTGGAGCTGGAGATCACCGAGTCGGTGGCCGCGTTGCCCACGCAGCTGCTGGAATCGACGCTGGCGGCGTTGCGTGCGGAAGGCATCTCGATCGCCATCGACGACTTCGGCACCGGCTACTCGTCGCTGAGCTACCTGGAGCGGCTGCCGCTGGACCGCATCAAGATCGACGGCACCTTCGTGCGCCAGCTCGGCGAGACGCAGGGCGCGCGCATCGCCGAGATGATCGCGCAGCTGGGCCGCAAGCTCGGCCTGCACGTGCTGGCCGAGGGCATCGAGGACGCCGCGGCCTGGCAGGCGCTGCAGGCCATGGACTGCGACGAAGGGCAGGGCTACTACATCGCCAGGCCGATGGACAAGGGCAGCCTGCTGCGCTGGCTGCATGAGCGGGCGGAACGCGCCGGAGGCGCCACGGCCTGATCCGCAGGCGGCCGCGCGGCTCAGTGGCCGGCGAACTTCACGATCGCGTCGATGACCGGCGCGCTGTCGCCGCTCCACCAGAAGTGGTCGGCGCCGTCGAGCGGATGCCACACCGCGCCTGGAATCGCCGCGGCCAGGTGCTCGCCCGCTTCGAACCGCACCGCGCGGTCGCCGCGCCGGTGCATCACGAGCGTCGGCACGGCGATGCGCGCCAGCTCCTGTCGCAGGTCGGCATTGCGCAGGCCGTCCAGCACGGCCTTCAGGCCACCGGGAGAGGCGGCATGCCGCACCAGGCGGGCCCACCAGGCGCGCGACGCCGCATCGTCCTGCTCGCTCGGCGCGAATGTCTCTATGCCCACCGGCCCGCCCCATCCGGCCACGAGCCGCGCGAGCCAGACGTCGTACGCGGCCGCGGGCAGGGCCCACGGGTAGTCCGGCGCGGCGCAGCCCCGCGCCAGCGATCCGAAAAGGCACAGCCCCGCGACGCGGTCCGGCCGGTCCACGGCCAGGCACATCGCGCCCAGGCCGCCCTCGGACGACCCGAAGAGCCAGGCGCGCGGCACCTTCGCGTCGTCGAGGATGGCGGTGATGTCCTGGGCCAGCGCGGCCGGGGTGCTCGCGGCCCCGAGGCGCTCGGACAGGCCGAGCCCGCGCCGGTCGAACAGGATCACCCGGAAGCGTCGGGCCAGCGCCTGCACGCATGCGCGGAACGGCGGATGTTCCAGGGCGAGTTCGATGTGGCCCACGAACCCCGGGCAGACGACCATGGCCTGCTCGCCCGCACCGAGCACCGTGTACGCAATCGCCCCGGCGGCGCTGTCGGCGAACCGCACGCCCGGCCGCTCGACGGGGTGGGCGGTCGAGCGCTGGAGGTCTTGCGTCATGCGCAGGTAGGCCGCTTCGGTCTGCGGGCCGGGACGGATGCCGAACTCCGCGCGCAGCACTTCCGCACAGCGCGTGTAGGCGGCCTCCACACCCGCGCTGTGGCCCTGCAGGGCGTGCAGCCGCATCAGGAGGACGTGGCTCGGCTCGCGGCAGGCATCGAGCGACAGCAGCGTCTCGGCCAGCTCCAGTGCCGCCGCGAACTCGCCGCTTCCGGCCAATGCATCGACGACGCGTTCGATCAGCCGTTGCAGAAGATGCTCGTGCTCGATGCCACGGGACTTCAGCCAGTCGTCGAACGTCCCGGATTCGAAGGCGATGCCCTGCAGGAACGGGCGGCGTGCAAGCGAAATCCAGCGCCGGGCCTCGTCGGGCTCGACGTCCGCCGGCGCCTGCGAGGCGACGGCGTGCCGTGCGAACCGGGCGAACTGCAGCGCATCCGTCTCGACCGCTCCGGCGAGCAACGCAAGGCCGTCGCCTTCGGAGCCAACCACCTTGCAGCCCAGCGTCGCCTCCAGCGTGTAGACCAGCCTGCGCAGGCGGGCGCGGCCCAGTGCCTGTGCGGCATCCGGCCAGAGCAGCGCGGCCAGGTGCGCCCGCGGCACGGGTCCGTGATGCAACGCCAGGTAGGCCAGCAGCGCGAAGGCGCGCTGCAGCGGCAGCTGCACCTCGTGCCCGCGCACCACCGCCGCGGGTGTGCCGAAGAGCTGCAACGCCAGGGCGGGCATTTCATCGGAGGCGGGTCGGTCGCGGCCGGGCATGGCGCGTCTTATAGCCCGGTGCGGTGCCGTTGCACAGGGGACGTTCAAGGGACGCCCTGCGCCTAACGTTGCGTGTCCCACTGCAACAAGGAGTTCACCGTGCGCGCACTGCCTGCATTTTTCTACGGCCTGGCCGCCTACCTGGCGTGCATGGCGACCCTGATGTATTTCGTCGGCTTCAGCGGCAACCTGTTCGTTCCCAAGTCGGTCGATGTCGGCGCGAGCGCCGGCTGGATCGAGGCCGTGGCCACCGACGTGCTGCTGCTGGTGCTGTTCGGCGTCCAGCACAGCGTGATGGCGCGCCGCGGCTTCAAGCGCTGGTGGACGCTGAGGGTGCCGGCGGTGGTGGAGCGCAGCACTTTCGTGGTGGCCACCTGCGTCGTGCTGGCGCTGATGTTCTGGCTCTGGGTGCCGATCACCGCGCCCGTCGTCTGGCGCGTCCAGAGCCAGGCCGCCACGGCATTGCTGTGGGGCCTGTTCGGTCTCGGGGGCGTCGTGGTGGTCGTCAGCACCTTCCTGATCGACCACTTCGAGCTGTTCGGGCTGCGGCAGGTGGTCGACGGCCTGATGCGACGCCCGGCGCGGCAGGTCGAGTTCCGGACGCCGCTGTTCTATCGGTACGTGCGGCACCCGCTCTACGTGGGCCTGCTGCTGGGGCTCTGGTGCGTGCCGGTGATGACCGCGGGGCGGCTGCTGTTCGCGCTCGGGCTGAGCGTCTACATCCTGGTGGGCATCGCGTTCGAGGAGCGCGACCTGCTTGCGCAGTTCGGCGAGCGCTACCGCAGCTACCGGCGGGAGGTCGGCATGCTGGTCCCGCGTGCGCGGGCGTTCACCCGGGACGACCGCGGCGACCGCGGCGACCGGCCTGCGACAAGGCCTGCGAGGCCTGGACGAGGGGATCGAACGAAGGCCTGAGCCGGAACCGCAGGCAGCGAATGTGCCAAATAGTTCACAATCGATGTACTGCTTTTGGTTGCAAATCCGTCGATGACGCCCAACACTCGGGGCCGTCACGCATCAGGTGCCCGCAGATCCCGCCCATGAAACCAGCCCGCTACGTCGCCGTTCTTTCTCTCGCCATGGCCGCATCGCCTCTGCTTCAGGCCTCTCCCGCCGTCGAGCGGGCGATGGACGGCTACTGCAGGGAAAGGGCCAGCGAACTGGCCAAGCGCGTATGCAGCGTGCCCACGCTGCGGGCGGCACAGACCGAACTGGCGGAAGCGATGAAGGCGCACATCGACTTCGGCATGGCGCGCGGCCGAAGCTGGGTGGCGGCGGAACTCACCGAGTCGAACGAGCGCTTCGGCGAGGTCCTGCATGCGGGCTGTCCGGGCCTGGACGCCGCCTGCCTCGAGCCCAGGTACCGCGCACGCACCGCGTCCATCGTGGCGTCCACCGCGGCCTTGCAGCGCGAAGAGATGGAACTGCAGGTGAAGCGGGAGCGGACCCGCGTCGAAACGCAGCGCCTGGCGGCGGAGATTGCCGCGATGAACCAGTCCGCACGCGCCAGGCCCGCGCCGCAGGTCCGCTAGCGCGTCCGGTCATTCCTTGTCAGGTCCCGCGTGGCGATGGCCGGGATGGGCGCAACGCGTCCAGCTCGATCCAAGAATCACTGTGCACATGTCGACCCGCCGGAAAGCCGGGTCCTTGAACGCGAGAACGTCGTCGTTGAAGGTGCCGAACGTGGTGTCCGGCCGGTGCTTCATGCCCTCGTAGAAGGCGTCGATGATCCCGTGCTGGAAATCGGGTTCCCGCGGAAACGCCGCGACCACGGCCTCGCGCTCGGCGTCGCTGAACTGGTCGTAGCCGCGGCCGGCCACGTCCATGCCGGCACCCGTCTGCAGCAGCGCGATTTCCGCGCGCATGAATTGCGGTATGCCGGGCGTCGTGTGCAGCGCCACGGCGTTCCAGACCGTCTCGACGTCCCGTTCGGAAATTCCATGCGCCCGGAGGAAGTCGCGCGCGGCATTCGCGCCATCCACTTCGAAGCGCAGTCGGCTCTGGCGATGGGCCGCCGTGAGGCCGATGTCGTGGAACATCGAGGCCACGTAGAGCAGTTCCGGATCGAACTTCAGCGCGGTCCGCTTGCCTGCCAGGGCGCCCCAGCAATAGACGCGGACCGAATGGTGGAAGAGCAGGTCGCCCTCGGTATCGCGCACGAGTTCCGCCGCTTCGCGGGCAAGCCGGCTGTCGGGAATGCGCAGGCCGGTCGTTTCTTCGAGCGTCATGGTGTTCTCCAGGCGGTGGGTTGCGGACCGGTGCCGCCTCAGCCGAAGAGCTTCGCCGCGATGCCGGCCACGTGGCGGCCCTGGAACTGCGCCATGCCCAGTTCCTGGTCGCTGGGCATGCGCTCGCCCTGGCCGCCGGCGATGGTCGCGGCGCCGTAGGGGCTGCCGCCCTTGATCTCGTCGAGGCCCATCTGCCGCTTCTCGGCATAGGGCAGGCCCGTGACGAGCATGCCGTGGTGCAGCAGCGTGGGCAGGAACGTGAGGATCGTGCTTTCCTGTCCTCCGTGCTGGGTGGCCGAGGCGGTGAAGACGGCGCCGACCTTGCCGACGAGTCCGCCCTGCATCCAGAGCGGGCCGGTCTGGTCGATGAAGGTGCGCATCTGCGCGCTGACGTTGCCGAAGCGCGTCGGTGCGCCGAACACGATGGCGTCGTAGTCGGCGAGTTCGCCCGGCGTCGCGATCTGCGCCGGCTGGTCTTCCTTTCCCCTTGCGTTGCGGAAGACCTCGGGCGCGACTGTTTCAGGCACGCGCTTCACATCGACCGAGGTGCCATCGACGCTTCGCGCGCCCTGCGCAACCGCGTGCGCCATGGCTTCGATGTGACCGTAGAAGCTGTGATAGAGGACGAGAACTTTTGCCATGGTGTCTGATGCGTTCTGAAAAATGGGAGGGATGCGGCTCACGCCGGAAAGCCGAGGAGCCGCGCGAAATCGCTCCGGTGCTCCCTCGGCATGCCAGCGCGGTTCACCGGCGCGTCGGGGTCGCCGTAGCCCATCGACATGCCGAAGGCGGTGATCTCCTGCGACGGCATCTGGAGATGCGTGGCGATCTGCTCGTGAAACGGCGCGAAGGCGACCTGCGGGCAGGTGTCGATGCCTCGCGCCTTGGCGGCGATCATCACGCTCTGCGCGAACAGTCCGAGGTCGATCCAGCTGTGCGGCTTCAGCCGCCGGTCGATGCTGAAGATGAGTCCCACCGGCGCGCCGAAGAAAGAGAAGTTGCGTTCGGTCTGACGCGTGCGCGCCTCGGCGTCGCCGCGCTCGATGCCGAGCGAGGCGTAGTAGCGGGAGCCGAAATCGAGCAGCCTCGTGCGGAACACGTCGGGCAGCGGCTCGGGAAAGTGGACCGGCGCGGCGCCCGCCCCGGCACGCGAGGCGGCCACCAGCGTCTTCGCCAGTGCATCCTTCACCTCGCCGCTGACCACGTACACCCGCCAGGGCTGGATGTTCGCGCCGCTCGGTGCGCAGGCGGCGTCGTCCAGGATGTCCTCGACGAGTTCGCGCGCCAGGGGTTGCGGCTTGAACGCCCGCACCGCACGGCGCGAACGCACGACGGCGGACACGCATTGCGCAATGTTCTCCTGCGACAAGGCGACCGCTGCACGCGGCGCCGCGGCGTGCTCCAGGGCTTCCCTGTCGAGGGTGAATGCGTCGGCCATGCGGGTCATCTGCGTGCGTCTCTTCTGTCGTGGAAGCCACGATCATCAGCAGATCCCGAGTTGAAGAGAACTGATGTCTCTGCAACCGCGCAATGCAGGAGATTCAACTCAACCGGCAGGCCGGCGCCGGCCGGGGCAGGCGGCTCAGGCCTTGTGCAGCGGGTCGTGGCCCCAGTTCATCAGCGAATGGCGCCATGCGGTGTCGCGCACGTCGCCCTCGGGGCGCTGGGCCATGTGCCGGTGCACATAGCCGACGACCTTGCGCATGTGCGCGATGTCGCCGCTCGTGAGGTCGTCCTGCGACTTGCCGAGCAGCCGCACGATCCGCCGGCCCGAGCGATGGCCCACCGATTCGCCCGTGCCCCCGCCCTTGAAGCCGACCGCGCGCGAGTCGTCTGTTTCGAGCCAATGCACGAGCCGCGACGGCGTCATGTTCACCGCCTTCTTGAAATCGCGCACCACCTCGCGTGTCTCCGACGCATCGCCATGCCGGCTGCGCGCCGATCCGTTCGCGTTCGTCTTCGTTCCTGTCGCCATGGCTTCATTCCTTGCCGGCGCGGTGCCGCTTCAGCGCCGACGCCTTGTGGATCGCCGTCTTGCCGCTGCTGTCGCTCTTCACTTCGTACTGCGGCTCGGCGTTGGAGGCCTTGGCGACGTGGCCCTTGACGTGCGCGGTCTTCGTCACCTTGCGCACCACCTTGCCGGTGGTCTCGCCTTGCGATGTCTTCCAGTCGACGGCATCGCCTGCTTTCGGTCCGTTCTGCATTGCTGCTGCTCCATGGTTCGCGTGGTGGATCGTGGATGCAACCGATGGCTGCACGATGCCAAGCTAGGCACTCCGCAGGCGGCCGCTGTAGGCCGGCATCGCTTTGTGGCCGCGGCGGGCGCTGCTTCAGGTGGGCGCGAAGGTGGATCGCATCATGGCGATGTAGGCGTCCTCCGAAGTCTCTCGCCGCGCCTTCACCAGCGGCGCGATGTCCTGCGTCGCCAGGTAGCGCAGCCGGTCGGTCCCGTCGCTCGCCGCCTCGAAGATCACCTGCGCCACGTCGTCCGACGTGGCCAGGCGGGCCGAGCGCAGCCCGTCGAACACTTTCATCGCACCGGCCACGAAGCCGTCGTAGTCGGCGGGCGCGGCGGCCTGCGAGGCCTCGGTGGCCGAGCGGTTGCCGAAGCCGGTCTCGACCACGCCGCCGGGCTCGACGATCTTCACCGCGATGCCCTGCGAGGCCAGTTCGTAGGCCAGCGATTCCGAGAAGCCTTCCAGCGCGAACTTGCTCGCGGTGTACAGCGAGATCATCGGCAGGCCGAACACGCCCGCGCCCGAACTCACGTTGACGATGGTGCCCGCGCGGTGGGCGCGCATGTGCGGCAGCAGCGCGCGCGTGACGTCCATCGCGCCGAACACGTTGACGTCGAATTGCTGCCGCACCTTCTCGCGCGAGAAGCCTTCGAACACACCGAACAGGCCGAAGCCCGCGTTGTTGACCAGCGTGTCGATGCGGCCGAAGCGCGCGATGCCGGCGGCAATCGCCGCGTCGATGCTGGCGAGGTCCTGCACGTCGAGGCGGGTGACAAGGACGTTGCCGCCGAGTGCCGCCAGCGCGGCACCCGTGGACGGGTCGCGCATGGTGGCGATCACGTTCCAGCCGCTGCGTGCGAACAGTTGCGCGGTGGCCTGCCCGAAGCCGGTGGAAGCGCCGGTGATGAGCACGGTCCTGGCGGAAGAAGAAACCTGGGAAGAAGGAGATGAGGTCATGGTGGAGGAGCCTGTTTCGTTGTCGAGCCATGAAGTTAAGGCAGCCTGACTGATGAAACAATCCACCCAATCTCGCATGATGCGATGCAGGAAACAGAACAATGCCAAACACCCGAAAGACGGCCGGCAAGGCCGGCCTGTCCGAACTGAACGCGGTGGTGTCGGTGTCCACGCACCGCAGTTTCCGACGCGCCGCCGCCGAGCTCGGCATGTCGCCCTCGTCGCTGAGCCATGCCATTGCCGCGCTGGAGCAGCGCATGGGCGTGCGCCTGTTCAACCGCACCACGCGCAGCGTGGCGCTGTCGGAGGCGGGCGAGCAGTTCCTGGCGCGCGTGGCACCCGCGCTGCGCGAGATCTCCGAGGCGATGGAGGCAACCAACGAATTCCGCGACACGCCCACCGGCACGCTGCGGCTCAATGCCTCCGAAGCGGCAGCACAGATGGTGCTGGGGCCCATGGTGCTCGAGTTCATGCGGCGCTATCCCGACATGCGCGTCGACATCGTCACCGAGGGGCGCTTCATCGACATCGTGGCGCAGGGCTTCGACGCGGGCATCCGCTCCGCCGACAGCGTGCCCGAGGACATGATCGCCGTGCCCTGCACACCGCCGCTGCGCTTCGCCGCGGTGGCGTCGCCCGCCTATTTCGCCGGCCGCAGGAAGCCGCGCACCCCGGCCGACCTGGCGGCACACGACTGCATCCGCACGCGCTTCGCGAGCGGCGGGCTCTACAAGTGGGACTTCGCGAAGAAGGGAAAGCGCGTGGCCATCGACGCGGAAGGCCCGCTCACGCTCGACAACCATCACCTGATGATCGCGGCCGCGCTGGAAGGCGCGGGCATCGCCTGGATCAGCGAGTACGAGGCCGCGCCGCACATCGCGCAGGGACGGCTGGTCGAGGTGCTGAAGGACTGGTCGCCGGCATTCCCGGGGCAGTGCATCTATTACCCGGGGCACCGGCATGTGCCGGCGGGGCTGCGAGCATTCCTGGCCGTGGTGCGGGAGGTCGTGGCACGCGAGAGCAGTCGCAAGTGACGGGTCCGCAGTTGGGCAGCGCCGTCGGTTGTCCTGGACAAGTGCCGGCGGCTCAACGTGGCGGATAGAGCTCGCCGTAGGGAATGACCGGGTCGTAGTCGTGGCCCGCGCAGCTGATGCCCCGAAACTCCACGGGGAACTGCTGCCGGCAGCCCGGCTGCGGCGCGGCGGCAACCACGGCCGCAGGGGGCTCGAGCGGCGCCGACGTCGCATCGGTGCAGCTTGCAAGTTGCGGCAGAAGGGCAAGGCAGGGGAGCACAGCGGCCAGCCTGGAGAAGGCGTTCGTGGCGCTGTGCACTGCGGCAGATGCGGTCATGGCGCTGTTCCTCTCGATGAGTGGCAGATGCCTGCGATCTTCCGCGCGGCCACGCCGGCGCGGTAGGTCCGCAAGAGGACGCATGCTGTTTCCGGCACGGCATCAATGGCCGGGCGATGCCCTCGTTACTTCACGCTGCAGGCTGTATTGCTTCTTCGCAGCGAGCGTGTCGCCCGCCGATCGACGGCGTCGCGTGCAGCAGGCCGGGCTCAGGCGTAGGCGATCCAGCCCCTGAACGTGAAGCCCGCATAGAACAGTCCGACATCGGAGAAACCCGCTTCGCGCAGGATGGCCTCGTCCTGCGACGGCGTCAGGATCGCGAGTTCCTTCTCGACCTTCTCGCGGGTCGCGGCCGCCTGGCGCGGCTCGGAGCCGGAAGCCACCAGGAAGGCGGCGTAGCGGCTCATCCACGCATCGCGCGAGCCCGCGCCGTCTTCCACGCTGAGATGCGCGCAGACGAAGGGCGCACCGGGCTTCAGGCGGCGGTGGATCTCCCGGGCCATCGGCAGCCGCTGGTCGTGCGGAACGAAGTGGAAGGTCAGCAGGCAGGTGGCGCCGTCGAAGGGGCCGGGCGGCGCATCCTGCACATAGCCTTCGTGCAGGGCCATGCGTGGCATCAGCGCGTGCAGCCGGCGCGCCGCGAGCGCGAGCATCGGCGCGCTCGGGTCGATGCCGTCGAAGGTCCACGCCGGGTTGGCCAGTGCGAGGTCTTCCATCTCCAGGCCGCCGCCGGCGCCCACCACCAGCACGCGGCCATCCTGCGGAACCCGCTCTTCGAGAAGGATGCGCGTCATCGGCAGCAGCCCGCCGTAACCAGGCACGTTGCGTTTCGGCCCCTCCGCGTACCTGGCGACGGCGTCGGTGTTGTCGAAGGCGGCGTGGGGCGTGTGGCTTGTGCTGCTGGTCATCCGAAGATGATGGCACAGGGGTCGCGCACGCAGCGCAGCGTCGCACTCCCTTGATTCATATCAACCGCGGCGCCGCTGCGCACTTCGATACTGGGTCTTTCATCTGCACTCAGTCGTGGACATCAATGGCGCATCTCGTATGGAAGACCGATCTCGACACCGGCATCCATGAAATCGACACCCAGCATCGGCGCATCGCCCAGTACATCAATGCCCTGGACGACGTCCGGCTGACGAACGACAGGCAGGCGGTCGGCAGGATCATCGAGGACACGATCGACTACACCGCCTCGCACTTCGCGTTCGAGGAGACCATGCTCGAGGACGCGGGCTATCCGTTCAGCGTGCCGCACCGCAAGGTGCACGAGATCTTCGTGCGGCGCGTCGTCGAGTTCCGCGCCCGCTTCGAGCGTGGCGAACCGGTGCTGGCCGACCTGCACGACATGCTCTCGCGGTGGCTGTTCAACCACATCCGCCACGAGGACGGCGCCTACGTGGCGACGGTCAAGGCCCACCTGCAGGCCACGGACTCGTCGGCGGAGCGCATCGTCAAGGCGCAGGTGAGCAGGCAGATGCAGCAGGGCCACCCGGGCGGCCAGGCCCGGCAGGGGTGGCTGAGGAGGCTGTTCGGCGCATGACGATCGCGGGGCGGCGCGTTGGTGCGTCAGCGCGCGCGCTGCGCGGCACTGCGCTCGGCCACCTGCCAGGCGACGCGACGGCGCGTGGGCATGTCGTCGGAGGCCGCCTCGGCCTCGAAGGACAGGTACTCCGCGCGGCAGACGCCGAGGTCGCGCAGGGTGCAGTCGCTCAGCAGCGCGAACTCCATGTGCTGCGCCGCACGTCGACGCGGGGCGCGCCCGCCGGCCAGCGTCTTCAGGATCGAACCTCGCGGTCGGAGAGGCCGGTGCCGCGCTGGTCGTAGCGCAGCAGCATGTGGCGGCTGGAGAGGGCTTCCAGCATGTGGCCCCAGACGGGGCTGCCCAGGTCGAACTCGAGATGGGACAGCCAGTTGCCGACCTTCACGGGCGGGTCGCCCCGCCCCATGGTGGCGAAGGCGATCCGCACACCGTCGGGATGCCGTGCAAAAGCGTATCTGCTGGCGAAGTGGCATGGCAGGCTTGGTGGGCCGGGAACAAGCTTCCGTGCGCGCCGGTTGCGCGCCAGCAGTATGTTGGTTTGCGCGGCCTTTGCGCCAGCTGCGGGCCGGCGCGCGGTAACGGATTGAAAACGCGCGCGGCCGAAGGCCGGATCGGCAGGGGGCAACAGCCCACGGCCGCCGCATGCCGCGGCTCCTTAGAATTTTCGGATCGGTTCCACGGGAGGGAAACAGCATGACGGTGATTGCGGAACACCTGCGGGTGGCGCAGCTGCAGCGGCTTGGCTTGTCTCAAGCGCTGGTGCGGCTGGCGGCAGGCGACTGCGTCCACGAAGTCTTTCGCGGCCGCTGCCTGGGACCTCCGTTCCACGTGTACCACGGCGCGCGTGTTCCCGAGGGGCCGCAACTGGTGCCGCTCTGGGAGCAGGACGGCCGCGCGTGCGGCGTGTGGGAGGACGATGGCGGCCTGGCGTTCGTCGAATTCAGCATCGAGCTCCCCGACGCCTTCGAG
This sequence comes from Variovorax paradoxus, assembly GCF_902712855.1. Lineage (NCBI taxonomy): Bacteria > Pseudomonadati > Pseudomonadota > Betaproteobacteria > Burkholderiales > Comamonadaceae > Variovorax > Variovorax paradoxus. The sequence continues at coordinate 1,251,817 of NZ_LR743508.1, forward strand.
CTGGTCGCCCGCACCGAGCAGGGCTTCTGGGCCACGCGCTTCGATTTCCTCGTCGAATGCGAGGTGTCCGGGCCGCTGCTGGAAGCGGCCGCACGCCGGGTCGGCTTCCGCTTCCTGGAACGCCAGCTCGACGCGATGGACGAGGCCGGGTCGCAGGTCGGAAGCTTTCTTGGCCACCGATCCTGGTTGAAAGAACTGGTGGCGGGCATCGACCGGGATGCGCACGAGGGCTGAACGCGCCCGGTAGGAGAAATCCCACGGGCCGCATGAGAACAATGGTTCAAACTCGCCCGATCCAACTCCAGCCCCGGGGCCGCACGCACGCCCGTTGAAAAAAACATGACAGACATCGTCCCGGCAGGGTTGACCGTTTCCGGCATGACCGATGCCGACTATCGCCTGATGGTCGACAGCCTCGTCGACTACGCGATCATCTTCCTCGACCCGCACGGCCATGTCGTGAGCTGGAACGCCGGGGCGCGGCTGCTCAGCGGCTACGACGACGCCGACATCCTGGGGCGCCATTTCTCCATCTTCTATCCGCAGGAGGCGCTCTCGCGCGGCTGGCCCGAGCATGAGCTGGCGCAGACGATCAAGCTGGGGCGCTTCGAGGACGAAGGCTGGCGCCTGCGCAAGGACGGCACGCGGTTCTGGGCCAACATCGTCATCACCCGGGTGCCGGGTCCGAGCGGCGGCACGCGCGGCTTCTCCAAGATCATTCGCGACCTGAGCGACCGGCGCAAGCAGGAGGAGGCGATGCGTGCCAGCGAGGAACGCTTCCGCCTGCTGGTCGAGGGTGTCAAGGACTACGCGATCTTCATGCTCGACCCCGGCGGCCACATCGTCAGCTGGAACCTCGGCGCGGAAAAGAACAAGGGCTACAAGGCGCACGAGATCATCGGCCAGCACTTCTCGACCTTCTATCCGCCCGACGTGGCCGCGCGCGGCTGGCCCGCCGAGGAGCTGGCCAACGCGTTGCGCGACGGCCGCTTCGAGGACGAGGGCTGGCGCGTGCGCAAGGACGGCACGCGCTTCTGGGCCAGCGTGGTGATCACGGCCATCTACGACGCGGCCGGCCAGCACAAGGGCTTCGCCAAGGTCACGCGCGACCTCACCGAGCGCCGGCGGATCACCGCGCTCGAGGACGAGGGCCGGCGCATGACCACCTTCCTGGCCATGCTGGGCCACGAGCTGCGCAATCCGCTGGCTCCGATCTCGAACGCGCTCGAACTGCTCAAGCGCGAGAAGACCGAGTCGCGCATCCTGAACAAGACGCGCGACATCATCGAGCGCCAGCTCCGGCAGATGACGCGGCTCATCGACGACCTGCTGGACGTGGGCCGCATCACCAGCGGGCGCATCCACCTCGAGGCGAAGCCGGTCAGGCTGCGCGAGATCATCGTCGACGGCGTGGAGGCGATCCGCCCCGGCATCGCGCTGAAGTCTCAGGCGCTGGACCTGCAGATCGAAGGTGCCGATCCCTGGGTGACGGGCGACCAGGCGCGGCTGATCCAGATCGTCGGCAACCTCGCGCACAACGCGTGCAAGTTCACGCCCAACGGCGGGCACATCGTGATCCGCCTGGGCTTCAACCCGGCCAATGCCGCGGAGGCGGAGATCACCGTGCGCGACGACGGCCCCGGCATCCCGCGCAAGGACCTCGAGCGCGTGTTCGAGCTGTTCGTGCAGGGCGAAAGGGAACTGGCGCGCACGCAGGGCGGGCTCGGCCTGGGCCTGAGCCTGGTGCAGCAGCTGACCAACCTGCACGGCGGCTACATCAGCGTGTTCAGCACCGGCCGCGCGGGCGAGGGCAGCGAGTTCATCGTGCGCCTGCCCGCCGCGCCCACGCCGAACGTGCTGGGCGATACCGAACGCGTGGAGGGCGAGAAGCTGGTGCTGATCGTGGACGACAACCGCGACGCGGCCGAGACGCTGGGCCTGCTCCTCGAAACGCTGGGCTACGTATGCCGCATTGAGCACGACGGGCTGGCGGCCATCGAGGCCGTCAAGGCGAGCCGGCCCGACGTGGTGCTGCTCGACATCGGTTTGCCGGGCATCGACGGCCACGAGGTGGCGCGCCGCCTGCGCGCGGACCTGATCGATCCGCCCGCGCTGATCGCCATCACCGGCTACGGGCAGCCGAGCGACCGCGACACCAGCTTCGAGGCCGGCTTCGTCGCCCACCTGACGAAGCCTGTCGACATCGAGCGCCTGACCGCGGCGCTCGACCAGATCTACGCCAGGAAGGCGTGAGCGAGGCCCGCCGGGCGGCCGGCGGTGCGGCAGTGCGGCGGCGGACGAGAATGCCCGCATGCCCCATGCCGTTTCCCTTCTTCGCGCCGCACGCCTGGCGCGAAGCACCAAGCCCTTTCTTGCCCGTGGCGGATTCAAGCGCGAGCGCTGCACCGGCTGCCGCCTGGTGCCGAGCCACTGCATGTGCGCGGTGCGCCCGGCCATGGCGGCGCGCGCGGGCGTGTGCCTGCTCATGGCCGACATCGAGCCGCTCAAGCCGACCAACACCGGCTGGCTGGTCGCCGACGTGGTGGGCGACACCTTCGCCTTCGGCTGGGCCCGCACCGAGACCGACCCGGCGCTGCTGGCCCTGCTGGACGACCCGCAGTGGCAGCCCTACGTCGTGTTCCCCGGCCAGTACGCGGCCCCGGAGCGGGTGGTGGAGGACGTGGCGCCGGGCGCCTCGAAGCGCCCGCTCTTCATCCTGTTCGACGCGACCTGGGCCGAGGCGCGCAAGATGTTCCGCCGCAGCCCCTACCTCGACCGGCTGCCGGTGCTGAGCCTCCAGCCCGAACGGATCACGCAGTACGAGCTGCGCAGTTCGGGCCGTGGCGACCACTTCTGCACCAGCGAGGTGGCCGCCATGTGCATGGGCCTGGCGGGCGAGCACGCCGTCGGGCAGACGCTGGACGCCTACCTCGCGGTGTTCACGCACCACTACCTGCGCGCGAAGAACCAGCAGCCGGTGGCATGGGACGGCGACGCGCACAGCCGGCTGCGCGAGCTCGCCACGCAGCGCTCATGAACCGGGCCGGCCGGCAACCGGCGCATGCCGCGCCATCAGCCCGGCCATCCAGTCGATGAACACCCGCAGCTTGGCGCTCACATGGCGGTTGGGCGGGAACGCCAGGTACAGCGGCATGGGGTCGAGGCGCCAGTCCTCGAACAGGGGCACCAGTTCGCCGCTGCGCACGTGCGCCCTGGCCATGTAGTCCGGCAGCCAGAGCACGCCCAGGCCCGCCAGGCCGGCAGCGAGGTAGGCATTGCCGTCGTCGACCGAGAGCACGTAGCGGCCCTGCACGGTGATGCGTTCCTCGCCGCGTTGCATCGCGTAGGGAAAGGTCTTGCCGTTGCGCGACCACAGGAAGCCGACGATGCGGTGGTGGGTGTCCTCGAGCTCGTGCGGATGTGCGGGCGTGCCGTGGCGTGCGAGGTAGTCCGGCGCCGCATGCACGCCGAGCTGCAGGTCGCCCACGCGGCGCGCCATCAGCGACGGGTCGGTGAGCTCGCCGCCGCGCACCACGCAGTCGACGTGGTCGCCGATGAGGTCGACCATGCGGTCGCTCACGCCAAGGTCGAGCTGGATGTCCGGATAGCGTGCGTGGAACTCCGGCAGTGCCGGCACGACGATCGTGCGCGCCAGCGGGCTCGGCACGTCCACCCGCAGCCGTCCGCGCGGCAGCGACGCGGCGCCCGACAGGCTGGTCTCGGCGTCGTCCATGTCGGCCAGCAGACGAAGCACGCGCTCGTAGTAGGCCGCGCCGTCGGCGGTGACGCTGACCTTGCGCGTGGTGCGGTTGAGCAGCTTCACCCGCAGGCGCGACTCGAGCTGCTGCACCAGTTGGGTCACGCTGGTCTTGCTCAGGTGCAGCGTGTCGGCCGCCTTGGTGAAGCTGCCGGTTTCCACCACGCGGGCGAACGCCTGCATCGCATCGAAACGGTCCATGGTCGGCGTGCTCCTGCTGTTCGATTGTTTGGGATCTGCAAACAGTGATTGTTGGCCCGGCCTGTTTATCGGGCGGGCAGGGCTCCCTAAAGTCCCTTCATCCTGAACCGGGCGCCGGGCTGTCCGTGGCCCGCCCCACAACTTCCGAAAGCACCCATTCCATGACTCGCGACGTCGTTTTTCCGCCCGGGCGCCAGGCGCTCTATGAAAAGAACCGCTATTCGCCGGCGGTGCGCGCCAACGGCTTCCTGTTCGTGTCGGGCCAGGTCGGCAGCCGCGAAGACGGCTCGCCCGAGCCCGAACTCGAGGCGCAGGTGCACCGCGCATTCGGCAACCTCAATGCCGTGCTGGCAGCCGCGGGCTGCACCTTCGACGACGTGGTCGACGTGACGGTCTTCATCGTCGATCCGGAAACCAACTTCGAGAAGATCTGGAAGCTGGTGCCGAAGTACTGGGGCCATGCGCCGTACCCGACGCTGACCGGCATCGGCGTGACGTGGCTCTACGGCTTCCAGTTCGAGATCAAGGTGATCGCCAGGCTGCCGCAGGGGGGCGGCGACCACGGCGGCAACAGCGACGGCGCCTGACGCGGGCCCAGGCTGCGTCTGTGCAATCGGCGCGGCTTCACAAGCTGGTTCCGGGCATCGGGAAAAAAACGCATGGGCCGGTTGAAGTCCGGACAATCAGCGAAGGCCGCCGGAGAACGCCGGCGCGCTCCCAACCCGAGAGACCACAAGAAATGAAAAGAAGAAGCTCCGCCGCATGGCTCGCGATCGCGATCGCGATCGCGGCCGCAGGCCTCGTTTCGCTGCAGGCGCCGGCGCAGGCACAGGACGCCGGGCTCGACCCCGACACCGGCCTGCCGGCCGCGCGTCCCTTCGAATTTCCCGAACTCGGCACGACGGCGCAGTTCTGGAGCCAGCGCCTGACGGGCTACATCGCCACCGCCGACGGCACGCGTCTTCGCTACAGCGTGCTGCTGCCGAAGGGGCAGGGCCGGTTTCCCGTGGTGATGACCGTCAACGGCTACGACGCCGGCTCGATCGGCGGCTCGGCGTACCTGAAGAACAAGACCTCGATGGCCGTCGACCTCGACAGGCGCCTGGTGGAGGCCGGCTATGCCGTGATGGGCGTCAACACCGCAGGCACCGGCTGCTCCGACGGCCGGCTGGAGTACACGCGGCCGCAGCTCGGCCAGCACGGCGCGGAGGCGGTGGAATTCGCGGCGGCGCAGGCCTGGTCGAACGGCAACGTCGGGATGGTCAGCGCGTCGTATGGCGGCTCTTCGCAGCTCGCGGCCGCGCAGCTTCAGCCGCCGCACCTTCGCGCCATCGTGCCCGGCGTGCCGCTGATGGACTACCGCGATGCGTTGATGCCCGGCGGCGTGCCGCAGCCGGGTTTCGTCACGCCGTTCCGCATGGTGTTCCGCGGCTTCTGGAGCGACCTCGTGGCGCGCACCGCGAAGGAGGAGGGCGACACGCAGTGCCTGAATCAGGTCGAGAAGAACCTCGAGGCCGAGGAGACGAACTCGATCATGAACCTGTACGTGTCGCATCCGCTGCGCGACGACTACATGAACAGCTTCGACCTCGCGCGCAATGCCGACCGCATCAAGGTGCCGGTGCTGTCGTTCGAGTCCTTCCAGGACCAGGCCATCACCTCGCGCGGCGGTCATTACCATGCGCGGCTCGACCCGGCGAAGCTGTGGCAGTTCCAGTCGAACGGCCGGCACGACACCTACTTCGCCGAGGCCTTCCAGGCGACCGCGATCCGCTTCCTCGACCGCTTCGTGAAGGGCCGCGACAACGGCTTCGAGCGCGACACGCCGCGCACCACCGTGTGGATGGAGACCACCGGCGCGGGGACGACGCCGCTCGAGATGCGTGCGTCGCCGCAGCCGCGATGGGTGGTGCAGAGAGGATCGATTCGGCCTGGCGACCTTGCGGTGAAGGAGTTTCATCTCGGCACCGGCGGCGTGCTTGCCGGGCAACCCGTGCCGGGCGCGGCCGACGGGTTCGACGCACCGGGTGCTGGCGTGGCGGTGAACGACGTGGCGGGCAACAGCTTCTGGGGCCCGTTGCCCGTCGACTGGAAGACGACCAGCCTGGCTTACACCTCCGCGCCGCTGGCCGAGGACACCATGATCTACGGCCCCGGCAGCGCCGACCTCTGGCTCGAGGCCAACGGCGGCGACGCCGACATCCAGGTCACCGTGACCGAACTGCGCCCCGACGGACAGGAAACCTATGTGCAGCGCGGCTGGCTGCGGCTGTCGAACCGCGGCCTCGACACCGCGCGCTCGACCCCGCTGCTGCCGGTGCATCTCGAGCGGCCCGACCAGGCCCTGCCGCTGCTGCCCGGACGCCCTGTGTTCGCGCGCGTCGAGATCAACAAGGTGGGGCACTACTTCCGCAAGGGTTCGCGCCTGCGCGTCTGGATCGACACGCCGGCACAGAGCGGCGGCATGCTGTTCGACACCTATTCGATGAAGCAGCGCGTGCACGTGCTGCACAACGCGAAGTACGACTCGCTGGTGCGCTTCGGCGTTCTGAAGGACGTGAAGGGGCCGCAGAGCTATCCGGCGTGCGGCACGCTGCTGCTGCAGCCTTGCCGGCCCGATCCGCTGGCGGCCCGCTGACGTTCGCTGCCTGCCGGCCGGGCGGGGCCGGCTACCGGCGTTCCTTCTCCACCAGGAAGTCGATCAGGCTGCGCACGGCCTGCGTCTGGAAGCGGCTCGGCACGTAGAGCAGGAACATCTGCGTGGAGAGGAAGTCGAGCTCGCCCTTCTTCAGCGGGAAGGCCTGCAACTCGCCCTGCTCGAGCGACGTCCGGACCATGTAGTCGGGCACCAGGCCCACGCCGAGGCCCTGCGCGATCGCGTCGCGCAGGAAGTGGAAGTTGGTGGAGATCAGGCGCGGCCTGATCCGCATGTAGCGGTGCCCACCCTCGTGCGTGCCGGCGGTGCTCAGCCGTTCGCTGGTCTGCGGCGAGGTGATGAGCGGCAACTGCTTCAGGTCGTCCAGGCTCGAAGGGCGGCCGTTCTGCGCAATGAACGCCGCCGCCGCGCACGCCACGTAGCGCACCTTGCCCAGGTCGCGCGCCGCGAGGTGCGCGGGCGCCTCGCCCATGACGCGGACGGCGAAGTCGACCGAGCCCTTCACCAGTTCCTCGATGTCGTTGTCGAAGATCACGTGCAGCGTGATCTCGGGATGCAGCTGCATGAACTCGGCCAGCCAGCCCGACATGCGCAGCTGGCCGTAGCCGCTCGGCACGCTCAGGCGGACCATGCCGCGCAGGCTCTTGCCGAGGCTGCTGACCGCCTCGGCCGCCGCCTTCACCTCGTGGCGCACCGCCAGCCCGTGCTCGTAGAGCTTCCTGCCGATGTCCGTGGGCTCGAGCTGCCGCGTGGTGCGCCTCAGCAGTTGCGCGCCCAGTTCGCGCTCGAAGCGGTTGATGCGCTGGCTCACGTTGGCGCGGCTCATGCCCAGCTTGGCGGCGGCCTTGCTCAGGTTGCCGGCTTCGATGATGTCGACCAGAAGGCCGAGGGCTTGGACATCCATTGTCAATTCTTGATTTACACAATGGCTGCAGATTCTGCACGATTGTCAATTGCAGTGAACACGCGAATAATCCGGGGCCTGTAAGCCGTTCGAATGCATCCCGAAGACCGGATGCGCGTGTCCTTTTCCGCAGCGCCCCGGCGCCTTTCCCTTCGCCCCGACCTCCCCGCCATGTCCTTTTCTTCCCCGGTGCAGCCCCTGGCTGGCTTGCGTGTCCTCGACCTCTCGCGTGTGCTGGCCGGGCCGATGTGCGCCATGGCGCTGGCCGACCTGGGCGCGGACGTGATCAAGGTCGAGCACCCGAGCCGCGGCGACGACACGCGCGACTGGGGCGTGCGCGTGGGCACGCGCAACACCTCCTACTTCAACAGCGCCAACCGCAACAAGCGCTCGGTCACCATCGACCTGCAGTCGAGCGAGGGCGTGAGGATCGCGACGGAACTCGCCATGCAGTCCGACGTGGTGATCGAGAACTTCAAGGTCGGCGGCGCGGACAAGCTCGGCCTGGGCTATGCCCAGCTCAGCGCCTTGAATCCGCGCCTGGTGTACTGCTCCATCTCCGGCTATTCACGCATGACCGCGGAAGCCGAGCGCCCCGGCTACGACCTGTTGGTGCAGGGCGAGGCCGGCATCATGGCGATGAACGGCGAGGCCGGGCAGGGCCCGCTGAAGTTCGGCGTGGCGGCGGTCGACATGTTCACCGGCATGTACGCCGGCCAGGCGATCCTGGCGGCGCTGTACGAGCGCCACGCCACCGGGCGCGGCCGCCACGTGCAGATGGCGCTGTACGACAGCGGCCTGATGATCACGTCCTACTACGGCATGGAGGCGCTGCTCAAGGGAAGCGATCCGCCGAAGTTCGGCAATGCGCATCCCTCGATCGTTCCCTATGGCGTGTTCGATGCCGCCGACGGTCCGCTGGTCATCACCGTGGGCAACAACGGGCAGTTCGTGCGCTTCTGCGAGCAGGTGGTGGGCCGGCCCGAGTGGGCGGCCGACGAACGCTTTGCCACCAACACCGCCCGCTCGGCGAACCGCGAGGTGCTGCTGCCGCTGGTGCGCGAGGCGCTGCGCGCTTTCAGCCGGCGCGAACTGCTCGCCAAGCTGGGCGAGGCCCAGATTCCCTGCGGCGAGGTGCTCGGCATGCACGAGGCGCTGACCTCCGCACGCACCAGCGACGCCAAGCTGCTGCACCGCTTCGAAGACCCCGAGGCCGGCACGCAGGCGGTGCTTGCGCCGCCCTACGTGCTCGACGGCGAACGCGCCGCAGTGCGCCGGCCGCCGCCGCACCTCGGCCAGCACACCGACGAAGTGCTGCGCGAATTGCTGGGCATGGACGACGGCGCCATTGCCGCCGCACGCGCGCAGCAGGCCATCTGAATCAACCCCCGAATCCAACCCTCATCGAGACAGACATGAACCAAGCTCAACTTTCCCGCCGTCACCTGCTGGCCACGGGCGCCGCAGGCGCGCTCTCGGCCATCGGCCTGCCTTCGTTCGCCGCCGATGCCGCATGGCCCGCGAAGATCGTCAAGATGGTCGTGGCCTTCCCGGCCGGCGGCCCGACCGACACCGCCGCGCGCATCGTCTCGCAGAAGCTGGGCGAGCGCCTGGGCGTGTCGATCGTGGTCGACAACCGTCCGGGCGCTTCCGGCTCCATCGGCACCGCCACCTTCATCAAGCTGCCGGCCGACGGCAACACGCTGTCGATGTTCGGCATGCCCGCGCTGCTCGCGCCGCTGCTGTATGGCAACAACGCCTACGACGTCGAGAAGGACTTCATGTGCGTGGCCACGGTGTACGACCTGCCGATGGCCATCGTCGTCAATCCGGCGGTGATGCCGGGTGTGGACTCCGTGCAGACGCTCATCGCCCAGGCCAAGGCCGCGAAGACGCCGCTGAACTACACCAGCTCCGGCGCCGGCAGCTTCGGCCACCTTGCCATGGAACAGCTGAAGGACCTCGGCAACTTCGACATGCAGCACGTGCCCTACCGCGGCAGCGCGCCGGCCGTGACCGACCTGCTGGGCGGCCAGCTCGGCATCATGTTCGCGGACGTGGTCGCTGCACTGCCGCACATCAAGGCCGGCAAGCTGAAGGCGATCGCCGTCAGCTCGCCGCGCGCCAACGTGCTGCTGCCCGGCGTGAAGACCGTCTCGGCCCAGGGCTTCCCCAACTTCGACTTCGACTCGTGGGGCGGCCTCATCGCCCCGCTGGGAACGCCTGCGGCCGTGGTGACGCGCATCAACAAGGAACTGGCCGACATCCTGGCCAAGGACAAGGAAGTGCAGGACAAGCTGGTGCACGCGGGCGCCATTGCCGCCTACCAGCCGGCGGACGCCATGCGCAAGCGCCTCGCGGCCGACCGCGCGCGCTGGACGAAGATCGCCAAGGACAAGAACATCAGCGCGATCTGAGTGCGCGAATGCTGACCCGTCCTGCCATAGGTTGACACCTATGAAGGACACACAGCCGGCTTGATCCAGCCGGCAACGGACGCCCGATGAACCTCATCGGGCGTTTTCAATTTTAGGGACAGGTGCGGTCTCTCTTGGTTGTAGATCTGCACGGCCTGCTGGACCATCCGGCTGGCCTGGGTCAGATCGGCAGGCCGGTGCAGCAGGAACTCCATCTTCAAGATCCCGTTGACGCGCTCGGCCAGCGCGTTCTGATAGCAGTCGTAGCCGTCCGTCATCGAGCAGGCGATGCCGTGGCGGCGGTGGATTTCCTGATAGTCGTTCGAGCAGTACTGGATGCCCCTGTCCGAGTGATGCACCAGCATTTGCCCAGTCTTGCGGCCCTTGAGCGCCACCTTCAGCGCCCGGCTGACCTGCTCGGTGTGCAGGCTGTCGTGCACGTGATGGCCCACGATCTTGCGCGACCACGCATCCGTCACCAGGCTGAGATAGACGAATCCTTGATCGGTCGGCAGGTAGGTGATGTCAGCCACCCAGACCTGCTCGCTGCCGGTGGGGCGCACCTGATCCGGCCCCTGCTTGAGCAGGTTGGGATGACGGCGCAACCGGTGATGGCTGTCGGTGGTCTTGTGATACGCCCGCCTGGGCTGAACCAGCATGTGGGCCTCGCGCAGCACGTCCAGCAACGCATCGCGCCCCAGGCTCGCGTTGGCCTGGTGCAGCGGCTGCTTGAGAAGATGGTGCAGCTTGCGCGCGCCCAGCCGCGGCTGGCGCAGGCGCACGGAACGCACAAGCTCGATCACTGTGTCAGAACGGGCACGGCATTGCTGCTGGTGCTGCAGTTGTTGGTAGTAAGCCTGGCGGCTGACGCCCCAATGGCGGCAAGCCCTCAACACGCTCAGCCCCGGGACGAGCTTTTGCGAGAGGACTTGCCCGAAGGCTTTTTTACGACACGCACCCCATAGTCCTTCTTCAGGACATCGAGCACGGCCTCGAACAACTGAGCCTTCTCATTGGCCTCGCGAAGCTGGACTTCGAGAGCCTTGATCCTCTGCTCAGGAGTCAGCGGCGCAGCGGATGGCGATGCGGAATTCTTGATCGGTACTGGCATGGGAAGCCGACATGATGCCGAACCCCAGCTCTGGCGGCCATGCTTGCGCAGCCACACCAACACCGTCGAGCGACCCTGGATGCCGTAGCGCTCCTGGGCCTGCTTGTACGTGAGCTCGCCTTTTTCTACCTGATCGACCACCGACAGCTTAAAAGCCAGCGTGTAGTCGCTCTGCGTGCGTTTGATGCCTGATTCCATTGACTTGCCTTTTCTGAGAGGAAAAGGTGTCAACCCAGGTCAGGACGGGTCATGCCCATGAAAAAAGCCCGCTCGAAGCGGGCTTTTTTCATTGAATGTGGTCGTGAACTCTTACGCGGTCCACGCTACGGCAAATTCTTTTGCATGAAGTCATTTTTGTTTTTCTCGTCGTAGTGACTTCGACGCGCTGGCGTGAGATTCAGCTTGCCTGGTCAGGCAACGCCCGATGTGGCGGACGCGAGCCGGATTGTAGCAGCAGTGCATCTGCGCCCCGCGGCGGCGGCGGCCGGCTGACGGCACAACAGGCGGGTTGCGTGCAAAAGTAAGGCGAAAGAATTGTTAATTCGACGGCCTTCGATTTGAAGTTCTTACAACTTCAGGGCCGTTCATGCTGCTTTCAGACGTTAAAGTTCTTCGCCTCCGGTTTTGAATTGTCTTCAAGACTTTTCCCTTCTCCCAGCGCCTCACCGCCTCCCCGCTCCCGCCCCTTCATGTCCAACCTCATCGTGCATGGCGGTACGCCGCTTCGTGGCCGCATCACCCCTTCCGCCAACAAGAACGCCGTGCTGCCGGTGCTCTGCGCCACGCTGCTGACCTGGGAGCCGCTGCGCCTGCTCGGCGTGCCCGACATCACCGATGTGCGCAAGATCCTGGACATCTTCCGTACCCTGGGCAGCGAGGTGCACATGGACCACGGCACCGGCACGCTCGAACTGCACCACCGCGAGACCAGCTTCGACGCGGCGCGGCACCGCCTGCCGGAGGAGATGCGCTCGTCGATCATGCTGGTGCCGCCGCTGCTGGCGCGCTTCGGCGTGGCGCGGCTGGAGGACAACGTCAAGGGCTGCACGCTCGGCGTGCGCGAGATCGACCCGCACGTGGAGGTGTTCCAGCGCTTCGGCGGCGAGGTCGAGCGCACCGAGGGTTCGCTGCTGGTGCGCAGCGCGGGCCGGCTCACGCCCACCGACCACTGGCTCGACTACGCATCGGTCACCACCACCGAGAACTTCGTGCTGTGCGCCGCCGCGGCGGGCGGCACCTCGACGCTGACCAATGCGGCATCGGAGCCGCACGTGCAGGAGTTCTGCCGCTTCATGGCGATGATCGGCGTGCGCATCGAGGGCATGGGCACCTCGCGGCTGACGGTGCATGGCAACGGTGCGCTCAAGGGCGGCGAGTTCCGCTTCGACGAGGACTTCCACGAGATCACCACCTTCCTGGCGCTCGGCGCCATCACCGGCGGCGACGTGATCGTGCGCAACAGCGCACCCGAGAACTTTCCGCTGCTCGACCGCACGTTCGCGAAGTTCGGCGTGAAGATCGTGCACGAAGACGGCTGGTCGCGCGCCGTCCGCAGCGGCCCGCTGAAGGTGCAGACGCCCTTCACGAGCAACGTGCTCACCAAGGTCGAGGCTGCGCCGTGGCCCTACTTCCCGGTCGACCTGCTGCCGATCTTCATTGCGCTGGGCGTGCGTGCCGAGGGCAACGCGATGTTCTGGAACAAGGTGTACGACGGCGCCCTGGGCTGGACCGGCGAACTGTCGAAGTTCGGCGCGCACGTGTTCTCGTCGGACCCGCACCGGCTCATCACCTTCGGCGGCAATCCGCTGACGCCGGCCGTGGTCGAGAGCCCCTACATCATCCGCGTGGCGATCGCGCTGTTCATGGTGGCGGCGAGCATCGAGGGCAAGTCGGAGATCCGCAACGCCGCACCGATCCGCCGCGCCCATCCGCGCTTCGTCGAGAACCTGCGCAGCCTCGGCGTGCAGGTGGAATGGACGAGCGAGGAGTAACGGCGGCAGGGTCGGCGCGCGCCGCGGTGCGTCAGAACGACGGCACGGGGTTGCGGCCTTCGGTCTGCACGTAGGCGTTGTTGCGGTAGGTGTAGACCAGCGTGCTGTCGACGGTTTCGACGCGGCGGTTCTTCGCGTCGGCGGTGCGCTCGCCCTTGAAGGCGATGCGCAGTTCGCCCGGCGCGTCGGCATCCGCGCCGGCCACGAAGGCGGGTGTGCCGCTGATGTCGTAGCAGGCGCCGTTCGGCGCTTCTTCGGGCTTCTCCGACTTCAGCACCTTCTTGCAGGCCTCGTCGGCGCCTTCGTTGGTGGCTGCGAGCGGAACGGCCGAGACGAGCGGGCGCACCTTGCCTGCGTCGAGCGAATACACCGACAGCCACTCGCCGCAATAGCCCTGCCAGCAGCTGCCGTTGGTGATGGTGAGCGCGAAGCGTTGCGCCGCCATGCGCTCCACCTTGGTGTTGCCGAGGTTGCCCATGAATCCGAGGTAGTCGACCGCGTCGTTGCGGCCGGAGAGCTTCCAGCCCTGCGCCGACTGCTCGAAGAAGTAGGCACCGAGCCAGGCGCCGTTCACATGGCCGTTCATCGGCTGGCCCTGATCGTCGACCGGCACGGTCTCGGTGAGCATCACCGCATGCGTGTCGTCGAGCTTGACCACTTCGCGCGGCGACACCTGCGCCTTCTGCTCGGCCTCGCTGCCCGCGACGACCTTGCCGTCGTTGCCGATCTCGGGCAGCGACACGGTGTCGGGCTGGCCCGGCTTGGCGCCGGGGCCTTGCGAGTCGGGAAACACCAGCGCCATGAGTTCGGCGCGCTTGAGGCTGGCCGATGCGTCCGGCGGCGTGGCGGGCGCGGGCGCTGCGGCCGGCGCCGGTGCGGTGGTCGCCGCCGGTGCCGCTGCGGCGGCCGGTGCATCGGTCTTGCTCGCGGGGGCTTCGTTCTGCGGGCAGCCGCCAAGCACGAGCAGGCCGGCGATGGCCAGCGTCGCTGCCGTGGCGCGGTGCAGCGGCACCGAGAGAATGTGCGAAGTCATGAAAGGTCTGGGCATGGCTGCCATTCTGCCGAAGCCGGATGGCGATGACCCTGTCGCTGCGGCGAGCTCCGCGTTCGCAGGAGAATGCGCGGCATCCGACGACAGTCAAGACGACAAGGAGCGCTTCCCATGACCACGCTGCAACAACTTCTGGGCACCGGGCTGCCCCTCATCCAGGCACCGATGGCCGGCATCCAGGGCAGCGCGATGGCGGTCGCGGTCAGCAATGCCGGTGGTCTCGGCTCGCTGCCCTGCGCCATGCTGGCGCCCGATGCCCTGCGTGCCGAACTGGCCGCGATCCGCGCCGGCACCGGCAAGCCCTACAACGTCAACTTCTTCTGCCACACGCCGCCGCAGCCCAGCCCCGAACGCGAGGCGACGTGGCGCGCGGCGCTCGCGCCGTACTACGCCGAGTTCGGCATCGACGCTGCGAGCATTCCCGCCGGGCCGGGCCGCAACCCGTTCAGTGCCGACGTGGCTGCGCTGCTTGCCGAGTTCCGACCGCCGGTGGTGAGCTTTCATTTCGGCCTGCCGCCGCAGGCATTGGTGGCGCAGGTGCACGGCTGGGGCGCGAAGGTGCTCGGCTCGGCCACCACGGTCGACGAGGCGCTGTGGCTCCAGGCGAACGGCGCCGACGCGGTTATCGCACAGGGCCTCGAGGCCGGCGGGCACCGCGGCCACTTCCTCTCGCACGACCTGACGAAGCAGCTCGGCACCTTTGCGCTGCTGCCTCAGCTGGTGCGCGCGCTGAAGGTGCCGGTGATCGCGGCCGGCGGCATCGCCGATGCGCAGGGCGTGGCCGCGGCCATGGCGCTGGGTGCGGCCGGCGTGCAGGTGGGCACCGCGTACATGCTCACGCCCGAGGCGACCACCAGCGCGATTCATCGCGCGGCACTCAAGAGCGAGGCGGCGCGCCACACGGCGCTGACCAACCTGTTCACCGGACGGCCTGCACGCGGCATCGTCAACCGCGTGATGCGCGAGCTCGGTCCGATCGGCGCGGCGGCGCCGGAGTTTCCGTTGGCCACCTCGGGCATCGCGCCATTGCGGGCCAAGGCCGAAGCGCAGGGCAGCGGCGACTTCTCCCCGCTGTGGTCGGGCCAGAACGCCACCGGCTGCCGGGAGATCTCCTCGGCCGAGGTCACGCGCGCACTGGCCGAAGGATTTCGCTGAACGAGTTCAGCGCATGTAGGCGCCGTTCTTCCTGACGAGCACCGGCGCACCGTTCTTCAGTTCGTACACATCCTCGACCGAGAAGCGCGCGGTGCCGCCGAAGCAGTCGCGGCCCTGGCCTTTCAGCGCGAAACGGGTGCCGCTCCTGTTCACCGCGATCGTGTCGATGACGCACGCGTCGCTCGGATCGGCCAGCGAGGAGCGCGGCGGTGGCGCGAAGGTTCTGGCGATCGTCTTTCCGGTCACGCGGCTCAGCACGCGCAGCGTGGGGCAGGGCGCGTCGCCGCTGCTGCTGCAGCTCAACTCCCCGGCTTCCTCGTAGCTGTGCTGCGTTGCATAGGCACCTGCATCGAACGCCACGCACAGGCCGGCACGCAGCTGCACCGCCTTCGCGTCGAAGCTGCAAACCGGTCCCTTGCGGAAACCGGCGGCCTGGGCGCCGAACACCGGCGCACACAGCAGGAACAGGGCAGGAAGTAAGCTCCGGGCTCGCAGAGGTCGCATGAAGATTTGCCTCGATCTCGATTCGTTCCAGTCTACCCAGCACGCCTGAACCATGATCCAACTTCACCTGCCCCTCAAGTTCCTCTCGCATGCCGCCCAGCCCACCGCGCGCGAGCCCTGGCTGCTGGTGCTCATGCACGGCGTGGGAAGCAACGAGCAGGACCTGTTCGGCCTGGCGCGCACGATGCCGCCCCACTTCCATGTGCTGAGCCTGCGCGCGCCCTACGTGCTGTCGCCCGATGCGTACGCCTGGTTCGAGTTCCAGGTGCTGCCGGACGGAAGCCGCCAGATCAACGAGGAGCAGGAGCGCGAGAGCCGCTTCCTCGTGGGCGAGATGATCGCCTCGGCCTCGAAGCAGCTCGGCGTGCCGGCCGAGCGCGTGGTGGTCGGCGGCTTCAGCCAGGGCGGCATCATGTCGCTGTCGCAGTTGCTCACCAAGCCCGAGAGCGTGCGTGCCGCGATGGTGTGGCACAGCCGCCTGCTGTCGCAGGTGGTGCCGCTGGTGGCGCCGGCCGAGGCGTTCGAGGGCAAGGCGCTGTGGGTGAGCCACGGCACCGCCGACAACGTGATCCCGCCGAGTGCCGCACAGATCACGCGCGACCTGGCGCGCACCTTGCCGATCGCGCTATCGGGCACCGATTTTCCGGGCGCGCACGAGATCCGCCCGGCCGAACTGCAGGCCACGGTGGCCTGGCTGCAATCGCTCAGCGTGCAGCCGGGTTCGCCCTGACCTTCGTCCTCGTGTCGCGCATCCGGCCGTCGTTGGCCGTGGCGGTCGGGTCGGAAACGGGCCGGGTGCACGCGGCGCAGCCTGCGGGCCGAACGGCTCACATGAAAGAGGGATGAAGACTGCCATTCCGTGCGATAGCCTGCGCCCGGCCGGATTGCGGCTGGAATCGGGAGATCGGAATGCCATCTCGGAAATCGGGCGGGAGCCGGCCGGCTCCTTCCATCGTGCGGCGATTGCTCTGCGCGGGCGCCGGCGCACTGGTGCTGTGCCTGCTGCACGGCTGCGTCAGCCTGACGCAATCGCAGGAAGTCGCGCTGTCGCGTGAGCCGGGCGAACGCGTGCTCGGCCACTCGGTCGATGTGGGTGTCGAAGCCCGCAAGCACTGGGAGTTCGCGTGGCTCAGCGCACGCGCCTACAACGCCCACTACATCGAGGCCACCGGCGTCGCGCCCGAGCCGTCCCGGCTGCAAAGCGGATCGGCCGGCGTGCAGGGCCTGAAGGTGGAGCGCACCTGTCCGAACCCCGATGACGTGCTGAGCAATGCGCAGTGGCAACCCTGGAGGGACTTCCCGGGCCCGCAGGACGGCGACCTTGCCCGTCGCCTGAACAAGGCGCACCTGCGTGTCGAGGTCTGGGAGCACCCGTCCACGCGCCGGGTCGTGGTCGCGTTCGGCGGCACGGTGTTCACCAATGCGTCCGACTGGTTGTCCAACATCCGCTGGTTCCTGCCGGAACGCGAGGACGAGTACACGATGATCCAGAAGGATTTCGTGAAGGCCTTCGTTGCCAGGTACAAGGCGCGCGCGGCCGACCCGCGCAACGCCCATCTGCAAGGAAGCGGCGGGGGCGTGAAGCTCTATGCCACGGGCCACTCGCTGGGCGGTGGCCTCGCGCAGCAGTTCGCGTATGCGCTGCCGGCCGATGCCGATGTGCCGCGCGTCGAGCGCGTGTATGCATTCGACCCGTCACCGGTGACCGGCTACTACAGCGTGGACGAAACGGTGCGGGAGCCCAATGCCAGCCGGCTCGAGATCGACCGCATCTACGAACGCGGCGAGGTGCTCGCATTCGTGCGCTCCATCACCAGTTTCGTCGTGCCGCCGGCCGCCAATGCGCCGAAGATCCGCAGCGTGCGCTACGCGCTGTTCTACAGCGTCGGGACCTCCTGGAACATCGTCGGCGCCCACTCGATTCCGCGACTGGCCTGCGAACTCGATGAAGCGAAGAACCGGGCCGAGCCGCCGGCGCGTGCCGCCACTGCACCGGCCGACTGAACTTCCGCGCGGCGGGCGCGTCACAGGGCGTTACGACGACATGGCGAGGTGCACCCCGAATTGGTGCACCATCGCCTTTCGCCTCCCCTGTCATTCCCTCACAAGGAAACCGCCTTCATGTCCGACAGCGACACCCGCGACACCCCCGAATTCAGACCCCGCCGCGAGACGCCCGTGGGCGCCATCGTTGTCGCGCTGCTGGTGCTGCTCGCGGCCGCGTTCTTCGGTTGGCGCTGGTACCAGCAGCAACAGCAGAAGCCCGTGGAACCCGCGCCGGTTGCCGCCGCACCCAACGATGCGCCGGCGCCACCGCCGCCCGTCGCGGCGCAGCCCACAGGGCCGCAGAACCCGGTCGATGCGCTTGCGCCGCCGGACGCCGCACTGCCCAGGCTCGCCGACTCCGACTCGCGCGTGATGAAGGCGCTGGCCGAGCTGCTCGGCGCAAAGAACGCCGAGGCCTTCCTGCGCTCCGACGGCATCGTGCACCGCTTCGTCGCCACGGTGGACAACCTCGCGCGCGAGCAGGCGCCGGCCAATACCTGGCCGGTGCAGCCCACCGGCCAGCGTTTCATCACCGAAGGGCAGGGCGAGGCGCAGGCCATCTCGCCGAACAATGCCGCCCGCTACAACGGCATCGTGCTGCTGGCCGAGTCGATCGATCCGGCCAAGGCGGCGGCGGTGTACGCGAAGCTCTATCCGCTGTTCCAGCAGGCCTACGAGGAGCTGGGCTATCCGGGCCGCTACTTCAACGACCGGCTGATCGCGGTGATCGACCACCTGCTGCAGGCACCGGAGCCCAAGGGTCCGGTGCAGGTGAAGCTGGTCGAGGTGAAGGGCGATATCCCGTCGCAGCGGCCGTGGGTGCGCTACGAGTACGTCGATCCGCAGCTCGAGTCGCTATCTTCCGGCCAGAAGATCATGGTACGCATGGGACCGGAGAACGAGCGCAAGGTGAAGGCCAGCCTGCGCGGGCTGCGCCAGCAGATCGCCACGGGAGACGTGGCGAAGAAGAAGCAGCCCTAGCGGGCCGCGGCCGGCCCGGCCGCTTCCGGCGCCGGCTGCCATCGGGGCTCAGGCCTCTTCGGCCTCCTTGTAGTCGCCCACGGGCACGCAGCTGCAGAACAGGTTGCGGTCGCCGTAGACGTTGTCGACGCGGCCGATGGGCGGCCAGTACTTCGCGTTCTTCAGCGCGGCCAGCGGGTAGGCGCCGAGTTCGCGCGAATACGGGTGGGCCCACTCGGTGCCCAGCAGGCTCGCGGCCGTGTGCGGCGCATGCTTGAGCGGGTTGTCGTCCTTCGGCCAGACACCTTCCTCCACGCGGCGGATCTCGCCGCGGATGGCGATCATCGCGTCGATGAAGCGGTCGAGCTCGGCCAGCGGCTCGCTCTCGGTCGGCTCGACCATCAGCGTGCCCGGCACGGGGAAGCTCAGCGTGGGCGCGTGGAAGCCGTAGTCGATGAGACGCTTGGCCACGTCCTCGGCGGTGACGCCGCTGGTGTCCTTGAGCGGGCGCAGGTCCAGGATGCACTCGTGCGCGACGTGTCCGTTCGGGCTCGCGTACAGCGTGGGGTAGTGGTCCTTCAGGCGCGCGCTGATGTAGTTGGCGCTCAGGATGGCCGTCTCGGTCGCGGCCTGCAGACCCTTGGCGCCCATCATGCGGCAGTACATCCAGCTGATCGGCAGCACCGCCGCGTTGCCCAGCGGCGCCGCGGACACCGCGCCCACGCCGTGCGACGGCACGCCG
Source organism: Variovorax paradoxus (assembly GCF_902712855.1). Classification (NCBI taxonomy): domain Bacteria; kingdom Pseudomonadati; phylum Pseudomonadota; class Betaproteobacteria; order Burkholderiales; family Comamonadaceae; genus Variovorax; species Variovorax paradoxus. Next base: position 1,271,312 of record NZ_LR743508.1, read on the forward strand.
GCCGTGGCATGGCCCGGCAGGTATGGCACGAGGTCTTCGACCACGCACACCGGCCCCACGCCGGGGCCGCCGCCGCCGTGCGGAATGCAGAAGGTCTTGTGCAGGTTCAGGTGGCTCACGTCGCCGCCGAATTCGCCCGGTGCCGCCACGCCGACCAGTGCGTTCATGTTGGCGCCATCGACGTACACGCGCCCGCCGTGCTCGTGCACGAGCTCGCAGAGTTCCTTCACGCGCGTCTCGAACACACCGTGCGTGCTGGGATAGGTGATCATCACCGCGGCCAGCCTGTCGCTGTGCTTCTCGCACGCGCGCTTCAGGTCGTCCATGTCGACGTTGCCCTGCGTGTCGCAGGCCGTCACCACCACCTGCATGCCGACCATCTGCGCGCTGGCGGGGTTGGTGCCGTGCGCGGACGAGGGAATCAGGCAGATGTTGCGATGGCCCTGGCCCTTGGCCTCGTGGAAGGACTTGATGGCGAGCAGGCCCGCGTATTCGCCCTGCGAGCCGGCGTTGGGCTGCAGGCTGATGCCGGCGTAGCCGGTGGCTTCGCACAGCCAGGCGCGCAGTTGCGCATCGAGCTGGGCATAGCCCTGCTGCTGGTCGGCGGGTGCGAAGGGATGGATGTTGGCGAACTCCGGCCAGGTGATCGGAATCATCTCGCTGGTCGCGTTGAGCTTCATGGTGCAGCTGCCCAGCGGAATCATGCTGCGGTCGAGCGCGAGGTCCTTGTCCGACAGGCTGCGGATGTAGCGCAGCATCGCGGTCTCGCTCTTGTGGGTGTTGAACACCGGGTGCGAGAGGAAGGCGCTGGCGCGGCGCAGGTCTTCGGGAATGAGCGGCGTGGTGTCCGCGGCCAGGTCGTCGAAGCGCGGCATCGCGGTGCCGGCGGGCACGAACAGCGCCCACAGGGTTTCGATGTCGGCGCGCGTCGTGGTCTCGTCGAGCGAGATGCCCAGGTGCTGCTGCAGCCGCTGGCGCAGGTTGACGCCGCCGGCCTGCGCACGTTCGATGATCGCGGCGGTGTCGTCGCCGGTGCGGATGGTCAGCGAGTCGAAAGCCGTGGTGTTGACCGGCTCGCGGCCCATCTGCGACAGGCCCTTCGACAGGATGGCGGTGAGCGCGGCCACGCGCTGCGCGATGCGCACGAGTCCGTCCGGCCCGTGGTACACGGCGTACATGCTGGCCACCACCGCCGGCAGTACCTGTGCGGTGCAGATGTTCGAGGTCGCCTTCTCGCGGCGGATGTGCTGCTCGCGCGTCTGCAGCGCGAGGCGGTAGGCCGGCTGGCCGTGCGTGTCGACGCTCACGCCGACCAGGCGGCCCGGCAGCGAGCGCTTGAACGAATCGCGGCAGGCCAGGTAGGCGGCGTGCGGGCCGCCGTTGCACAGCGGCATGCCGAACCGTTGCGTGGTGCCGCAGACGATGTCGGCGTCGAACTCGCCGGGCGAGACCAGCAGCGTGAGCGCCAGCAGGTCGGCCGCCACGATGAGGGCGGCGTCGCACTGGTGCGCATGGCCGGCGAGCGGGCGCAGGTCGTGCACGTGGCCGGTGGTGGCGGGGTATTGCGCGAGCACGCCGAAGAACTCGCCGCTCACCATCAGGTGCGGCAGCGTTTCCGACACGGTGCTCACCTTGACCTCGATGCCCAGCGGCGCGGCGCGCGTCTTGATCACTTCGATGGTCTGCGGATGGCAGTCGCCCGACACCAGGAACACGTTGCTCTTGCTCTTCACGCTGCGCTTGGCCAGCGTCATGGCCTCCGCCGCGGCAGTGGCTTCGTCGAGCATCGACGCGTTGGCGATCGCCATGCCCGTGAGGTCGCACACCATCGTCTGGAAATTGAGCAGGGCTTCCATGCGGCCCTGCGAGATCTCGGCCTGGTAGGGCGTGTAGGCCGTGTACCAGGCGGGGTTTTCGAGGATGTTGCGCAGGATCACGCCCGGCGTGTGGGTGCCGTAGTAGCCCTGGCCGATGAAGTTGCGGAACACCTTGTTCTTCGACGCCATCGCCTTCAGCTCGGCCAGCGCGTCCGCCTCGGTCACCGGCGCGGGCAGCCGCATCGGCTTGTCGCGGCGAATGGCCGTGGGCACGATGCCGTCGATGAGTTCGGCGCGCGTCGCCGATCCGATCACCGGCAGCATGCGCGCCTCGTCCGCCGCATCGATGCCGATGTGGCGTGCGAGGAATTCTTCGGCGTTCTCGAGTTCGTGCAGGGAGGGAAGGGCGGGCGTCGGCATGGCGTGATGGATCAGCGAAAAAGGAAGAAAGGCTCGGCGGTGGCCGCCGGGCCGCTCCAGGCGCACCGGCGGGCGCGCCGGGGGCAGTCATGTTCAGGATTCGGCGGCGAACTTGTCGTAGCTGGCGGCGTCCAGCAGGGCGTCGAGCTGCGCGGGCTCGCTCAGCTTGACCTTGAAGAACCAGCCGCTGGCCAGCGGGTCGCTGTTGGCCAGCGACGGGTCGGCGCGCAGGGCTTCGTTCACTTCGGTGATCTCGCCCGAGACGGGCATGAACACGTCCGCGGCGGCCTTGACCGATTCGACGACGCCGGCGACTTCGCCCTGCGCGAAGGTCTTGCCCACTTCGGGCAGGTCGACGAACACCACGTCGCCCAGCGCATCCTGCGCGTGCACGGTGATGCCGACGGTGGCTGCGTCGCCCTCGGCCGACACCCATTCGTGGTCCTTGGTGTACTTGATGCTCATGGAAAAACTCCTCGTGGAAAAAATGTTTCGGGGTGCAGAGCCTAGCCGGGCGGACGGGGCTTGGGGTGCAGCCGCGTGGATCAGCCGCGGTAGTAGCGTGTCGGCACGAAAGGCATGGTCGAGACCTCCATCGGCACCGGCTTTCCGCGCACGATGGCCTGCACGCGCGTGCCGGGCTCCGAGAACGCCGTGGCCAGGTAACCCATGGCGATGCAGCGGTCGGCCGTCGGGCCGAGCAGGCCGCTGGTGACGATGCCGATGTCCTGGCCTTCGAACGACTGCAGCACCGTGCCGTCGCGCACCGGCACGCGCTCGAGGGCGACGAGGCCCACGCGCTTGCGCTTGAGGGTGTCGTGGTCGGTGTGGCCGGCCGCGCCCGCGGTGGCGGCGGCAAGCTGCGCCAGGATCCGGTCGGCGCCGGGAAAGCCGCCTGCGCGCGCCCCGCCAGTGCGGCGCACCTTCTGCATTGCCCAGTTGAGCGAGGCCTCGACCGGCGTGGTGGTGGTGTCGATGTCGTTGCCGTACAGGCACAGGCCGGCTTCCAGGCGCAGCGAATTGCGCGCGCCGAGGCCCACGGGCTTCACCTCGGGCTGGGCCAGCAGCAGGCGGGCCAGCGGCTCGGCGTTCGCGGCGGCCACCGAGATCTCGAACCCGTCCTCGCCGGTGTAGCCGCTGCGGGTGACGAAGGCGGGAATGCCGCCGATCTGCACCGCACCGCCGGTCATGAACACGAAGCGCTCGATGCCGGGCGACAGCCGCGCCAGCGTGGCGGCGGCCTGCGGGCCCTGCAGGGCCAGCAGGGCATGGTCGGGCAGGGGCTGCACCTCGCAGCGTGCGCCGATCTTCTGCTGGATGTGCGCGATGTCCGCGACCTTGCAGGCGCCGTTGACGATCACGAAGATCGAGCCGTTGCCCTCGTTGAAGAACATCAGGTCGTCGAGGATGCCGCCCTCGTCGTTCAGCAGCAGGCCGTAGCGCTGCTTGCCGGCGGGCAGGTCGATCACGTCGACCGGCATCAGGGTCTCGAAAGCGGCCGCGGCGTCGGGGCCGACCAGGCGCAACTGGCCCATGTGGGAGATGTCGAAAAGGCCGGCCGCGTCGCGCGTGTGCTTGTGTTCGGCCATGAGGCCGGCCGGGTACTGGACCGGCATCGCGTAGCCCGCGAAGGGCACCATGCGGGCGCCGAGTTCCACGTGGAGGCCGTACAGCGGCGTCTTGAGAAGGGCGTCGGAGGCTGGGGAGGAAGAGGAAGCCACGGGGCTCTCCTGGGGCAAAAGGGGCAGACGAAATCCATGACGCAAGCCATGGGCCACCCCTGCTGTCCGCTTTACCTGAGAGATTCGCCCCACGATCGGGGTTTGCTCCTTCGGTGGGCCGGTGCACCGTGTCGGGTGCGGCGGCCTCTCTCCAGCAAGGAAACGCCGGTGAATGCCGGCGCCTCGTCAGTCCTTTTGCCTGAGCGTTCGGGAAGTCCCTGCGCCTTCGGCGGCCCCGGCACGCGGGGCTCTCTCCTGACCCGGGCGAGTGTAGTGGATCGCGCGGACCCGGTCTTGCCTCAATGAACGATTTCGGCCAGCGGGAGCAGGCGGTCGATGCGTTCGCGCAGCGATTCGGCGCGTTCCGGCCCGGCGGTCTTCTCGACTTCGCTGAGCATCAGCGCGGCGATGGTCAGCATCGCCTCGCGGTCACGCGCCTCGCGCAGGGCGTCGCGCATCTGCAGCGCGAACTTCGGGTCTCGGCGCACGAACATGCGTTCGCACATGTCGAAAAGGAACATGCGCGTGGTGGCCAGCGAGCGCTTGCCGTCGAAGCTGTCGGCGGCGGTGCTGACCTGGATCGCCTCGGCCGGCGGCGCCGTTTCGTCCTGTGCCTGCGCAGCATCGGCCGCAGCGCTCGCGGCGGCGGCATGCGGATCTTCGAGATAGCCGCGCTGCACCAGGGCCATCAGCACCTGCTCTGCCTCGTCCCGGGTGGAGAACAGCGGACTGAAGTCGGTGAGCGAGCGCCGGCCGTCGGCCATCAGCAGCAGCGCACGCTCGCGCTGGCTCAGCGTGCGCTGACGGCCCTGCAGTTCGTCGCGCGCCTTGTCGGTCTTGGTGGGAAGCATGACAGCCACAGCCTTGGGGAGTTCGAGGGCTGAAGCATCGTTGCAACCGGTGACATCTTCGTGAACCATTCGACTTACAAGGACGCTGCGCTCGCCGGCACCCATGGCGGCCGATTCGTTCCGGCGAATCGGCGACCCGCGGCCCGAATACAGATTCTTCCGACGGAGGCTGCCATGGCTGAGAGCGCAGCCAGGGGGCCGTCCTGCGGCGCGAGCGCGGTCATGTCCTGGACGGCTTACAGTCGACCCACCTTACGTTCCCACCACCAGCCAAGCATGCCCATCGACGCTGAGCTCAACATCGCCGAGATTCCCTACGAATCGGGAGCCATCAGGTTCCGCTATGCGCGGGTGATGGCACCCGACAGGACGCGATGGATCCGGCACGGTCTCTTCGTCGCGTACCACGAGAACGGCACGGTGGCATCCGAGGGGCAGTACGTCGATGGCAAGGAGGACGGGCCCTGGCGCGACCTCCATCCGAATGGGCAGCCTGCCGCCGAAGGCCGCTACAGCGCAGGCCGGCAAGTCGGAGCCTGGCGTTTCTGGAAACCGGACGGCACGCAGGAGCCGATCGCGGACTATGGCGAGTGAGAGCCGGCCGCTCGTCGGCCCCATCTTTCCGAAAGCGTTGAACTAGACTTCGCCGGTCGGCCAGAAGCGGTCGCTGCGTTGAACCGCTCTCCAGCAGGGCCTGAGCGGACTTTCCGGTCTGCGCCAGTTCAATGCCGCCTGGCCGCGCTTGCCAGTCCTCTCGCCTCATCCCCTCAGGCTTCGCCATGGTCGCAACCATTCTCGTCGGCATGCTTTGCGCACACCTCCTGTGCTTTTCGGCGATGTTCTTTCTCATCGGCAGGCGCCTGCACGGCAGCAAGATGGGGATGGATCTTTTCGCGACGGGCAACCTGATGCTGGGGCTGGCCTATGCGCTGCAGTCGGCCGAAGGAGGTCCGGCCTGGAGCCTGATGAGCGTCATCGGTCACACGCTCACGCTCGCCGCACCGGTGGCGTACTGGCTGGGCGCCATGCGTTTCTTCGGCCGGTCGGTCCCGTTCTGGCGCCCGCTGCTTGCAGTCGCCGGAGCCTACATCGCGGTGCAGGTGCTGGTGCAATGGGGCTTCGGCTCGGTGGCCCGCTACGCCTTGCTCTCGGCCATGATGGCGCTGCTGTTCCTGGCCATGACAGCGACCGTGATCTACGGCGTGCTCACGTTCGCCAGGGACCTGTACGGCGAGATGATATTTTTCGCAGTGCTCATCAGCGGCATCTGCATCCTCAATGCGATCAAGTTCGTGAATATCGTGGGCACCGGGCTGGATGCGCTGCGCATGAGCGGCGGCTTCCAGATCGTGTTCTACGTCTACATGTCGTTCCTGGCCACGGTGCTGCCGCCTGCGATCGTCTGGCTGGTGTTGCGCCGGTTGACCGACGAGTTGCGCAACGTTGCAGCGCGCGATCCCCTCACGAAGTTGCTCAATCGCCGCGGACTCACGGAGGCTCTGCAAAGGCACTTCAGCTTCCGCAAGGCCGAACCGGCCTTTCTGGTGATGGTCGACGTGGATCACTTCAAGCGCATCAACGACAACCACGGTCACCAGGCGGGGGATCAGGCACTGTGCCGCGTGGCGGACGTGTTGCGGACCCATGTGCGAGGAAGCGATCTGACCGTCAGAACCGGCGGAGAGGAATTTGCCGTCATCTGCATGAACGCCGACGCCCGGGAGGTCGCGCACCTGGCGGAGCGCCTGCGCTCGGCCATCGAGAACACCGCGATCTTCGTCGACGGTGTCGACGGCCCGCTGCATTGCACTGCAACGATCGGGATCTCTCGCGCCTTCACAGGCGAGGACGCGCTGGAAAGCGCGATGAAGGAGGCCGACGCGGCGCTCTACCAGGGCAAGGGCGCCGGCCGCAACCGCGTCGAAATGTGGGAAGCCGTCCGCCGCGATGTCCCGGCCTCGATGTCGGATCCGCAAGCGAGCTGGTAGCGGGCCGGTGGCGTTGGCGCTTTCACGCAAGACCGGCAGGCGCAACGCCACCCTGATCGGCCCGATGTTCTCCGGTGCGGCTCCGACCGGGGAAGCCTGAAGCTCCCTGCCTGCATCGCAGGTCCGTGGAACGGCAACGTGCTGCCGTCGATCAGGTCGCTTGCCGCTCCCGCTGTGCAGATCGGGGCGCTTCGCTGCGCGCGAGCCACAGGCCGCTCGCGACGATCAGCGCGCCGCCGCCCAGCGTCCATGCATCGGGCGTGGCCTGCCAGAACAGCCAGTCCAGCAGCAGCGCCCAGGCGAGGGCGCTGTATTCGAACGGTGCGATGGCGGCGGCCTGCCCGTGGCGGAATGCCTCGGCAATCGCCATCTGGCCGAGAAAGCCGCTGATGGCCAGCCCAGCGAGCGCCCAGCCGTGCTGTGGCAGGATGGCCACCCAGTTCGGCAGCGACAGCAGCGTGCCGGCCACGGCCATGCCGGCCGTTGTCCAGAAGACCAGCGCGGCGCTCGATTCGGTGCGGCTCACCAGCCGGCCCAGCATGTTCGACAGCGCGTAGCAGACCGCGGCCACCAGGATCGCCACGGCGCCCATCGAGAGGAACGCTCCCCGCTCCGGCCGCAGCGCGACCACCACGCCGGCGAAGCCGAGTCCGATCGCGATCCAGTGCCGCCGCTGGATCGACTCGCCCAGCATCGGGACGGCGATGAGCACCATCAGCAGCGGTGCGATGAAGGTGAGCGTGTAGGCCTCTGCCAGGCCCAGCGACCTCAGGCCGTAGACGAAGAGCATGAGCATCGTCATGTTCAGCACCGTGCGCAGCAGGTGCAGGCGCCAGCGCAACCGGCGGTGGAAGACCCCGGCGGCCTCGCGTCGAAAGGCGATGTACAGGCACACCAGGGGCAGCGCGGTGAGGCCCCGCAGCGCCATCACCTGCGCTGGCGGATAGTGGCCGGACAGGTACTTGAGCACCGCGTCCATGCAGCCGAAGAAGGCGCAGGCCAGCAGCATTGCGGCGATGCCGCGCAGGGTTCCGTTCGATTGCATGGGTGGTGGGATCTTTTCGCGGTGGCTGCCGCGAAGGCATGTGGTGCTCGAGTTCCGAGCATAGGCGTTGTGCGTGCACGGGCACTTCCGGTCCTGCCTGCGGACTCGACCGGTGGAGGCGACCGGATTCCGAAGACACCCGATCAGCCGCCCGCGCTTTCCCTGCGGATGAGCCAGCGGTTGCCCACGCGCTGCAACTCGAGCGTCTTGCGGCTTCTTTCGCTCAGCTTGTCGGCGCTGTAGACCTGCCAGAAGGTGGCGCTTGCGGACGGGCCGCGAATGCTGATGACGAGTTTCTCGATGTCCACGCGGATGGCCGACTTGCCGGCGATGCGTGCGCGCCGGTCGGTCTCCCAGGCGAGGCGATCCTGGCCGCGCGCCGGCGTGAACTCGGGCGCGTACGCAGAGAGGTAGCGCGGCACGTCACGGGCCGACCACGCCGCAGCCCAGGCGCGCACGACGGCCTCGACTTCGGCGATGGCCTCGGCGGGGTTCGACGGTGGAAACTCGGATGCGGCAGGTGCAGGGGCCGGCGTGGCCGGAGCCGCGAGCGCAGCAGTCGCCGCCAGGCCGGTGCCCAGCAGGCATGTCAGCAGTCGGTTCATGGCGTTGTCCCCCTCCTTGCCGGTTGTCGTCAGGCCGCGGCCCGACGCCGATTCTGGCAAAGAACGTGCGCCGGGCAGGCTCAGGCGGCGGCTTCGGTGCCTGCCGTTTCCGCGGGCGGGGGCTGCATCGTCCGGTTGCGCAGCCGCAGCGCCAGCACGGTGGCCGCGCACAGCACGCACAGCACCGCCGTGAACGTGAAGCCGAGGCCGCGCGCGTCCGACAGCATGCCGAAGAGCGGCGAAACCAGCCCGCCCACCGACAGCGCCAGGCCGAGCGTGATGCCGCTGGCCGTCGCCGGGTTGCGCGGCAGATAGTCCTGCGCGAGGGTGACCTGCGCGGCGAACGGCAGGAACATGCTCGTGCCGAGCAGCGCGGTGCAGGCCAGCGCCCAGGCCGGCGACGGCGCCAGCACGATGCCCGCCATCGATGGCAAGGCGAACAGGTAGCCCGTACGGATGGTGCCCATGCGCCCGATGCGGTCGCCGAGCCATCCGCCCAGCAGCGTGCCCACCGCGCCCGCGGCGGTGAAGGCCGTGAGCGCCGCGGCGCCCTGGAACGCCGTGCCGTGCAGGTCGCGCGTGATGCGCAGCGACAGCATCGACAGCACCGTGACGTATGGGATCGACCAGCCCACGATGGTCGCCACCAGCCAGCCGAAGGCGCGCCAGTCGTTGTGCGGCTTGGGCATGTGGGCGCCGGCCCTGCGCGCCGCGGCCGATGCCGCGGCCGCGGCGTTCCCCGAAGTGCCGGTATTGGCGAGCAGCCAGATCGCGCCCATCGCCAGCGCGGGCAACCCGAGCAGGTAACTGCGCGACAGGCTGCCGCCGCCGACCGCCGTGGCGGCCAGCACCGGTGCGAACGACGCGCCGATGGTGCCGCCCACCGAGAACACGCTCATGGCCTTCTGCGACGTGCCGCCGGCCGCGCGCGCCGCCACCGTGGCCGGCGGGTGGTAGGCCGCGATGCCCAGCCCGCACAGGGCGATGGCGATCCAGGTCAGCAGGTAGTCCCGGCTCAGCCCCGCCAGCACGATGCCCAGCGCCGCCACCAGGAAGCCGGTGGGCACGAGCCAGCTGCGCGGATGGCGGTCGGCATACAGGCCGAACAGCGGCTGCACCACGCTCGACAGGCCGGTGCCCGCCAGCATCAGTCCGGCCACCGCGGTGTAGCTGTAGCCGCGCTCCAGCACCATGAGCGGCAGCAGGGCAGGCACGAGGCCCTGGTAGAGGTCGTTGACGGCATGGGTGCCGGTGAGCAGCCCGAGGCGGCGTTTGTTCATGGCTATCGCTTCTTTCGTTTCCTCGTGAAAAAAGCATCGTAGGAAGCCATGCGAAGATGTTCTTGCTACGAATTGGCAAGCTTCGTCGAGAAATGGACAAAGAAATCAACCTGCGGCCCGAGGAGGGCGAATCGACCCCGCGCGCGGTCGCGGCGCTCGCGACCGATCCCCTGGGCGACGCCTTCATTCCGTCGCACGTTCATCGGCGCGGGCAGCTGATCCATGCCATCGCCGGCGTCATGCTCGTGCGCGCGGCGGCCGGAAGCTGGGTCGTGCCGCCGGGGCGCGGCGTGTGGGTGCCGGCCGGCATGGCGCACGAGATCCGCATGGCCGGGGTGGTGAAGATGCGCACCGTCTTCGTCGAACCGGGCTCGCGCGCCGACCTGGGCGCCGGCTGCCGCGTGATCCACGTCGGCGAACTGCTGCGTGCGCTGATCGTCACCGCCGTGGCGCTTCCGCGCGACTATGCGCCGGGCGGGCGCGACGAGCGGGTGATGGAGCTTCTCCTGGACGAGATCGAGGCTGCGCCGGCGCTGTCGCTGCACGTGCCCATGCCGGGCCACGCGAGGCTGGCAGCGCTGTGCGAGGCGCTGGTGCGCGATCCGTCGCTGCCCGCGTCGCTCGACGAATGGGCGCAGCGCCTGCACATGAACAGCCGCACGCTCGCGCGCCTGTTCCAGCGCGAGACCGGCATGAACTTCGGGGCGTGGTGCCGGCAGGCGCGGCTGCTGCTGAGCCTGCCGAGGCTGGCGGCTGGCGCGTCGATCCTCGAAGTGGCTCTGGCGCACGGCTACGAGAGCCCGAGCGCCTTCACCGCCATGTTCCGCCGAACGCTGGGCGTGCCGCCCAGCGCGTACCTGAGTCGGTCGCCGCCCTGATCGGCGCGGCTACCTCGCGTAGACGAGGTCGCGCAGCGCGAGCGAAACCCAGGGCACGTAGGTGATCACCATCAGACAGGCCAGGATCACCAGCACGAACGGAATCAGGTGCTTCACGATCCGGTCGAGCGAAATGCGCGCGACCGTGCAGGCCGCGAACAGGTTCACGCCGAAGGGCGGCGTGATCATGCCCAGCGCCAGGTTCACTACCATGATCAGCCCGAAGTGAACCGGGTCGATGCCGAAGTGCACCGCCACCGGCGCGAGGATGGGTGCGAGCACGATGATGGCCGCGCTGGTCTCGATGAACATGCCGATGATGAACAGCGCCGCATTCACGCCCAGCAGGAACATCGCGGGCGACTTCAGCACCTCCTGCAGCCAGTGGCCGATGGCGTCGGGCACGCCGGCGCGCGTGATCAGGAAGGCAAACAGGCCTGCGTTGGCGATGATGAACATGATCACCGCCGAGGACAGCACCGACTTGCGCAGGATCGCGAACAGGTCGGCGAACCTGATCTCGCGGTAGATCACCATGCCCACGATCAGCGCGTAGAACACCGCCACCGCCGAGGCCTCGGTCGGCGTGAAGATGCCGCCGTAGATGCCGCCCAGGATGATGACCGGCATCAGCAGCGCCCAGCCGGCCTGCCACAGCGCGCGGCCGAAGGGCATGCGGCCCTCGCCGTCGGTCTTGCCCCAGCCCTTCCACTTGCAGTAGACCCACACGAACAGCATGAGCGCGAGGCTGATCAGGATGCCGGGGCCGAAGCCCGCGATGAACAGCTCGCCGATCGACACCTCGGCGCTCACGCCGTACAGGATCATCGGGATCGAGGGCGGAATGATCACGCCGAGCTCGGCGCTGGTGGCTTGCAGCGCGGCCGCGTAGGAGGTCGGGTAGCCGTGCTTGATGAGCGCCGGGATCAGGATGGCGCCAATGGCGAAGGTGGTGGCCACCGACGAGCCTGACACCGCCGCGAAGATCATGCAGGTCAGCACGCAGGTCATCGGCAGGCCGCCCTGCACGCCGCCCACGATGCTCTTGGCGAACTCCACCAGCCGGCGCGAGATGCCGCCGGTCTCCATCAGGTTGCCCGCCAGGATGAAGAACGGAATGGCCGCCAGCGGAAACTTGTTGATCGAATTGAACATCTCCTTGGCGGAGATGAGCATGTTGGCGTTGGTGACCTGGATGCCCAGGATGGACGCCAGGCCGATCGACACGGCCACGGAAACCGACAGTGCGAAGCACAGCACCATCGTCGCGATCATGGTGGTGGTCATTGCGCGGTCTCCAGCTCGAGGCGCTTGGGATCGAGGTAGTTGCCCACGATGCCGAAGAGCGAGAACACGGCTCCCACAGGCAGTGCCATGTAGGCCCAGATCATCGAGAGGCTCTCGAGGCCGGCCATGCTCTGCACGCTGCCGCGAATCGCATAGTCCCAGCCCCACCACAGCACCACCAGCATGAGCGCGAGTGCGGCCACGCTCACCACTGCGTCGAGCACGCGGCGCACGCGCGGCGAACTCCAGCGGTACAGCACGTCCACGCTGACCATCGCGCCCTGGCGGAAGGCCATGGGAATGCCGAGGAACACCATCCAGATCAGGCTCACGCGGATCAGGATCTCGCTCCATTCGGCGGGCTGCTCCAGCACGAAGCGCGTGATGATCTGGAACAGGCCGAGGGAGGATGCGATCACCAGCATCACGCAGGCCAGGATCATGGACACCAGGGTGGTCCACCTTTCCAGGCCGAGGAACTTGCTTTTCATCTGAAAGTGCTCTGACGGAAATTCAAAAACAGGAACGCCCGCCGGGCCTCGTGCCTGGCGGGCGCAATCTTCAAGGCTGCGCCGGTTGCGTGCCGGCAATCACTTGTAGTCGCGGATCTTGTCCAGGTTGGCCTTGCCGAATTCCTTCTCGAACTGGGCATTCACAGGCGCGAGCGCAGTAACGAACTTGGCCTTGTCGACGTTGTCGATCACGGTCATGCCCTTGGCGCGCAGGTCGGCCACGCCCTTGGCGTCGTCCTCGTCCACGCGCGCGCGGTTGGCTTTGGTGCCTTCCTTGGCCGCCTCGAGGAAGGCCGTCTTGTCGGCCGCGCTGAGCTTGTCGAAGCTCGCCTTGTTCATCAGGAAGATGCAGGGCGAGTAGACGTGGCCGGTGAGCGACAGGTGCTTCTGCACCTGGTCGAACTTGGCCGAGATGATCACGGGCAGAGGGTTCTCCTGGCCGTCGACCGTGCCCTGTTGCAGCGCAGTGAACACCTCCGGGAAGGCCATGGGCGTGGTGATGATGCCGAAGCCCTTGTAGGCGGCGATGTGCACCGGGTTCTCCATCGTGCGCATCTTCAGGCCCTTCAGATCTTCGGGGGCCTTCACGTCGCGCTTGCTGTTGGTCATGTGCCGGAAGCCGTTCTCGGCCCATGCCAGCGCCTTGAAGCCCTTGGCGTCGAACTTGGTCAGCAGGTCCTGGCCGATCGGGCCGTCGAGCACCGCGCGCGCATGGGCTTTGTCGCGGAACAGGAAGGGCACGTCCAGGATCTTGGTCTCGGGCACGAAGTTCGGCACCGGGCCGGTCGAGGAGAACGCGAGCTCCTGCGTGCCCAGCTGCACCGCCTCGATCGACTCGCGCTCGCCGCCGAGCGAGCCGTTGTAGAAGGTCTGCACCTTGTACCGCCCCCCGGTGCGCTTCTCGACTTCCTTGGCGAAGGTGTCGATCGCCACGCCCTGGTGCGAGTTCTGCGCGGTCGAGATGCTGATCTTCATGGTCGTCTGCGCGAAGGCGACCGAGCTCAGGGCGAGCGAAAGGCAAGCGGCGGCGATGGGGCCGAATTTCATGGTGTCTCCGGGGAGTTGGGGTCAGTAGCGCGTCAGGTGCGCCTGGATCGACTATGCAACACCCGGAAGCTTTATCGCGTCGGGATTTTCACGGACGTATTCGCGAACGACCTCGTCGAAGCTCCGGTCGGCCGCGAGGCCCAGCGCCCTGGCGCGAGCGGTCTCGAAATGGCCGGGCCAGCTCTTCACGATGCGCATGATCGCCGGGTCGGGCGTGCGGTCGAGCAGGGCGCCGGCCGCCTTGCCCGCCACGCGCTCCAGCGCCGCGGCCATATCGCCCACCGTCGTGGGCAGCGAGGGCAGGTTGAGCGCGGTGCGCGGGCCCCACTCGGCGTCGGTGGCCTCGGCGGCGCGAAGAATCCCCTCGATGGTGCGCGCGGGTGACGCAATGGCGACAGGCGTGGCATCGGGCACCGGACAGGCCGCGCGCAGCCCCGCCAGCGGCTCGCGGATCATGCCGCTGAAGAAGCCCGAGGCTGCGCCGTTGGGCTTGCCCGGGCGCACGCTCACCGTCATGAGCCGCACGCTGCGCCCGCGCAGGAAGCCCTTGCGCGTGAAGTCGGCCACCAGCTGCTCGCCGATGAACTTCTGGATGCCGTAGCTGGTCTGCGGCGTCGGCAGCGTGTGGTCCTCGATCACCTTCGGCAGCGGCTGCTCGGGCGAGTCGCCGAACACCGCGAGCGAGCTGGCGAACACCAGCACCGGCTTCGTGCCCAGTGCGCGCACCCGTTCGAGCAGCGCGTGCGTGGCCGCGAAATTGCTGCGCATGCCGAGGTCGAAGTCGGCCTCGCATTCGCCGCTGACGGCAGCGGCCAGGTGGAAGACGGCGTCGGCCTCGCGCCAGAACGCGGCCTCCGGCCGGGCCAGTTGCTCGTTGAGGTCGCCGGTGGCGGCGGTGATGCGCGCGTCGGCCTCGAGGTCGGCCGGCGGGGCCGCGCGGTCGACCAGCGTGATGCGCGAGATGGACTGGGGCGGCGCGCCCGCGAGAGAGAGGCGGCCTTGCTGGAGCAGGGTGCGGGCGAGGCGTGCGCCCAGGAAGCCGGCGCCGCCGGTGATGACGATGTGCATGGGTGTCTTGTCTCCTTGTCGCGAGAGGATAGCGCCCACCCCTGCAGCACAATTTGCGCATGAATGAACTTCCCCAGGATTTCCTCGCGGTCCTGCGGCTTCCCGTGCGGCAGGAAGCCGACCTGGATGCGCAGCAGACCTTCTTCGGGCAGCCGGAATTCCAGGCGTTCCATGCCGATGTCGGGCAAGGGTGGGACAGCGACGATGTGCTGCGGGCCAGCGCCGCGCTGTTGCCCGGGCTTCATCCTCACCGGGCTGCGTTGCTCACGCTCTTCTGCGGCGCGCTGGTCGAGGACGGCGCCGATCCGCACCTGATGTTCGATGCAGCGCTGCAGTTGATGGGCCGCGTGCTCGCGTCGCTGGCACCGTACTGCGCGACGGAGCCGATGGAGGTCGAGGAAGGCGACGAAGGGGAAAAGGGCGGTCGGCAGGACGAGGAAGAACTCGCGGCCTGGCAGGCCGCGAATGCCGCACTCGAGGCGCTGGCCCCGCCGGCGCGCTTCGAGGTCGATGCGCTTCGAGCGGCGGTCGACTTGCTGGTGCCGCCCCTGATGGCCATGGCGATGCGCGACGTGCGAAACCACCGCGCGCTGCTGGCCGATCGCGAATTGCTGGCGCACCTCGATGCGATGTACGCCAACGATTCGCTGCCTTTCGAGGACCTGCACTACCTGCACGGTGCCGCCTCGCTGTCCTATGAGGACGAGCTGGTGGTGCTGCTGCCGACCTCGCGCTCGGGAATGATCGTCCGTGCCCACGCCGTCAACAACAATTTCCACGCGTTCTCGCTGCTGCAGGACCTGATGGAAACGCATGCGCAGCAGCTCGGCATCCGCCAGCCGCCGCGCACGCGGGGCGACGACGAGGGCAGCGACACGGCCGCCTTTTTGTGGCTGCAGGCACCGGCCTTCTCCAACGGCGAACTCGTCAATGCCCTGGCCTGGAGCTGGGGTGAAGGCGCGCTGCGAGACAACGCTCGTCGGCAGGGGCGACCGGTGCTCGTCGCCCTGGAAACGACCGAGAAGCCGGGGCGCAGCTGGAACGGTTTCAACCATGGGCTGCACGCCGAGCAGAACCCGCACGTGTCGCTCGTGCGCTTCCTCGCAACCGACGAGGTCGCCGCCTACCTCGCCTGAGGCGCGCCGCAGGGCGCCGGGGACAGAGGACAAGAAAGCAAAAAGCCCTCCGAAGAGGGCTCTTGCGAACGGCGTGCGGGCGCCTTACATGCCGACGTAGTTCGGTCCGCCGCCGCCTTCGGGCGTGACCCACACGATGTTCTGCGTCGGGTCTTTGATGTCGCAGGTCTTGCAGTGCACGCAGTTCTGCGCGTTGATCTGCAGGCGCTGCTTGCCGTCTTCGGTGCCGACGAATTCGTAGACGCCGGCGGGGCAGTAGCGGCTCTCGGGGCCGGCGAACTTGGCCAGGTTGACGTTCACCGGCACCGTCGCGTCCTTCAGCGTCAGGTGGGCCGGCTGCTGCTCTTCATGGTTGGTGTTGCTGATGAACACGCTGGAGAGGCGGTCGAAGGTGAGCTTGCCGTCGGGCTTCGGATACACGATCGGCTTGCACTCCGAAGCGGGCTTCAGGTACTGGTGGTCGGGCTTGTTGCGGCGCAGGGTCCATGGGATGTGGCCCTTCAGCAGCCATTGCTCCACGCCGTTCATGAAGGTCGCGATGCCCAGGCCCTTCTTGAACCAGGCCTTGAAGTTGCGCGCCTTGTTGAGTTCGGTGTGCAGCCAGCTCTTCTCGAAGGCGGCGGGGTAGGCCGAGAGTTCGTCGTGCTGGCGGCCGGCCTGCACCGCGTCGAACGCGGCCTCGGCGCACAGCATGCCGGTCTTGATGGCGGCGTGGCTGCCCTTGATGCGGCTCACGTTCAGGTAACCGGCCTCGCAGCCGACCAGCGCGCCGCCCGGGAACACCGTCTTGGGCAGCGACATCAGGCCGCCGGCCGTGATGGCGCGCGCGCCGTAGCCGATGCGCTTGGCCGGCTTGATGCCCTTGGCTTCGTCGCCTTCGAGGTACCAGCGGATGTTGGGGTGCAGCTTCCAGCGCTGCATTTCCTCGAACGGGCTCAGGTAGGGGTTGCTGTAGTCCAGGCCGGTGATGAAGCCCATGGTGACCTTGTTGTCCTCCATGTGGTACAGGAACGCGCCGCCGTAGGTGTCGCTCTTCATCGGCCAGCCGGCGGTGTGCAGCACGAAGCCGGGCTGGTGGCGCTGGGGGTCGATCTCCCACACTTCCTTCACGCCGAGGCCGTAGGTCTGCGGATCCTTGCCTTCGTCGAGCTTGTACTTCGCGATGAGCTGGCGGCCGAGGTGGCCGCGCGCGCCTTCGGCGAACACCGTGTACTTGCCCAGCAGTTCCATGCCGAGCTGGAAGTTCTCGGTGGGCTCGCCGTCCTTGCCGACACCCATGTTGCCGGTGGCCACGCCGCGTACCGAGCCGTCCTCGTTGTAGAGCACCTCGGCGGCCGGGAAGCCGGGGAAGATCTCGACGCCGAGGTTCTCGGCCTGCTGGGCCAGCCACTTGGTGAAGGCACCCAGGCTGATGATGTAGTTGCCGTGGTTCTGGAAGCACGCCGGCAGGAAGAAGTTGGGCGTGCGCAGGCCCGACTTCTCGCCCAGGAACACCATCGCGTCGTCGGTGACGGGCTGGTTCAGCGGTGCGCCGAGTTCCTTCCAGTCGGGCAGCAGCTCGTTCAGTGCGCGCGGGTCCATGATGGCACCCGAGAGGATGTGCGCGCCGGGCTCCGAGCCCTTCTCGAGCACCACCACCGAGATTTCCTTTTCCTGCTGGGCTGCGAGCTGCTTGAGCCGGATCGCGGTCGAGAGGCCGGCGGGGCCCCCACCGACCACGACCACGTCGTATTCCATGGCTTCCCGAGGGCCGAACTGGGCGAGGATTTCGTCGTGCGTCATGTGGGTTGGGTCGATAATGATTTTTCGAGGCGCGGGGCATTGCATCCCGGATTGCGGGGCATTTTATGCGGCGTCCGGCGGCAGGCCTGTCATCCATGGGCGCGGCTTTCGGACCCCCTTCGCGTCACCTGCGCGACTCCACGGGATTCAAGTTCATGGCCTACAGCATCGATCTTTCCGGCCGGGTGGCCTTCGTCACCGGCGCTTCCAGCGGGCTCGGCGCCCAGTTTGCGAAAACGCTGGCGCGCGCCGGCGCGGCCGTGGTGCTGGCGAGCCGCCGCGTCGAAAAGCTCAAGGAACTGCGCGCGCGCATCGAAGGCGAGGGCGGCGACGCGCACGTGGTCGATCTCGACGTGACCGACATCGGCAGCATCAAGGCGGCAGTGGCACGTGCGGAGACCGAGGTCGGCGCCATCGACATCCTCGTCAACAACTCGGGAGTGAGCACCACGCAGCGCCTGCAGGACGTGACGCCTGACGATTACGACTACATCTTCGACACCAACGTGAAGGGCTCCTTCTTCGTCGCGCAGGAAGTGGCCAGGCGCATGCTGGCGCGCGCCAGGGGCACGGCGCCCGGCACCTACATCGGCGGGCGCATCATCAACATCGCCTCCTCGGCGGCGATCAAGCCCATGCCGCAGATCGGCACGTACTGCATGAGCAAGGCCGCCGTGGTGCAGATGACCAAGGTCATGGCGCTCGAGTGGGGCCGCTTCGGCATCAACGTGAACGCGCTGTGCCCGGGCTACATCGCCACCGAGCTGAACGAAGAACACTGGACCACCGAGGGTGGCGCCAAGCTGGTCGGCATGCTGCCGCGCAAGCGCGTGGGCAAGCCGGAAGACCTTGACGGCCTGATCGTGCTGCTGGCCAGCGGCCAGAGCCATTTCGTGAACGGCGCCGTCATCGCGGCCGACGACGGGTTCGCGCTCTGAGCCCGCGGGCCTGGACCGGCGTTGCCGCGGGCCTGGGCGCGGGTGCGCTCTGGGGGCTTGTGTTCGTGGCGCCGCGCATGGTGGGCCACTTCGGCATGGTCGACATCACCGCCGCGCGCTTCCTCGTGTTCGGCGCCGTGTCGGGGCTCGCGGTGTTCGCGCGCCCGGCCGCGGCGCGCTGGCCCACCGGCCGGCAGGCGCTGGTGGCGCTGGGCTTGAGCGTGCTCGGCTTCAGCGGCTACTACCTGCTGCTGGCCTTCGGCATCCAGGCCGCGGGCACCGAAGTGCCCAGCCTCATCATCGGCACCATTCCCGTCTGGATGATGCTGCTGGGCCGTCCGGCCGGCCTGCGGATGCGCGCGCTGCTGCCGGGCCTGCTGCTCACCGGCGCAGGCATCGCGCTGATGATCTACGGTGCATGGTCGGCCCGGCATGGCGTGGGCGGCATGCAAGGCGCGGGCGACGGCGGCGCGCGCTTCGGCTGGGGCATCGCACTGGCCATCGCCGCCATGGTGAGCTGGACCGTGTACGGCCTGCTCAATGCGGCCTGGCTGCAGCGCCATGCCGAGCTGCACGCGGCCGACTGGGCCAACTGGCTCGGCCTGGCCACCGGCCTGGGCGCCTTGCTGCTGTGGCTGGCCGCGGGCAGCGACGTGGCCACGCTGCAGGCGCGGCCCGGCGGCGCGCTGTTCGTGTGGATCGCGCTGGCCTGCGGCTTCGGCGCATCGTGGCTCGGCACCATTCTCTGGAACGTCGCAAGCCAGCGCCTGTCGGCCAGCCTGTGCGGCCAGCTGATCGTCAGCGAGACGCTGTTCGCGCTGCTCTATTCCTTCGCCTGGGACGGCCGCTGGCCGCAGGCCACCGAGTGGGTGGCGGCACTGCTGTTCGTGCTGGGCATCCTCGCATCCATCAAGGCGCACCGATGAGAATCGAAATTCCCGAAAAAAAGAAGCTCGTGTACGAGATGTCCATTCCCATCCGCTGGGGCGACATGGACGCCATGGGCCACCTGAACAACGGCACCTACTTCCGCTACCTGGAGACGGCGCGCATCGACTGGATGCACTCCATCGGCTTCGAGCCCGAGCCGGGCGGCGAGGGCATGGTGATCGTCAACGCCTTCTGCAATTTCTACCGCCAGATCGAATACCCCGGCAAGGTGCTGCTGAAGATGTACGTGAGCGACCCGGGCCGCACCACCTTCGAAAGCTGGGGCACCATGGCGCGCGAGGAAGAACCCGACGTGATCTGCGCGGCCGGTGGCGCCACCACCATCTGGGTCGACTTTCCGAAGCAGAAGGCGCTGGCCTTGCCCGACTGGCTGCGCGCGCTGGTGAGCGAATGAGCGCGCCGACGAAGTCCTGCATCGTCGCTCTGGCATTGCTCGCGTCTCTTGCCGTGCCGGCGCATGGCCAGGCCCGTTCCCCGGCGCAACCCGGAAAGAACGACTGCCCCGCCAGCACGCCCTACCTGGACGCCGAGACGCTGAAGGCCGCCGGCTTCGAACTCCCGGTGTTCAAGCGGCTGTGCTTCAGCGACAGGTCGGGCAGCCATGTCCTGGTGCTGGGCGAGGCGCAGGACGCGCCGTTCGCCGAGGAGCTGCTGTCGAAAACCCTGCAGGCTGCGCTGTACAAGGTCGAAGGCGGCCGGTCGCTCTCGAAGCAATGGTCGATCCGCGACTTTGCCTTGAAGGACGAGGCGGGCGTCAACTTCCGCTCGAAGCTCATCGAACTCACCGACCTCGATGGCGACGGTCTGGTCGACCCCGTGCTCGTGTACCGCTTCTTCGACCGGAAGGACGCGACTCACTTCGAGTCCGACGACTTCGCAGGCCGCATCAAGATCGTCGCCTTCCACCACGGACGCAAGGCCACGATCCATGCCATCACCGGCCAGCTCGACGACGAGCGCACGACCACGGCCAACGGCAACTACTTCGCGCTGCCGAAGCCGGTGCAGCAGCACCTGGTCAGGAAGATGGCGGCGATGTACGAGGCCGGGCAGTTCGGCTTCGACAATTCGTACGGCTTCGTGCCGCGCAAGGAAAGCGCCGCGCGCTGAGAGTGCTGGGGGTGGCCGGAGCCTTTAGGCCGGCAACAGCACGATGCGCGCCTCGAAGCCATGCGCCGCGCCCGCGGGCGGCGACGACAGCACCAGCTTCGCTCCGTGTTTCTCTACGATGGTTCCGACGATCGACATGCCCAGCCCGTAGCCTGCGCGGTCGGCGCTGTGCCGCACGTGGCGTTGCTGCAGCGTCTGCAACTGCTCGGCGCTCACGCCGGCGCCGAAGTCGCGCACGGCCAGCGTGCAGGGCGTCATCACCTCGATGGCCACGCGCCCGCCGCCGCCGTAGCGCAACGCGTTCTCCACCAGGTTGCGCAGCGCGATCGCCAGTGCGTCGACGTCGCCGAGTGCCATCGGAGTCTCGCGGTCGGGCACCTTGAGCGTGAGCCGTTCATTGATCTGCGCGTCCTGCCAGAACTCCTGAACCACGGTGCCCGCCAGCTGCACCAGGTCGACCTGCGCGCGCGCCAATGACGCGCCCGATTCCGCGCGCGAGAGCTGCAGCAGCTTCTCGGCGCGATGGCTCAGCATCTGCAGCGCGTCGAGCGCGGCCTGCACATCTTTGCGCCGCAGGTCGTGCTCGAGCGCTGTCTGCAGCCGCAGCCGTGCCGCGGCCAGCGGCGTGCGCAGTTCGTGCGCCGCGTTCGCGGCCAGTGCGCGTTCGACGTCGAGCGACTGCGACAGCCGCTCCAGCAGGCGGTTGACGTGGTCGCCCACCGAGCGCAGCTCCTGAGGCAGCCCCGGTGCCAGCGCGATGGCGCGCAGGTCGGCACCGCTGCGCTTCTCGATCTCGCCGGCCAGCTGCTGCAGCACGCGCAACTCGGTGCGCGCCACGTTGCGCAGCACCAGCGCCAGCAGCGGAAGCACCGCGCCGAGCGGAATGATCAGGCCGAAGAGTGTGCGGTTGAGGGCGTGCCGCCGCTCGTCGAGCGGGTCGGCCACCTGGAAGAAGAGGCCCAGCGTCGGGTGGCGCACCGTGTAGATGCGCCAGGTCGGGTTGTTGGCGAAGCCTGCGGCCAGCGGCACGTCGAAGGTGTCGGGCGGGGCTTCGGCGGAGCGCAGCAGCACGTGCTCGTGCAGGTCGACGATCTGGTAGATCACAGCGTCCTCGGAGAACAGCTGCTTGGGCGCGATCAACGGATGGCGCGGCGGGTCTTCGCCGGGATGCTGGAGTTTCTCCAGCTCCTGCACCGCCATCGCGAACATGCGATGCGAGACCTCGACCAGTTCGTTGTCGAAGTTGTGGTTGATCTCGCGGTCCACGTACCAGACCACGGCGAACACGCACATCAGCCACACGCCGCCGACCCACACGATCAGCGTGCGTGTCAGCCGTCCGGCCAGCGAGTCGCGGCCGGCCAGGAAACTGCTCGCGCTCATTCGTCGTCGTCCGCCGAGGTCGACAGCCGGTATCCCAGCCCGCGCAGGGTCTGGATGTGGCTGCGCCCGAGCTTGCGCCGCAGCCGGCTGATGAAGACCTCGAGCGTGTTGCTGTCGGCCTCGTCGCCGAAGCCGTAGAGCGCGTCGGCCAGGTTCTCGCGGGTGTGGATGCGTTCGGGGCGCGTGGCCATGACGCGCAGCAGCGCCCATTCCTTCTGCGTGAGCGTGATCGTCGCGCCGTCCTTGCGCACCATGTCGCGCGCCAGGTCGATCTCGAGCGTGCCGAGCTTCAGCACGGGCGTGCTGCTGGCGCTGCGCCGCCGCTCGACCGCGCGAAGCCGTGCCAGCAGCTCGGCCGGGTCGTAGGGCTTGATCAGGTAGTCGTCCGCGCCCGCGTCGAGGCCACGGATGCGGTCGGTCACCTGGTCGCGTGCGGTCAGCACGATGACAATGGGGCGCTCGGCCAGTGCACGCACCTGCGGCAGCAGCGAAAGGCCGTCGCCGTCGCCCAGGTGCAGGTCGAGCAGCACCGCCGCATATTGCACCGACAGCAACGCGCCGCGTGCGTCGGCCAGGCTGGGCGCCACGTCGACCACAAACGCCTTGGCCAGCAGGTAGCTGCAGACGGCATCTGCCAGAGAGCTGTCATCTTCGACAAGCAAGATGCGCACGCCATGTCCTTCGAACAAAGAAACAAGTCTAGCGCCCACCGGTTGCGCAACGGCCGTTCAGTTTCGGTTCAGGTTGCTTCAGGCGCGGTTCATTCCGCGTCCGTAGGCTCGCGGCTCTCATCCAGCCCTGCCTCCGTCCATGACCCGTTCTCCGAATCTCCGCATGGGGATGTTCACTCTGCTCGCCCTGGCTGCGCTGATGGCATGGGACGCGACGACCGGAGACCTGGCACTGGCGCGTATGGCGGGCTCTGCCTTGGGCTTCCCGCTGCGTTCGAACCCGTTCATGGTCCATGTCATGCATGAAGGCATGCGCGATCTCAGCTGGGTTCTGGTGATCTCGCTGTTCGTCGCGATCCGCTGGCCGCTGGGCTTCCTTCGCCGCCTGTCCACGGGTGAGCGCGCGCAGCTGGCCTTGACGGTGCTGGCATCGGTGATTGCCGTCAGCCTGCTCAAGCATGCCAGCCACACCAGCTGCCCGTGGGACCTGCAGGAGTTCGGCGGCGTGGCGCGCTACGTGTCGCACTGGTCCTGGGGTCTCGACGACGGCGGGCCGGGCGGATGCTTCCCGGCCGGCCATGCCTCGGCCGCGTTCGCCTACGTGGGCGGGTACTTCGTGCTGCGCCGCACCGTGCCGCGTGCCGCCGCCATCTGGCTGGTCTTGGCGATGGTCGCGGGACTGCTGCTCGGCGTGTCGCAGCAGCTGCGCGGCGCCCACTACATGAGCCACACCTTCTGGACTGCCTGGGTCTGCTGGACCGTGGGCTTCGTCATCGACCTGGCGGCGACGCGTTTCAAGGCGCATGCCGTCCATCAACCGACCGCTTCCGTGCATGCAGGATCTTGACTTCGCCCTGTTCCGGGCCATCAACGCCGGCGTCACGGTGCCGCCGTGGACGCTGGGCTTCGCCGAGTTCGCCTCCGACCTGATGCCGGCCCTGCTGATGCTCGCCATCGGCGCGGGCGCGCTCGTCAGCCGGCGCTGGCGCCACGCGCTGCTGACCGTGCTGGTGAGCCTTCTGGTGGTCTGGCTGCTGGTGCAGCTGATCCGCACCGTGGCGCCGATTCCGCGGCCCGCCTTCTACGGCCTGGGTGTCCAGTGGGTGCCGCAGGGCGTTCGCCCCGGCTTCCCGAGCCTGCATGCAGCCGGCACCTTCGCCGCGGCGTTCTCGCTCTGGTGCCTCCCCTCGCGCGTGCCGATGTATGCGGCGCTGCTGGTGGCCGCCGTGGTGGGCTGGAGCCGCATGTACCTGGGCCTGCATTTCCCTTCGGACATCCTGGCGGCGGTGATGCTCGGTGCGCTGGTGTCGATCCTGGTGGAACGCGGCGTCAGCCGGCCCCTGTCGCTGCTTGCATCCGGTGCCCGCATCACCGCGCGCCGGCGCCAGAGACTGCGCCGCGCGCGAGCCTGAACACTGGCTGAACAGGGAGTTCAGGCTCCCTTCAGGCGAACCTTCTAAATTCGCCGAATGTCTGTTTCGCGTACCGCGGCCGTGCCCCTGCAGCACGTTGGTTCCTCCGAGTCCAAGGCGCCGCCTCTCCCTGCTTTCGGCAACCCGTGGCATCGCTTCGATGCCTGGTTGTCGCGTCCCCGTCCCGCCAGCACGGTGGTTCTGTGGCTGGGCCTCTACCTCGTGCTCACGACCAACTGGCCGCTGTGGAACGAACTGGCCCGCATCGGCGGCGCCCCCAGCACCTACATGAGCACCATCGCCGCGATGAGCGTGCTCACGCTGTGCGGCACCGTGGCGCTGCTGTCGTTCACTGCCTGGTCGCGCTGGATGAAGCCGCTGTGGTTCGCCGTGGTGGTGCTGGCCGCGGTCGTGCAGCACTACATGCTCGAGTACCGCGTGGTGATGGACCCGACCATGATCGCCAACGCGATGCAGACCGACCCCAACGAGGCGCGCGACCTGCTGAGCTGGCGTATGGCCTTCAACGTGCTCGTGGTGGCGCTGCCCGCCGGCTGGGCGCTCTGGCGCATGCGCATCGCGCCGATGCGCTTCCTGTCGAAGCTGTGGCGCAACGTGGCGCTGCTGGCGCTCGCGGTGGTCGTGGCGCTGGCCGCGGCCGTTTCGATGAACCGCGAGCTCGCACCGCTGATGCGCAACAACGTGCATCTGCGCTACATGATGAACCCCATCGCGACGCTCTATTCGACGGGTGCGATGTTCATCAAGCCGCTGTTCAAGCGCAGCAGCAAGCTCATTCCGATCACCGCCGGCACGGCGCTCGGCGCAAGCTACGCCGCGCAGGCGAAGCCGCCGCTGTTCGTGCTGGTGGTGGGCGAGACCGCACGGGCCGACCACTTCGCGCTGAACGGCTACGCCCGCGACACCACGCCCGAGCTCGCGAAGCGCGGCGTGCTGAGCTACCGCGACGTGCATTCGTGCGGCACCAACACGCTGGCTTCGGTGCCATGCATGTTCTCCCCGCTGGGCAAGCAGGGCTACGAGTCGCGCAAGGACGAGTACGAAACGCTGGTCGACGTGCTGCAGGCTTCTGGCCTGGCCGTGTTCTGGCTCGACAACCAGGCCGGCTGCAAGGGCGTGTGCGTGCGCGTGCCCAATGCCTCGGCCTTCGACGGCCTGGATGCCGCGACGAAGAAGGCGCTGTGCGACGGCGACGAGTGCCTGGACGACGTGATGCTGAAGAACCTGGACGAGCGCATCGCCGCGCTGCCGGCCGAGCGCCGTGCCAAGGGTGTCGTCCTGGTCATGCACCAGATGGGCAGCCACGGCCCGGCCTACTACAAGCGCTCCGCGCCCGACGTGAAGCGCTTCCAGCCCGAGTGCAAGACCAATGCGCTGGCCGAATGCGGCCACAACGAGCTGATGAACGTGTACGACAACTCCATCGTGCAGACCGACCGTTTCCTCGGCGAGACCATCGACTGGCTCAAGGCCCAGTCGAAGGCCTACGACCCGGCCCTGCTGTACGTGAGCGACCACGGTGAGTCGCTCGGCGAGTACGGCCTCTTCCTGCACGGCGTGCCGTACAGCTTCGCGCCCGAGGCGCAGAAGCACGTGCCGATGGTGACGTGGTTCAGCGACGGCATGAGCGAGCGTCGCAAGCTCTCGCGCTCGTGCATGGAGGCGGGGCTCGACGCGCCGCTCACGCACGACAACCTCTACCACACGGTGCTCGGCCTGATGGACGTGACCACGCCCACCTACAAGCCGGCGCTCGATGCGCTGGCCTCCTGCCGCGGCAAGGCCTGAACGCCGGGCTACTTCTTCTCGCGGGGCACGCGCCCCATCAGGAAGAACTCGTTGTTCGGCTGCATGCCGCTGAAGCTCGCGAGCCGGTTGCTCAGGCCGAAGAAGGCGGTGATGGCCGCGATGTCCCAGATGTCCTCGTCGTCGAAGCCGTGCGCATGCAGCGGCGGGAAGTCGCTGTCGTCGATCTCGTGCGAGCGGTTGCAGACCTTCATCGCGAAGTCGAGCATCGCGCGCTGCCGCGGCGTGATGTCGGCCTTGCGGTAGTTCACTGCCACCTGGTCGGCCACCAGCGGCTTCTTCTCGTAGATGCGCAGCAGCGCACCGTGCGCCACCACGCAGTACAGGCACTGGTTGGCTGCGCTGGTGGTGGTGACGATCATCTCGCGGTCGCCCTTGGTGAGCGAGCCTTCCTCCTTCAGCATCAGCGCGTCGTGGTACGCGAAGAAGGCGCGCCACTCGGCCGGGCGACGTGCGAGGCCGAGGAACACGTTGGGCACGAAGCCGGCCTTCTCCTGCACGGCGAGGATCGCGGTGCGGATGTCTTCGGGCAGGTCCTTGAGTTCGGCGAGCGGGTAGCGGTTGGCGGTCACGTGGTCTCCTGTGTTGTGCTTGCGGGGCGGCATTGAAAGCGTTCTGAAAGGCGAATTGCCGTTTCCATCATAGGCAAGCCGCCTTCCTACAAGATGTTGCACGCGGTGTCGCGATGATCAGGCTTCGCATAACAACACGCGGTCTCGTTCCGCACAGAACGCGATGAAAGACTTGTCGTATTCCGACCGGCGAGGGTTCCTGCGCCGGTCCATCGCCATCGTGCCGGCGGCCACGGCCTTCGGTGCCGGTGGCGTCACTGGCGCCGCGCTCGCGCAGGCCACCGCACCTGCTCCTGCCGCTGCACCCGCAGCCAGTCCGGGTGCCGCTTACAGCCCGGTCTATTTCAATGCCGACGAATGGAAATTCGTGCAGGCCGCCGTCGCCCGGCTGATACCGTCCGACGACACAGGCCCCGGTGCCATCGAGGCGGGTGTGCCCGAGTTCATCGACCGGCAGATGGAAGGCGCCTTCGGCCACGCTGCCACCTGGTACATGCAGGGCCCGTTCGTCGAGGTATCGCCATTGTTCGGCTACCAGAAGAAGATGCCGCCGCGCGAGGTGTACCGCGCCGGCATCGCCGCCACCGATGCGCACTGCCGCAAGCAGTACGCCGACAAGCCTTTCGCGCAACTCTCCGCGGCGCAGCAAGACGAGGTTCTCAAGGGCCTGGAGGGCGGCAGCATCACGCTCGACGGCGTGGGCGCGACCGACTTCTTCGGCTTTCTGCTGCAGAACACGAAGGAGGGCTACTTCAGCGACCCCATCCACGGCGGCAACAAGAATGCCGCGGCCTGGAAGATGATCGGCTTCCCCGGCGCGCGTGCCGACTACGCCGACTGGGTCGACCGCCCCGGCGTCAAGTACAACCTGCCGCCGGTGAGCATCGCCGGCCCGCAAGGCTGAGGGCGCGCACCATGGCAAACATCAAGAAACCCGGTGTCGACGCGGTGCTGGTCGGCTTCGGCTGGACCGGTGCCATCATGGGCATGGAACTCACCGCCGCAGGCTTGAAGGTGCTGGCGCTGGAGCGCGGCGAGAACCGCGACACGCAGCCCGACTTCGCCTATCCGCGCATCACCGACGAACTGAGCTACGGCATCCGCGGCAAGCTGTTCCAGAACCTCTCGCGCGAGACCGTCACCATCCGCCACACGCCGGCCGACGTGGCCGTGCCGTACCGGCAGCTCGCCTCCTTTCTGCCCGGCGACGGCGTGGGCGGCGCGGGCGTGCACTGGAACGGCCACCACTGGCGCCCGCTGCCGAGCGACCTGCGCATCCGCAGCACCTACGAAGAGCGCTACGGCAGGAAATTCATTCCGGAAGGCATGACCATCCAGGACTTCGGCGTGAGCTACGAAGAGCTCGAGCCGCACTTCGACCAGTTCGAGAAGATCTGCGGCACCTCGGGCAAGGCGGGGAACATCGGCGGCAAGATCCAGCCGGGCGGCAACCCGTTCGAGGGCGCGCGTGCCAACGAGTTTCCGCTGCCGCCGCTGGCCTCGGTCAACAGCGCGAAGCTGTTCGAGAAGGCCGCGCGCGAGCTGGGCTACCACCCGTTTCCGCAGGCCGCGGCCAACGCCTCGCGCGCCTACACCAACCCGCACGGCGCGCAGTTGGGCCCCTGCAACTTCTGCGGCTTCTGCGAGCGCTACGGCTGCTACATGTACTCCAAGGCCTCGCCGCAGACGACGCTGCTGCCGGTGCTGATGAAGCGTCCAAACTTCGAGCTGCGCACGCGCTCGCACGTGCTGCGCGTGAACATGTCGCCCGATGGCAAGCG
Source organism: Variovorax paradoxus (assembly GCF_902712855.1). Taxonomy (NCBI): domain Bacteria; kingdom Pseudomonadati; phylum Pseudomonadota; class Betaproteobacteria; order Burkholderiales; family Comamonadaceae; genus Variovorax; species Variovorax paradoxus. Next base: position 1,299,394 of record NZ_LR743508.1, read on the forward strand.
CGCCACCGGCGTGACCTACGTCGACGCCGAGGGCAACGAGGTCGAGCAGCCCGCGGACCTCGTGGTGCTGTGCGCCTACCAGCTGCACAACGTGCGGCTGCTGATGCTGTCGAACATCGGCAAGCGCTACGACCCCGCCACCGGCGAGGGCGTGGTCGGCCGCAACTACGCCTACCAGCTCAATGGCAGCGCGAGCCTGTTCTTCGACAAGGAGCAGCCGATGAACCCGTTCGTCGGCGCGGGCGCGAGCGGCAGCGTGATCGACGACTTCGACGGCGACAACTTCGACCACGGCCCGCTCGGCTTCGTCGGCGGCGCCACCATCAACAGCATCAACACCGGCGGGCGGCCGATCCAACAGATGAGCCTGCCGCCCGGCGCTCCCGCCTGGGGCGCAGGATGGAAGAAGGCCGTGAAGGAGAACTATCTCTACATGGCCAGCGTGGGCAGCCAGGGTTCGGTGATGGCCTATCGCGACAACTACCTCGACCTCGACCCGACCTACAAGGACGTGCACGGCCAGCCCTTGCTGCGCATGACCTTCGACTGGAAGGACAACGACCTCGCGATGACGCAGTTCATCGGCACCAAGGTCGAGCAGATCGCCAGGGCCATGGGGCCGAAGCAGCTGAAGATGAACTTCCAGAAGGCCGGCGCGCATTACGACGTGCGCTACTACCAGTCGACCCACAACACCGGCGGCGCGCCCATGGGCACCGACCCGAAGACCAGTGCCGTCAACCGGTTCCTGCAGGTGTGGGACGTGCCCAACGTGTTCGTGATGGGCGCCAGCGCCTTCCCGCAGAACTTCGGCTACAACCCGACCGGCATGGTGGGTGCCCTGGCGTACTGGTCGGCCAAGGCCATCCGCGAGCAGTACCTGAAGAACCCGGGAGCGCTGGCATGAGCGCGCGGCGTGTGTACGGTGGCATCGCCGCGGCCGTGGTGTTGCTATGCGCCGGGGCATGGGCCGTGGCGCAGAAGGCCGATACGCCCGCTGCGGCCGCATCCGCATCCGCACCGGCGTCGGCGTCGGCGTCGGCGTCCACCCCCGTTGCCATGGCAACCGGCGCGGCGGCCCCTGCCGCATCCACCGACCCCGTGCTGGAACACGGCCGTTACCTTGCGCGCGCCGGCGATTGCGTCAGCTGCCACACCGCGCCGGGCAAGCCCGCCTTCGGCGGCGGGCTGCCGATGAAGACGCCGTTCGGCACCATCGTCTCCACCAACATCACGCCCGACACCGAGGCCGGCATCGGCGCCTACACCGAGGCCGAGTTCGCCCGTGCGCTGCGCGAGGGCGTGGCCAGGGACGGCCATCGGCTCTACCCGGCGATGCCCTATCCGTCGTTCGCCCGCGTGAACGACGAGGACATGCGTGCGCTCTTCGTCTTCTTCCGCAACGGCGTCCAGCCTGTTGCGCAGAAGCCGCCGGCCACCGACCTGCCATGGCCCTTCAGCATGCGCAGCCTGATGATCGGCTGGAACTGGATCTACCTCGACAAGGGCGTGTACCAGAGCGACAGCGCGCGAAGCGCCGAGTGGAACCGCGGCGCCTACCTGGTCCAGGGCCTGGGCCACTGCGGCGACTGCCACACGCCGCGCAGCATGCTTGGCGGCGTGAAGGCGGCCAGCGACAGAAAGGGCGATGCGTTCCTGTCGGGCGCGGTCATCGACGGCTGGTACGCGCAGCCCCTGCGCCACACCGACCGGCCGACCATGGCGCAATGGCCCGCCGAGGAGATCGTGCAGTACCTGCAGACCGGCCGCACCAGTCACACGGCGGCCTTCGGCGCGATGGTCGACGTGGTGCAGAACAGCACGCAGCACTTGTCGACGCAGGATCTGCAGGCTGTGTCGGCCTACCTGAAGTCGCTGGGAGCGACGGAGGGCGCGCCAGCCGCAGCGTCGCCGGCTTCGCTGGTCGCCGCTGCCCCGAAGCATCCGGTGGCGCTCGCGCTGCGCAACGGCACTGTCGAAGGCAACAGCGGCGCGATGGTCTACCTGAACAACTGCAACGCCTGCCACCGTTCCGACGGCACGGGCGCCGACAAGACCTTTCCGGCGCTGGCCGGCAACAGCGTGGTGAACGCGAAGGACCCGACCTCGCTGATCCGCCTGGTGCTCGCAGGCTCCGCCATGCCGGCCACCTCGAAGGCGCCATCGCCCATCGCCATGCCCGACTTCGGCTGGCGCCTGAGCGATGCCGACGTGGCCAGCGTGCTGAGTTTCGCGCGTTCGAGTTGGGGCAACCGCGGCGAGCCGGTGACGGCCGATCAGGTCGCCAAGGTGCGCGACACGGTCAAGCCGGCGAAGAATCCGTAGCGTCTTCGCATGCCCCGCCGAACAGCGACGGACCTGCGCATTCGTTCGCGCAGGATGGCTTCGGTGCCTTGGCCGAGGGGGAGAGACGGCGGCTGCTTCGTGTCGCTGGCAACGCGGGACTGCACAAGGCGCCGGCATTTCCTCTCAGACCAGGCCGGTCCGCGCTGCTGCAGGCGTTGACCGGGAGTTCGCCATAGAGGCCATCGGTGTGGTGGCCGAGTGTGGCGTGGAGTGAGGCAAGCAGCGCTGCGGCAACATAACGTTCATTTCCTCTGCATGCTCGCTGGCGTTGTCCCTCGCGCCTGTCTCGCGGCAGTGTTGTGCTGATCCGCCGCCTCGGGCCTATGGTGGTCTCGGTGATGACGATGGGAGCCGGTCTCTGTTTGCGTGCAGTAGTGCCGTCAAGAGGCCGGAAACGCTGCTTCTGCCGGCGCTTCGATGGACGAAACACGACGAAGCTCGGATAGAACGGATTTGCATTCGCGCAGGGTGGCTCGCCCTTCGCACGAGAGTGCTAACCCATCCCATCCAGGTTGCTCAGAACCGTCTGATCGTTGCACTGCAGTTCATGAACTTTCGACAGCTCAGATACTTCGTCGCCGTCGCGGAAGAGCTTCACTTCGGGCGAGCAGCAGCTCGGGTGCATATCTCACAATCGCCCTTGAGTCAGCAAATGAAGTTGCTGGAGAGGGATCTGGAGGTCGTCCTGTTCGAGCGTGACCGTCGCAAAGTCACGCTGACGCCGGCGGGTGCCGAGTATCTGAAACATGCCAGGAGCATTCTTGAAAGCGCGGAGATCGCCGCGCATTCTGCGCGGCAGGCAGGCCTGCGAGAGATCGGACCGATCCGGCTCGGCTACTCCGTCTCTGCCCTGTACTCCAGCGTGGTGCTGAACGCGATCGCTGAGTTCCGTCGCCTGCATCCTGGTATCACCATTCATTTCACAGAACCCACCACGCGCTGCAGCATTCGCGCATTGCTGGCCGGGGAAATCGACGGTGCCTTTGTGCGTGGACCCCTGCCTCGGCATGTCGATAGATGGGGCTCCGATCGCGTCATCCTGCTGGCCACCGAGCCGTTGCTCGTTGCAATTCCCAGGGACCACAGGTTGGCCCGGTTCTCGTCGATCTCGATTTCGGATCTTCAGGACGAACCGCTGCTCGCGATCTCAAATCGGCTCGGAACGGCGCTGAACGAACGGCTCGCACAGATTTTTTCGGATGAGAACCGTGAGCCGAAGGTGGTCATGGAAACGCAGGAGCTTTCATCGCTGCTGGGGATGGTCCGGGCCGGCGTTGGCGTGGCTATCGTGCCGGAGGCGGTGACGGAGCCACGGTCGATTCATGTGACCTTCAAGCCGCTCGACGCGCATGGAGCGCATATCGAGCTCTACATGCTGCTTCCCAAGCGGATCCCCACGGCGATCAGCAGGCTGCGCGCCATTCTCCATGCGCAAAGAACGCGAAATGTCTAGGGCGTGTTCACACTATTTCTGGCGTCGCGAAGGCCTGTCACGGCGGGCCAATCAAGGCGCGCGACGCCGCATGTGCGTATGCCCATGCAAGGAGCGCAACGCCGAGTGGCCCGCCGTGACAGGCCTTCCCTTCGGGTTGGCCGGCAAAGGGGCCGTCTGCGGCGTTGCCCGCGCTTGCAAGGCATCAGCCTTGCTGCGCACGCGCGCCTTGCAGCCAGCCCCTTTGCCGGCCAACGCGACGCCAGAAATAGTGTGAACACGCCCTAGTCGACCTGACCGCGTGCACGAAGCCCGCGGAAATAGATGCGTTGAGCCAGCGCGTACGACATGCAACCCACCATCGCGACGGCCAGCAGGATCCAGCCGCCTGATTCGGAACCTTCGCCCGGGGCCCACGAGAACGCGATGAAAGCCGGCAAGGCAATGCGTCCCACGGTCGCCCAGAACGCGATGGTCCCGTTTGAAACAGCGGTAGCTCGCGTACCCAGATACTGGGGAACCGATGTCGCACGCACAACCGTCCATCCGCCGTGCGCGATACCGTACACCACGACAAAGGCCAGGAGGAGCGCGCGGTTCGTGCCTGCAGTCTGCAGCAGCACAAGAGCGACCGGAAACAGCGCAATCAGAATCAGGTTCAGTTGATGAACCTTGGCGTCCGCGCTCCGCATCAGCATCGGTAACCTCGCGAGCGTCTGCAGTGCGCCAATCGCTGCAGGCGCAGCCAATGCGACCTCTGAGGCGACGCCGCGCGTCATCAGGATGGGAACGAGATAGGCGGCCACTGCCGCAGAGATCGCGCCGATCGCAGAGGTGAATACGGCGAGGCAGACATAGATCCCGAGTTTGCGCTGCCCGGGCTGCGATGGGGCTGGCTGCGATGATGTCCATGCGGGATCCCTCGCAAGTGCACCATCCGTGGAAATTGCCTTTTGCCTGGACGCCGTCAGGGCGAACCAATGCCCTGGTGCACAACAGAAGGCATTCAGTGCCGCGTAGAGGAGCACGCAATGCCGCCATCCGACCTCCGCCATCAACCATCCGCTGAAAGGAACAAACAATGTGCTGGAAAAGCCAGTGATCAGAGAAATGAGGGTGACTTCGCGGCGATAGGTGGTCGGACGCTCGACCGCAAGCAGGGAAAACAAAGGGGTATAGAGCGTGCAGGCGAAGGAGGAGCCTATCAATGCCCACGCGATGTGAAAGTGCAGCAGCGAGCCTGCTTGGCTGAGAACCAGCAGTCCCGCGCCACAGAGCAACGATCCGCAAGCCATCACATGAGCGCCCAGTCGGCGGGCAATCCATTTGCCGACAACGACGGAACAGATTCCTTCAAAAAGTAGCGCCACCGGAAAAGCGAGTGCAGCAGCGCTCCTGCTGATTCCTAATTCGTTCTCGATCGGAATCAGGGTCAGGCCGAACGTGTAGAAACTGGTTCCCCAAGACGATAGCTGCAGCCCAGCCAAGACGTAAATTTCGCGCCCTCTGTTGCCTGGCTTATTCGCCACCATGCTGTGGCTCGTCCAGCAGACTGGCGATGGCATCCGCGACGACCGACGCAGTCCGAGGATTCTCGTTCAAGTAAACCCCCAGTTGATGAGAGGCGGATTCGACGAGCAAGTCAGAAGTGGAGTTGGCCCGAGCAGCCTCGTGAATCAACACGAAAACTTCAGCCGGAATTACGTCGTCGTATTCCGATCTCACCAGAAGGGTCTTACCCCGATACCCATTGAATGCAGAGGCGATGTCGGCTTTGCGCCAACTCTGCGGACGACGAATGATGGTTGAGAAGCTTTCGCCAAAGGGCACATCGATTGCGCGTTTATCGTAAATGGCAGGGTTGAAAAGAACGAGACAGGCAATCTCGTTCTTTCGGGTGCGCAGCAATTCGATCGCAACCTGCCCACTCATGCTGAAAGCCAAGATCGCCAAAGGCAATTCCTTGGAATGGAGATAGTTCTGTATTACCGCGCCGGCTTCGTGTGCTCTTTTTAAAATTGATCCTGCGGAATGACCCGTGCTCTCGCCCGATCCGGAAAAGTCGAATGAAACAATGTGCATGCCCCGCTCGGCCATTCTCATGCACAGGGCGTCGCCTCGCTCCTTGTTGGATTGCCCGGCGCCATGGAGATAAATTCCCTGCCAACGCAACTCGCTGGGCAGTGGGGAAAAAGATTTGACGGAGAGTTCTTCAGCATGAACCGAAAGCCGAGTCGTTTTGATCGTAATCATTTTCGATAACCGGTGATCGCCAGTCTTTACGGGCTAAGGCAGATTTTCTAATATCTTTGGTGAGAATGAAGCGTGAAAGCCAGCGAGCGTTGGGTCCCCAGTGAGGTGAATACGCATCTCGCGCATGCGCGGTGTAGAGATTGTCGAGGTAGAAGAAGTCGCCTTTTTCAAGCACGACCCGCTCACTTGCTGTATTCATCGCAAGGATGAAATCGTCCAGCGCATATTGTGCGCTGCGGTCGACTCCATGTGTGTTATTGACGTTGATTCGCATGAAAGGACGATCCCAGCAGCCGTAGAGAATTGAATTTCTGGGCGGCTTGTGTCCTTCCGGCAATTGATGATCGAGCCAATATGCCTTTTTTTACTTCTTTGATATTTCGGCTGGATTGTCGAGCGGCAATCCTAGGTTTTTTCGTCCTTTTTTGTAAACGACGATATTCGGGTGTCTGTGAGTGCTTTTTCCACTCGACGCCTTCGGATTGAAGTCAAAAGCAGCCACCACCGGATCGCAGACAGAAGCCAGTCGGCTGGCTCTCGCGGTATGACCATCGGCGCGGCAACGCCTTCGTCGCCCGCGCGCCGTGGCTGCCTCGCGCTGAGGGCCAGATTTAGGTGGTGCGCGCGGCGCGGGTTGCAGCGCGAAGGAGCAATGCTCAGGGCTTGCCAGCCCGGCCAAGCCCGTGCACGCAGCCTTGCTGCAGCGCTTCGGAATCGCTCTCGTCCTTCAGACCCACGCCCGTCAGGCCCCTGCGCAGCGATTCGCGCATCAGCCACGCCAGCTTGAAGGCGGCCGCTTCGCAGGGCAGCCCTTCGGGCCGCACGTTCGAGATGCAGTTGCGCTCGGCGTCGTGACGGCCGCGTTTGGGGGAATGGGTCAGGTAGATGCCCAGGCTGTCGGGCGAGCTGAGGCCGGGGCGCTCGCCGATGAGCATCACCGACAGCGCTGCGCCGAACAGCTCGCCCACCTCGTCGGCCAATGCCACGCGGGCCTGCGTGGCGATGACGACGGGGGCGAAGCTGGTGTCGGCCGGCAGCTGCGCGCGCAGGGCGGCGAGCAGCGGTGCGGCGTGGCGGGCGACGGCGAGCGACGACAGCCCGTCGCCGGCCACCACGCACACGTCGCAGCCGTAGCGCCGGTCGGCCAGCAGGCGTGTGGCGTCGTCTTCGTGGAGTTGACGCCCGAGGTCGGGCCGGCGCAGGTATTCGGTGCGGTCGGCCGCCCGGCTGCGCGCGCGGGCGACCTGCCAATGCTGCGCGGCAAGCGCCGCTTCGAGTGCATCGACGTCGAGCGCGGCATGGATGGCGTCGCGCGCCATCGCATGCGCCCAGCCGAAGCGCAATGTCTCGTCGGTCGGCATGCCGGCGCCGGCGCGGCCCAGCGCCAGGCGTGCCGGCGTGGCCGAGCGCCATTGCGCCCATGGGTTCGGCGTGACGGGGTCCTTCATGGCGAGAGCGCGGCCAGGCCGCCCATGCCAGCGAGCAGCCGGTTGGCCGAGGGCGGTGCGAGCCGCCCCGCGCCGTCGGTGATCTGCATCCGCTGCAGCCAGGCCTCGAATTCGGGTGCGCGCTTCAGGCCGAGCGTTTCGCGCAGGAACAGCGCGTCGTGGAACGAGGTGCTCTGGTAGTTGAGCATCACGTCGTCGGCGCCGGGGATGCCCATGATGAAGTTGATGCCGGCCGTGCCCAGCAGCACCAGCAGCGTGTCCATGTCGTCCTGGTCGGCCTCGGCGTGGTTGGTGTAGCAGATGTCGCAGCCGATGGGCAGCCCGAGCAGCTTGCCGCTGAAGTGGTCCTCCAGCCCGGCGCGGATGATCTGCTTGCCGTCGTACAGGTACTCCGGGCCGATGAAGCCGACCACCGTGTTGATCAGCAGCGGCCTGTAGCGGCGCGCCAGCGCATAGGCGCGTACCTCGCAGGTCTGCTGGTCGACGCCGAAGTTGGCGTTGGCCGACAGCGCGCTGCCCTGGCCGGTCTCGAAGTACATGACGTTGTTGCCGACGCTGCCGCGCTGGAGCGACAGCGCCGCGGCATGGGCCTCGTCGAGCAGCTCGGGCGTCACGCCGAAGGAGAGGTTGGCCTTCTCGGTGCCCGCGATCGACTGGAACACCAGGTCGACCGGCGCACCGGCCTCCGCCAGCCTGAGCGTGTTGGTGACGTGCGTGAGCACGCAGCTCTGCGTGGGAATCCCGAAGCGCTGTATCACCTCGTCGAGCATGTGCAGCAGGCGGCCCAGCACCGGCATGCTGTCGGACGCGGGGTTGATGCCGATCACCGCGTCGCCCGCGCCGTACAGCAGGCCGTCGAGCGTCGAGGCGGCCACGCCGCGCAGGTCGTCGGTGGGGTGGTTGGGCTGCAGCCGCACCGAGAGATGGCCCGGCAGGCCGATGGTGTTCCGAAAGCGCGTGACCACGCTGCACTTCTTCGCGACCGACACCAGGTCCTGGTTGCGCATGAGCTTGGACACTGCCGCCACCATCTCGGGCGTGAGGCCGGGCGCGAGCGCGGCGAGCGTGCCGGTGCTGGCCTCTTCGGACAGCAGCCAGTTGCGGAAGTCGCCGACAGTGAGGTGCGCTATCGGCGCGAAGGCCTGTGCGTCGTGGCTGTCGACGATCAGGCGCGTGATGTTGTCGTGCTCGTACGGGATCAGCGCCTCGTTCAGGAAGGTCCTGAGCGGCGTGTCGGCCAGCACGTGGCGCGCGGCCATGCGCTGCTGCGCGGTGGCCGCGCCGATGCCGGCGAGGTAGTCGCCAGAGCGCGCGGGGCTCGCGAAGGCCATGACCTGCCGCAGGTCGTCGAAGGTGAACACCTGGCCGGCGATGGTGGTGCGGTACAGCATCGTTGCGCGTGCTTCGAGGCGTCAGGCTGCCATGGCATCGGAAGTGCGTGCTGCATACCGGCCGTCGTTCCAACCAAAGCACTCACCGGCAAGAAGCAGGTCCAGCGTGGTGCCCCGGTCATGGAGGACATGGCGGACATGGAGAGGGCCGAGCCCTTCCTTCGGATGGCCGTGGCGTCGCTGTGCCCGTCCTCTTGCGGGTGGCCTGGCTGGTGTGGCGTCTGTGGGGTGCATCGAGCGTCCTCTCTTCGCGGATGGTGACAGTGCACCACCCGCAAAGCAAGCGCTGTTCCAACGCGCGTGTCCCGATGCAGCCGCCCCGAATATCCCCTTACAGGCGCGACACGGTCGCTCGCCATAATCGGGTCCTCTTCATCTTCGAGGTGTTTCGTGAAGTCTCTTTTCTGTGCCGCGCTCGTCTCCGTCCTTGCCGTCCCTGCTGCCTTCGCGCAGTCCGCCCCGGTCACCACGCCCAGTGGCCTGATCTACCAGTCGCTCAAGGAAGGCACCGGCGCTTCGCCCGCAGCCACCGATGTGGTCAAGGTTCACTACCGCGGCACCTTCCCGGACACCGGCAAGGAATTCGACAGCTCCTACAAGCGCGGCGAACCCACCGAGTTCCCGCTCAACGGCGTGATCCCGTGCTGGACCGAGGGTGTGCAGAAGATGAAGCCCGGCGGCAAGGCCAAGCTCACCTGCCCGCCGTCGATCGCCTACGGCGCGCGCGGCGCTGGCGGTGTCATCCCGCCGAACGCCACGCTGAACTTCGAAGTCGAACTCGTCTCCGTCACCAAGCGCTGAGCAACGGGCGATCGCCCCCTTCCTGGGGCACCGCGGAACCGGCCTTGCCGGGCCGCAGGTGCCGCCCCCGGCGAGGGGGTTGGCGAAGCGACACGCAGTGCGCGAAGCCTGGGGGCGTACTAGATCTGCGCCATGCCCCCGTCGACGAACAATTCCGCACCGTTCACGAAGCTGCTGTCGTCCGAGGCCAGGAACACCACGGCCTTGGCGATCTCGTCGGGCGTGCCGACGCGACCCAGCGGAATGCCTTGTGCCTGGCTTTCGATGAAGCCCTCCACCTGTTCCTTCGTGAGGCCGAGCAGGTCGTAGGCCGGCGTCGGCACCACGCCGGGGCTGACCGCGTTGACGCGGATGCCGGCGTCCTTCAGGTCCACCGTCCAGCTGCGTGCGAAGCTGCGCACGGCGGCTTTCGTCGCGCTGTAGACGCTGAACGCGGGCGTACCCTTGATGCTGGTGATCGATGCGTTGAGCACGATCGATGCGCCCCTGGGCATCAGCGGCAGTGCCTTCTGCACGGTGAAGAGCAGACCGCGCACGTTGGTGCCGAAGGTCTTGTCGAAATGCTCCTCGGTGATCTGTCCCAGCGGCAGCAGGCTGCCGCCGCCTGCATTCGCGAACAGCACGTCGAGCCGGCCCTTCTTCTCGCGAATGGTGGTGTAGAGCCGGTCGAGGTCTTCGAGCTTCGAGACATCGCCGAGCACGCCGGTGACGTTGCGGCCGATGGCCTTCACGGCCGCGTCGAGTTCCGCCTGGCGGCGGCCCGTGATGAACACGTGCGCGCCTTCGTCGACAAAGCGTTGCGCCGTGGCCAGGCCGATGCCGCTGGTGCCGCCGGTGACGAGGGCGATCTTGTTGTTGAGCTTGAGGGTCATGATCCGCTTCCTTGAAAGTTGCCGCGATGCGGCGTTGTCGATGGAAGACAGTTTGGGCGCAGCCCCCGCACGGACCAAGACGGCGCTCGGAAGATGTTTATTCACGAAACGCCAATAATCCGGCGATGGACCAGATCACCGCGATGCGCGTCTTTGCCCGCGTGGTCGAGGCCGGCACCTTTACCCGCGCCGCCGACTCGCTGCAGATACCGAAGCCGACCGTGACGAAGATGGTGCAGCAGCTGGAGACGCGCCTGCGCGTGAAGCTGCTGCAGCGCACGACGCGGCGCGTGACCGTCACGCCCGAGGGCGCGGCCTACTACGAGCGCACCGCGCGCGTGCTTGCCGAGCTGGAAGACATCGAGTCCGACCTGACCAACGCGCAGGCCGATCCGCGCGGGCGGCTGCGGGTGGACGTCGGCTCCTCCCTGGCCAACATGGTGCTGATTCCGCAGCTTCCTGCGTTCCACGCGCGTTATCCGGAGATCGAGCTCGAGATCGGCGTGAGCGACCGGCCGGTGAACCTGATCGGCGATGCGGTCGACTGCGTGATCCGTGCCGGCGAACTGACCGACCAGTCCCTGGTGGCGCGCCGCATCGCGACCTTGCCCTTCGTGACTTGCGCCACGCCGGCGTACCTGGAGCGGCACGGCGTGCCGAAGACGCCATCGGACCTCGGCGACGGCACGCACCGCGTGGTGGGCTACTTCTCGTCGATGAGCAACCGCCCGATTCCGCTGCGCTACGGGTGCGGCGACGAGCGCATGGAGATACACGGTCACACCGTGGTGGGCGTGAACGAAAGCACGGCGCACCTCAGCGCGGTGCTCACCGGCATGGGCGTGGCGCAGACCTTCGACGTCATGGCTGCACCCTATCTGTCGAGCGGCGCGCTGGTCGAGGTGCTGAAGGACTGGGCGCCCGAGCCGTATCCGCTGCACGTGGTGTACCCGACCAACCGGCATCTCAGCGCCAAGCTGCGCGTGTTCGTCGACTGGGCGGTGGAACTCTTCGCGCCCTACAACGGCGCCGACAGGCGCTGAGCGGCCGCCGGCTTCAGCCCGGCTGGTACTGGTAGAGCCAGGTCTCGGTGAGCGTCTGGTCTCCGACCTTCAGGTACATGCGCATGTCGACCGGCTCGTTGCCTTCGGGCGTGAAGTCGAACTGCGCACGCCAGTGGCCCGGCACGCCGTTGGGCACGGCCTCCGCGAACACGTACGAGAACTTGCCGCGCGAGGCCGTCAGCACCACCTCGGGCTTCACGCCGAAGGGCACGGTGGTCAGCGGCTGGCCGATGAACTCGACCATGAACTTGCGCACGCCCTGCGGGCGCGGCTGGCCGGGCTGCCCGCCACGGCCGATGCGCGTTGCCACGCAGCGCGCGAGCGGGGAGGGAAACGGCTCCTGGTCGGTCCAGTGCAGCCGGTACTGCAGGCTGTAGCTGGCGCCGGCCTTGGCGTCGGCCTTGGGCACCCAGAAGGCGACGATGTTGTCGTGGATCTCATCGTCGGTCGGGATCTCGATGAGCTGCACCGAGCCTTCGCCCCAGTCGCCGAGCGGCTCGATCCAGAGGCTCGGGCGCTTCTCGTAGTTGACGCCGTCCTGGTAGTGATCGAAGGCGCGGTCGCGCTGCAGCAGGCCGAAGCCGCGCGGGCGGGTGTCGGCGAACGCGGAGGCGCGCGTCTGCGTCGGATTGTTGAGCGGGCGCCAGATGCGCTCGCCGGCGCCGTTCCAGATGGCCAGGCCGTCGGAGTCGTGCACCTCGGGGCGCCAGTCGATGGCGGTGGGCTTGATGGTCTCGGAGTACCAGAACATGGACGTGAGAGGCACCAGCCCCAGGCGCGACACGTCGCGCCGCAGGAACATGCGCGCGTCGATGTCCATGATGACGGCCTTGGTGCGCTGCATGACGAACTTGAACACGCCCGTGACGCTCGGCCCCTCGAGCAGTGCGTAGACGGTCATCGAGGTGGTGTTGCCGGCGGCCGGCGTCTCGAAGTAGAAGCGCGTGAAGGTCGGGAATTCCTCGGGCTTGTCGGGCACCGCCACGTCGAGCGCCACGCCGCGCGCGGACAGGCCGTACTGGTAGAGCTCGCCGATGGCGCGGAAGTACGAGGCGCCGAGGAACGCGACCCAGTCGTTCTTCTGCCAGTCGAGCTTGCTCTGGTCGCCGAGGCGGCTCTCCTGAAGTCGGAAGCCCGCGAAGCCCGCGCCGGGCGGCAGCGCGCGCGCGGGGCTGTCGGGCGGCATCGAGAAGTAGCTGGGGCTGTAAAGCACCTCGCGTGCGAATGCGTCGCCGTCGGTGTTCTCCAGCACGTGCATGCGCACCGGGGTCTGGAAGAAGCGTCCGAGGTGGAAGAAGGTGACAGGGAACGCGCCGGGTCCGTCGCGGAAGAGAGCGTTGGCCGGATCGAACTTGATCTTGCCGTGCGCGTCGTAGTCGATGCGGTCGAGCACTTCGGGCGCCAGCGGCACCGCGGCGACGTAGGGCCTGGCGGCCAGCGACTTGGCCTGCGCGACCAGCGCATCGAAGGAGAACGGCGTGGGCTGGCTCAGCTGCAGGCCGTTGGCGGCGAGCGCCTCTTCGGGCAGTCCGAGGGCGGCAAGTGCGGCGGCGGCACTGCCGGCGGCAAGGAAGGATCGGCGATCAAGCATGTGGTTCTTGAGGGTTGCGAATCTTTGGGAGAGAGTGAAAGTGGAACGGCCCGCGGAATCGGTGGCGACGGCGGGCCCTGGAAACCATCCTAATGCAGCACGCAACCGCAGGGATTTTCCGCGACCGAGAACAGCGGCAAGCATGGGCCATGCCGCACCCGCGCCGCGTCAGCCATTCCGCGCACCCCAAGCCGGACAAAGCCGCCAATCCGGGACACCGCGGGGGAAATTGTGCGTTTATGTATCGAGGCCGCCCGTGGGACCCGGTGCGTCCGTCGCCTTCAACGCATACACCGCATAGAGGGGCACCCCGAGCAACAGCATCACCATCGGTGCGAACAGCGTGTAGGGCATGCCGATGCCTTCCAGCACCCGGTAGGTGGCAACGAGCTGCAGGCGCGGGTGGGCTTGCGCAAGTTCGGCCGCGCGGCGGATGCCCCACCGGAATTCGGCGCCCGTGGCACGCACCGACGGATGCTGCCTGGCACGGCCCACGGCGAGCCAGCACATCGCGTCGAAGGCCAGCACCGAGCCCGCCGGCGCTCGCTCGCCGAAGGTGGCGAGCACCGCCTGCACCTGCGCGGGTTCGAGGTACATGAACACGCCTTCGGTGAACAGGAACACCGGCTGCGCATTGCGTTTGCGAGGCAGGCCGAGCTGCTCCCACCAGTCGGCCGCGGTCAGGTCGAGCGTGCGCACGTCGTGGCGCTCGTGGGCCTCTGGGATCAGCTCGCGGCGCAGGTCGAGCACCTCGGGCAGGTCGGCGTCGGTCATGCGGGACTTGCCGTCGTCCAGCCACTGGAAGTAGTGGCTCAGGCCGCAGCCCATGTTCACCACGCGCGCACCGGGGTGCTGCTTGAGGAACTCCTGCGCCAGGCTGCGGAAGCGGCGCGTGCGCGAAAGAATGCCGTAGATGGTGGCCCTGTCCTCGGGCAGCGCGTGGCCGTCGTCGCGGATGCGCTCCAGGATGCCGGCCGCGTAGGCGTCGCGCACGGCCACCTGCGGAAACATCGCATCGCCCGAAGCCCGTGCGGCCAGCGGAATCCGCAAGGTGGAAGGGACTGCCGAAAGGCGCTGCGTGTGCTTGTGACGGGTCATGGATGCTGGCGGAGGACAGACGCAAAGTCTGTCCGCTCCGGCATCGGCGGACAAGTCAGTCTTTGGTTACGCCGCCCGGGGCGCGTGGCGCGCGTCGACGTAGGCCCAGGCTTGCAGGCCCGACGCCAGCGTGACGCGGTCGCGGCGGTAGTCGTCGACCTCGTAGGCATCGGCGTGCGCCAGCTCGGCCGGCGTGATGGCGAAGACCGCACCTTCCACGCCGTCACCGGGCGTGTCGCTGGGCGAGACGATCGGGTGATGCGTCTTGCCGCTGGTTGCGACGACAGCCGCGTCCTGGATGGCGAGCTGCTCGAGCCGGTAGCCCGGCAGGCGGTCGGCATGGCCGTCGAGCCTGCGCCCGAAGGTGGCGAGTTGCACGGCGGGCAGCTGCAGCGTGCCGTATGAGAAAAGTCGTTCGGTGGCTTCTTCCATGGCGGGGGAGATGACGGTTCGATGAAGATTCGACGAGGGTCCGGCGTGTCAGGCCGCGACCGGTTCGGCCTCGGCCGCCGAATTGTCGTGGGTCGCGTCGTTGGCCATCAGCAGGTCTTCGTAAAAGGCACCGAAGGGCAGCGTGGGATGCGCGATCTGGATCTCGAGGATCCAGATTCCCGTGGCCGGGCACAGGCCGAAGTCGCCGAGCCGGCCGGCCTGGTAGATCGCGTGCGGGAAGTCGCAGACGCGGTGGCCCTTGATGTCGAGGTTGAGCCGCCAGCCCATGGTCTCGGCGCGTTCGGCGGCGTAGGCATAGAGCGCCTGGCCGCTGAGCCGGTCGGCGCGCCAGCGATCGGCCACGCCCTGCCACAGCGTGCGGGCCGCCTCGGCGCAGGCATGCATCTGCGGGTCGTCGCCCATCACGAAGGTGTCGCCCGCGTCGCCCTCGTGGCCTTCCCACACCGGGCCGATGTCGATGAAGAAGATGTCCTGCTCGCCCAGCACGCGGCCGGGATCGGAGGCCTCGCGGAAGGTCCGGAGCGTGTCCTCGCCGAAGCGGATGATGATCGGATGCCAGTTGCGCTCCATCTCGAGCTTCTGCAGCGTGGCCATCGCGAGGTCGTGCGCCTGCGCATGCGTCATGCCGGGGTGCATGCCCGAGGCGATGCGGCGCACCGCGAGCTGCGAGAGGCTGCGCGCGGTGCGCATCGAATCGAGCGAGAACTTCGCGCCGGTGGCCTCGGTGCGGCCGGTGTCGGGTCTTGTCATTGGCGATGTCCAGTGTCAGAGGCTGCGCGCGGCGGGGGCCTGCTGCGCGTCGGTGGCTTGCGCGGCGGGAGGCGGCATCCAGGCGGACCACACCTGTCCCGGCAGCGCGTGATTGCGCGGCGGCGGCGCCTCGACCACGCTGCCCAGGCTCACGAAGCCTGCGAGGAACTCCTCGGGCTTGACGCCGAGCTCGGCGCCCAGCACCGGGTCGAAGCAGCGTTCGCCGCTGAGCATGATGGCGCCGAAGCCGAGCTGGTGTGCCGCATTGAGCAGGTTGCCCAGCGCCGCACCCGCGCCCAGCCACTGCTCGCGCGCTGGTACCTTGCTGCGTGGCCGCGGCACGACGATGAAGGCCAGCAACACGGGCGGTCGCGTGGCGTGCTCGCGCGCGCGCCGCAGGTCGGCCGGCGAGGCCAGCGGATCGCGGCGGCGCTTCTCTGCCTCGAAGCGGTCGGCCAGCGCGGCACGCTGCGCGTCGCGGAATTCCACCACGCGCCATGGATGCAGCCCGCCGTGGTCGGGCGCGCGCAAGGCAGCCTGCAGGATCAGGTCGATGTGCTCAGGCCCGGGACCGGGTGCACGCAGGCGCTTGGGCGAGACGGAGCGGCGCTCCAGCAGCGGGGCGATCGCGCTTTCCTGCTGAGAGGCGCGCAGCTCGCGGCGCAGGTCTTCGCTGTCCTGCAGGAAGTTGCGCGCCCAGGCCAGCACTTGTTCGCCGTACGGCGTGAAGCCCTCGAAGCGGGGGCCGGGCTGGAGCAGCGGGCGGCCGTATTCCTGTTCAAGGGCGCTGATCGACTCGCTCAGCTCGAGCTGCGATACCTGGCTGGCCTGCGCGGCCCGGCCCAGGTGCCGCGCCTGCCCGAGCGCGACGAGGCAACGGAGTTGACTGGTGACCATGGCGTGATTGCTTGCTCTGTGTTTCAACGATGCTTCGCTGTATTCTATGAAGCATAGCGACGAGCCGCCGCACGGAAGCCCGCCATGCCTCGCCCGGTGCCGGGGAATCGCAGCTGGTGTTCAGTGGGTTGGCCGGTTGCCGCGCTGCCGCGCAAGATGGCGGTAGATGGTGCTGCGGTGAACCCCCAGCCGGCGCGCGGCCTTTGCCACGTCGTGGTCGCAGGCCTTGAGCGCGTCGTCGATCGCGTGGCGCGTGATGGCCACGAGCGGCTCGGCCGGTGCAGGTGCGGCGGCATCGCCTTCGTTGTGATGCGTCTGCGCGGCCGAGCCGACCAGGTGCGCGGGAAGCAGGGCGGCCGTCACCGCATCGCCGGCGTCGGCCAGCGCGACGACCGCGCGCAGCGTGCTGCGCAGCTCCCGCACGTTGCCGGGCCAGCGGTAGGCGGCCAGTGCCTCGAGGGCGTCGTTCTCCAGGTGCAGGCGCTTGGCCGCGCCGCCGGATTCCATGAACATGCGCGCGATCAGCGCATGCCGGTCGGCGCGCTGGCTCAACGACGGCAGCGCCACGGTGAAGCCGGCCACGCGGTACATCAGGTCGGCGCGGAACCGCCCGGCCTCGACCAGCGCGGGCAGATGGCCGTGCGTGGCGCAGACCAGGTCGAAGTCGACTGCCACGCCCTGGCCGCCACCGAGCGGCGTGACCACGCGCTCCTCGAGCACGCGCAGCAGCCGCGTCTGCAGGGCCAGCGGAATCTCCGCGATCTCGTCGAGAAACAGCACGCCGCCTTGCGCTTCGCGGATGCGGCCCGCCATGCCCTTGCGCCGCGCGCCGGTGAAGGCGCCTTCCTCGTAGCCGAACAGTTCCGACTCGATCAGCGTCTCGGGCAGCGATGCGCAGTCGACCGCCACGAACGGGCCCGCGGCGCGACGGCTCGCGGCATGCAGGCGGCGGGAGAACACCTCCTTGCCGCTGCCGGTCTCGCCGTTCACCAGCACCGGCACGCCTTCGTTGAGCACGCGCACGGCCTTGTCGAGCAGGGGTTGCACCGCGTCTGCCGGCGCCTCGGCCCCGTTCGCGGCGCGCCGGGCCGCCGGCCGCGACGCACCGGGTGCGAGCGAGCGCTCCATCACCGTGGCGATCTGCCGCCCGCCCGGCAGCGTGAGCAGGCTGCGGCGATGCTCCATGCGCGCCCAGTTCGTTCCCAGGAAGTGTTCCGCGTCGAGATCGAGCAGGCCGTCCCAGGTGCGGCCGAAGAGGTCGAGCGCCACCCGGTTGGCCGCGACGATGCGGCCGCCCTCGATCACCATCAGGCCTTCGCGTGCGGTGCCGATGAGCGCCGGGCGCGCATGGAAGCGCAGCACGTGCCCGCTGGCCTCGGCCAGCAGCATGCGGTGCTCGACCTGCTGCGCCGCCATGCGCACCAGTCCCAGAGCGTGCTGGTTCACGCGCACCGTCTCGCCCGAGATGTCGAGTGCGCCCGCCAGTTCCCCGCGCCCGGTGAAGATGGGCGCGGCCGCGCAGCCCAGCGTGCCGTTCTGCGCCAGGTAGTGTTCGCCGCCGAGCACCATGAGCGCCTCGCGTTCGGCCAGGGCGGTGCCGATGGCATTGGTGCCCCGGTGGCTCTCCGACCATTCCACGCCCGGCTGCAGCGCGATGCGTTCGGCCTTGGGCAGGAAGTCGGGGCTGCCGATCTCCTCGAGGATCAGCCCGGAGGCGTCCGACAGGATCACCACGCAGCCGTTGCCGATCGCATGCTCGGCCAGGCCGTCGAGTTCGGGCTGTGCGCAGTTCAGCAGCCGCACCGCCTGCTCGCGGCGCTCGCGCAGCAGCGCCAGTGCCATCGGCTCGGGGTCGATCGCCTGATGGTCGACCGGGCGGCTGCGCTGCCACGAGCGGGAGATGTGCGGCGCGATCCAGGGCGCGGGGTCGCGCCCCTGCCCGAAGAAAAGCTCGCGGGCCTGCTCCACTCTGACCGATGGCAACTGCGCTTCGCTCATGCGTGTCTCCGATAGGGTTTCGCCTTGTGCGACATCCTAGTCGCTATGTTCGCGCGGACATGTCGCAGATTGCGAATGAAAACCCGCTGCGACATCCGGTTGCGAGGCGCACGCAGGCGGAAGCACTCAGGGAATGTCCCGATCCGTGCGGGTACGCGGCTTGCGGTGCCTCGTGCGGCCGCCGCACGTCGCGACGCCACCAACCCTGCACTGGAGACAAAGACATGGACATGCTCGAACCGGGCAAATTTGGTACCGCGGTGCCGTTCAGGAAGCGCTATGGCAACTACATCGGCGGCGAATGGGTCGCACCGGTGGACAACCAGTACTTCGAGAACGTCACGCCCGTCACCGGCAAGGTCTTCTGCGAGGTTCCGCGTTCCACCGCGGCCGACATCGATCGCGCGCTCGACGCCGCCCACAAGGCCAGGGCCGCCTGGGGGCGCACCTCGACCACGGAGCGCGCGAACATCCTGAACCGCATTGCCGACCGAATCCAGGAAAACCTGCCCATGCTGGCGGCGGCCGAGACCTGGGACAACGGCAAGCCGATCCGCGAGACCATGGCGGCCGACCTGCCGCTGGCCGTCGACCACTTCCGCTACTTCGCCTCCTGCATCCGCTCGCAGGAGGGCGGCATCAGCGAGATCGACCACGAGACCTTCGCGTACCACTTCCACGAGCCCATCGGCGTGGTCGGCCAGATCATCCCGTGGAACTTCCCGATCCTGATGGCGGTGTGGAAGCTGGCGCCCGCGCTCGCCGCCGGCAACTGCGTGGTGCTGAAGCCGGCCGAGCAGACGCCGGTGTCGATCCTGGTGCTAGTGGAAGTCATCGGCGACCTGCTGCCGCCGGGCGTGCTCAACGTGGTCAACGGCTTCGGCGTGGAGGCCGGCAAGCCGCTGGCATCGAGCAACCGCATCGGCAAGATCGCCTTCACCGGCGAGACCACCACCGGCCGGCTGATCTCGCAGTACGCGAGCCAGAACCTGATTCCGGTCACGCTGGAGCTGGGCGGCAAGTCGCCCAACATCTTCTTCGCCGACGTGATGGAGCGCGACGACAGCTTCTTCGACAAGGCGCTCGAGGGCTTCGCGATGTTCGCGCTGAACCAGGGCGAGGTGTGCACCTGCCCGTCGCGCGCGCTGATCCAGGAATCGATCTACGACCGCTTCATGGAGCGCGCGTTGAAGCGCGTGGCCGCCATCAAGCAGGGCAGCCCGCTCGACATGGACACGATGATCGGCGCGCAGGCCTCCAGCGAGCAGCTCGAGAAGATCCTGTCGTACCTCGACATCGGCAGGCAGGAGGGCGCGAAGGTGCTGATCGGCGGCGAGCGCCAGAAGCTCGACGGCGACCTGGCCGACGGCTACTACGTGAAGCCGACGGTGTTCCAGGGCCACAACAAGATGCGCATCTTCCAGGAAGAGATCTTCGGCCCGGTGGTGTCGGTCACCACCTTCAAGGACGAAGAGGAAGCACTGTCCATCGCCAACGACACGCTCTACGGACTGGGCGCCGGCGTGTGGAGCCGCGACATGAACCGCGCGTTCCGCATGGGCCGCGGCATCCAGGCGGGTCGCGTGTGGACCAACTGCTACCACCACTATCCGGCGCATGCGGCCTTCGGAGGCTACAAGAACTCGGGCATCGGCCGAGAGAACCACAAGATGATGCTCGACCACTACCAGCAGACCAAGAACCTGCTGGTGAGCTACAGCGAGAACAAGCTGGGCTTCTTCTGATGAGCGATGCCGTCCTGCGCGTCACCGCGACCGATGCCGCTCTCGCGCTGATCGACAGGCTCGCTGCACGCCACGGCCCGCTGATGTTCCATCAGTCGGGCGGCTGCTGCGACGGCAGCGCGCCCATGTGCTACGGCCAGGGAGAGTTCATCGTGGGCGACTACGACCGGCTGCTCGGGCACATCGGCGGCATGCCGTTCTACATCAGCGGACCGCAGTTCGAGTATTGGCAGCACACGCAGCTGATCATCGACGTGGTGCCCGGGCGCGGCGGCATGTTCTCGCTGGAGGGGCCCGAAGGCGTGCGCTTCCTGACGCGCTCGCGGCTGTTCACCGACGAGGAGTGGGCGGTGCTGGAGGCCGGTGACGCCAGGTAGGTAGGCTGCCAGCCACCGGGGTGGCGGGGAGCGTGCGCCGATAGACTGGCGCGCCCAACACAAGGAGCACGCCATGAAGATCAGCGCACGCAACGTCCTGTCCGGCAAGGTCATCGCCATCGTTCGCGGTCCCGTCACGACCGAGGTGACCCTGGAGATCGCACCGGGCGTGCAGATCGTCTCGACCATCACCAGCAGTTCGGCCGAATCGCTGAAGCTGGCCGAAGGCGCGAACGCCTATGCAGTCATCAAGGCGTCGAGCGTGATGGTCGGCACCGACTGATCCGGTCGCGGCGACAGCGGTCGCCGACGAGCCTGCCGGGCAGCGGCATCGCTGCTCTCTTGCAGGCTGTGAGAGCCCTCGAACAACGCGCAAGCGGCGTCGGGGGCTCTCTGTTTTCCGGCGTTCGAACGGCATCGGAGCCGTGCAGCGTCAGCCGGCTCCGTGGCGTGGACAAGCCGATGAGGCCGGCCATCGGGCGACGAATTCCGCAACGGACGCAAGTGCCGAAAGTCACCATCGGATTCCTGTGGAAACGAAAAGCTTCGTTGACATGTTATGTCGGCACACCTATAGTGAATCCAACGAACAACGGTGCGCTTCGCTTCCATCGGTAGGCAGACAACCATAAGGAGAGGTATGCAATCACTGCTCGATCAACTCAAGGGACTCGATGTGCTGGCCGGCGAAGAGATGGGAGGCCTGCCGGTGCAGCTGCAGCCCATTCCGGGCCACACGCCCGTGATCCAGGTGAGCATCGAGGGCCGGGACGAACTGCCGATCTTCGTCACCAGTTCCGACATGCAGATCATCTGCATCTGCTACCTCTGGACCGAGGAAGAAGTGAAGGCCGAGCGCCGCACCGAGCTGCTCGAATCGCTGCTCGACCTGAACCCGTCCGTGCCGCTGTCGTCCTTCGGACGCGTCGACGGCCGCTACGTACTCACCGGCGCGCTGGGCCGCGACGCGAGTGTGCAGGACATTGCACACGAGGTGGCCGTTCTCAGCGACAACGCGCTCGATGCGCTCGACGCCCTGTCCGAGTTCCTGAATTAAGCGGAGATCAACATGACAGTCATCAAGAAGCTGGTCACCTTGCTGCGCGGCAGCGCACGCGAAATCGGCGAGAGCGTTGTCGACAGCAACGCCACGCGCATCTACGAACAGGAAATCATCGACGCCAGGCACAGCATCGAGAAGGCCAAGGGCGACCTCACGGGCGTGATGGCCAAGGAGATGCAGTCGGCTCGCGAGATCGAGCGCCTGAAGAACGAGGCCGCCCGCTACGAGGGCCTGGCGCTCGAGGCGCTCAACAAGACGCAGGAGGGCCTGGCGCTCGACGTGGCCTCCAAGGTCGGCCTGCTCGAACAGGAACTCGAAGAGCAGGCCAAGGCACATGCGTCCTACGCGCTGCAGGTGTCCAAGCTCAAGGAGCTCATCAAGTCGGCAGAGGCGCGCATCCGCGAACACGAGCGCGAGATCAACATCGCCAAGACCACCGAGAGCGTGTACCGCGCGACGCAGTCGATTTCCGAGAACATCGGCAGCGGCGGCTCCCGTCTGGCCAACGCGCGTGAGTCGCTGGAACGCATCCGTGCGCGCCACGAAGACCTGTCCGACCGCATGACCGCGAGCCAGCAGCTCGAGAACGAGTTCGGGCACGGCGCGCTCGAGAAGAAGCTCGCCGCCGCGGGTATCGGCAACGACGCCGACCGCACCGGCAAGGTGATGGAGCGCATCCGCGCGCGCCAGGCCGGCAACGGCACGGCAACCGGCACGGGCAACGGAGCGCAATAGCCATGCGCGCCAAGCCGGTTCGCTGGCAGGGCTCGGACGAGGCGATACGCGCCGTCCAGGTGGCGTTCGACGTGGAGGAGGCGGTGCTCGAGGCGGTGCGCACCGCCGCCTTCGAGCAGCATGTGTCCACGTCGGACCAGATCCGGCAGGTGCTGGGCCTGGCGACCACGTCGAAGCCGAAGAGGCCGCGCCTCACGGTGTCGCTGAGCGGGGCCGACTATGAATTCCTGGCGCAGCGCTACGGCCTCGCGGCCGACGACCGCCTGGCCATCAAGGAGAGGGCCACGCGCGACCTGATCGCCTTCGCAGGAACGACGGCAGTGGAACGAAAGAAGGGCACCGGCACAGGGAAGCCGGGCCGTAGGTAGCAGCAAGCAGCCAAGCCGAAGAACAACGAACAACAACCCGCACGCGGGAGGATCAATGGGCAATTTCATGGGCGCGGTGACGGCATACCCGACCGCGATCTACACGGTGCTGCTCGGCGTCGTGGTGATCTACTGGGTGCTCGCGATGCTCGGCATGGTCGACATCGAACACAGCGGACTGGACGTGGACGTCGGCGTACACACGCACGCCGACGGCGATGCCAGCGACATCGGCCATCTCGCCAGCTATGTGGTGGCCCTGGGACTGAACGGCGTGCCGTTCTCGGTGGCCGTGAGCCTGCTGGTGCTGGTCTCGTGGACGGTCTGCTGTCTCGGCGGCGAGTGGTTGCTGCCGCTGGTGCCGACATTGCCGCTGCAGCTGCTGGCCGGCACGGTGCTGCTGGTGGCCAGCGCGGTCATCGCCATTCCCGTCACCGCCGTGGCGATCCGCCCGCTGCGCGGCCTGTTCGTGAGCCACACGGCCGTGACCAACGCCGCGCTGGTCGGCCAGCTCTGCCGCGTCGTCACCGGCGTGGTCAACGAGAAGGACGGCCGCGCCGAGGTGGCGCGGCGCGGTGCCAGCCTGAACATCCGCGTCTGGGCCGCGACGCCCAACACCCTCAAGCGCGGCTCGCAGGCCCTGATCGTCGAGTACGACGAGGTGGCCGCGCGCTACCTCATCGCCGCGCACGACGATCACCTCGCCTGAACGACGCGTTCGCGCGCGCCCTTGCGGCGCGCCGCATCCTTCACCCTGTTTCTTTCGCTCTCAAAGCAATCTGGAGAAAAAATGGAGCCCATCATCTTCGCCATCGTCATACTGGCCGTCGTCATCCTCGGCCTGTTCGCGATGTTCGCCAAGTTCTATCGCAAGATCGAGCAGGGCCACGCACTCATCGTGAACACGCTGCGCGCGGAGCCCGAGGTGACCTTTACCGGGCGCATGGTCTATCCGATCATCCACAAGGCCGAGCTGATGGACATCTCGGTCAAGACGATCGAGATCGACCGCTCGGGCAACGAGGGCCTGATCTGCCGCGACAACATCCGTGCGGACATCAAGGTGAAGTTCTTCGTGCGCGTGAACAAGACCGCCGACGACGTGCTGAAGGTGGCGCAGGGCATCGGCTGCGCGCGGGCCTCCAATCACGAGACGCTGGAGGAGCTGTTCTCCGCCAAGTTCTCGGAAGCGCTGAAGACGGTGGGCAAGTCGATGGACTTCGTCGACCTCTACCAGGCGCGCGACAACTTCCGTGACCAGATCGTGAGCCAGATCGGCAACGACCTCTCGGGCTATGTGCTGGAAGACGCGGCCATCGATTTTCTCGAGCAGACTCCGCTGTCGGAACTCGACTCGAACAACATCCTCGACGCCCAGGGCATCAAGAAGATCACCGAGCTCACCGCGGTGGAGCATGTGCGCACCAACGAGCTGCGCCGCAACGAGGAAATGCAGATCAAGAAGAAGAACGTCGAGACGCAGGAAGCCCTGCTAGAACTCGAGCGCCAGCAGGCCGACGCCACCGCGCGACAGCAGCGTGAGATCGCCAGCGTGCGCGCCCGCGAGGAGGCCGAGACCGCCAAGATCCAGGCCGAGGAGCGCACCAAGTCCGAGACCGCGCGCCTGGTTGCCGAGCAGTCCGTGTCGGTGCAGCAGGAGAACGTGCAGCGCGAGAAGGAAGTGGCCGAGAACAACCGCAAGCGCGCGGTGGCCGTCGAGGAAGAAAAGGTCATCCGCGCCCGCGACCTCGAGATCGTCGATCGCGAGAAGGAAGTGACGCTGCAGCGCATCGAGAAGGACAAGGCCGTCGAAGTGCAGAAGAAGGCGATTGCCGACGTGATCCGCGAGCGCATCGTGGTCGAGCGCACGGTGGCCGAGCAGGAAGAGGCCATCAAGGAGTTGCGCGTGGTGGCGGAGGCCGAGCGCACCAAGAAGTCGGTCGTGATCATGGCCGAGGGGCAGGCCGAAGAGAAGATGGTCATCGACCTGAAGCAGGCCGAGACACAGGAAAGACGCGCGCGCCACAAGGCCGCCGAAGAACTCACGCTGGCCGATGCCAAGCTGAAGGTGGCGGAGCGCGACGCCGAGTCGAAGAAGCGCGAAGCCGAAGGCGTGGAAGCCATCTCGGCCGCGCCGGGGCTGGCGGCCGCCAAGGTCGAGATCGCCACCGCGCAGGCGAAGCTCGCGAGCTTCGAGGCGGAGGCTTCGGGCAAGGAAAAGCTCGGCCTGGCCGACGTGCATGTGCGCCAGGCCGATGCCGACGCGATCCTGAAGGCGGGGCAGGCCGACGCGCAGGTCATCGAGGCCCGTTCGCAGGCCGAGGCCGCCGGCATGCGTGCCAAGTTCGAGGCCGAAGCCTCGGGCAAGGAAAAGCTCGGGCTCGCCGAAGTCAACGTGCGCACGGCCGACGCCGAGGCCACGCTCAAGTCGGGCCAGGCCGATGCGCAGGTCATCGAGGCGCGCTTCGGTGCCGAGGCCAAGGGCCTGCACGAGAAGTTCGAGGCCATGAAGTCCATGAGTCCCGAGACGCGCGACCACGAGGAGTTCCGCATGCGTCTGGAGAAGTCGCACATCGAGACGCTCAAGGGCATCGACGCGCAGACGTCCATCGCCAAGGAACAGGCTGAGGTGCTGGGCACCGCGCTGGCCAACGCCAAGATCGACATCGTGGGCGGCCAGGGCGACTACTTCGACAGCTTCGTGCGCTCGCTGTCGGTGGGCAAGGGCATCGACGGCGTCATCTCCAAGAGCAACGCGCTGCAGGTGGCCTTCAAGGACCAGCTCTCGGGCGAGCGCGACGTGGTGAAGGACCTGCGCGATATCGTCGGCGCGCTGGGCACCTCGTCGGGCGAGATCCAGAACCTGAGCGTGGCCGCGCTGATGAACAAGATTGCCAGCGACGGCAGCGAAAGCCAGAAGAACGCACTGCAGAACCTGATCTCCACATTCCGCAACTGAACCGGGGGCGCGCGATGAATCCGACTCTGAAATGCAGCTGTCCGGCTCGCGGTGCCCTGCGGCCAGTCGCGCTGGCCGAGGCATTGCTCGCGGCGCAGTGCGGTGACTGCGGGGGCATGCTCATGGGCATGGACGATTGGCGGGCCTGGAAGGCCGGCGACGAAGACCGCGTGCCACATGCGGTCGACGACGAGATCATCGAGGTGTTCGATGCCACCGGCGTGCGCCATTGCCCGGAGTGCGAGCGCCTGATGCAGCGCCTGCGCGTGAGCGCGGGCCCCGACTTCCGCATCGACCGCTGCGTTGCCTGCCAGAACCTCTGGTTCGACAAGGGCGAGTGGCGTGCCATCGTGAGCCGTGGGCTGGCCGG
Organism: Variovorax paradoxus; assembly: GCF_902712855.1. Lineage (NCBI taxonomy): Bacteria > Pseudomonadati > Pseudomonadota > Betaproteobacteria > Burkholderiales > Comamonadaceae > Variovorax > Variovorax paradoxus. The sequence continues at coordinate 1,325,405 of NZ_LR743508.1, forward strand.
CCGTCTCGACGAGCTGCTCTCCGACGGCTGGCAGCGACGCCTGCAGACCGAGGAAGTGCGCGAGGCGCGCCTCGCCGCGCTGCGCCGGCGCTATGGCGACGAATGCATCGACGAGCTGGACCGCATCCGAGCCTGGCTCGACACCCAGCCCCACCGCGACGAGCTGCTCGCACTGCTGCGCGCGGACTGACCGCGCCGACCTATGCAACCTACGCAAGAAACGGCAACGCCGCCCGGAACGGAGGCGCAGACCGAAGCCCTCGTGTCCGGCAGCGGCAGCTACGACCTGCTGAAGAAGCGGCTCGAGACCCAGGGCGAGAGCCTGCTGGTGAAGGCCCAGGCGCTCAACGAGCAGCGGCTCGCCGAGTTCGGCCGCTCCGACCAGACGCTGATACTGCGCACCCGCGCGCGAACCGAGAACAACGCGGTCGCGCGCGACCTGGTGCGCATCGGCGACCTGCTGCTGTTCGGCTACAACGTGTTCATCGGCCTGCGCAAGGAAACCGCGGTCGGAGACGTGTTCGGCCTCTACCGGCTGGTGGCGCCGGGCGACGCCGGGCCGGGCGCCGACAGCGACGAGCTCCAGCCCGTGCCGCTGGCCGGCAGCTTCCTCGAGGATGCACGCTTCGCGTCCGACTTCCGCGAGCTGTATGCCTATTACAAGCAGGCCACGCTGCTGCAACTGCGCGTGACGCAGGACAAGCTGCTCGCGGCCTTCCAGATCGGACAGCAGGTCACCGACGTGCGCGTGTTCCGCTGGGCCATCGAGCGCGACGGGCGCATCAGCTACATCGACAACCGCGGCGAGCGCGACATCGCGCTGCCCGCGAGCCACGACTTCGAATGGACGGTGGCCACGCGCGAAGACCACGTCGGCGGCAAGCATCCGCACGTCAACGTGCTCGACACCGTCTTCGTCGAGACGCTGGGTGGCGACCTCACGATCAAGATCGAGAACAACACCGAGACCGGGCTGGGCATCTACAGCGAGCCGGTGGAAGACCGCAGCCAGTCGCTGGCCGACGCGGAGATCGCATGGGCGAAGCTGGGCATGCTGATACTGCTGCGCGTGAAGCCCTACCGCGAGCAGGTCACGCGCTACCTGGTCTTCAACATCCGCACGCAGCAGGTGGAGCGCATCGACGCCATCGGCGGCTCGTGCGTGCAGTTGCCGGAAGACCACGGCATCATCTTCCCGGGCGGCTACTACCTGCAGTCGGGCGAGCACAAGCGCTTCGACCTGCCCGCGGAGACGGTGGAGCACCTGCGCTTCAAGCGCATGCTGCGCTCGCCCAACGGCGAGGACGTGGCCTACATCTTCTACGACCCGAAGCCCGGCCGCTATGCGCTCTTCAACTACAACCTGATCGACAAGAAGCTCGCGATACCGATCATCGCGAACGGCTACGCGCGGTTCGCGGACGGCCGCATCCTGGTGTTCCACGACAACGACGGCGAGCCGTCGCGCGTGCACCCGATGCAGCTGTGGCAGACGCCGTTCGCGAGCGAAGAGCACGTGAGCGCGCAGCCGCCCTCGACCGGGTTCTTCGGCAAGATCGGAAACGCCGAGCTGGTGCGCGGCGTGAGCGACCTGATGGGCATTGCGCGTGCGGTGCGCGAGCAGGCGCCGACCAAGGCGGCCTACGAAGACCTCATACGCCAGTGCACCCGGGTGAGCGACGCCTACTTCTGGCTCGACGCGCCCGAGGCCGCCGGGCTCATGGGCGAACTGCGCAGCATCGCCGAGGTGGCACGCAGCACGCTGGCCGAGTTCGAGAAGGTCGACACCATCCGTCGCGAGACCGCGCGTGCGCTGGCCCGTGCGGAAGACGCGCAGCATGCGCTGCTGGTCGATATCGCGAGCACCCTCTGGCGTGCGCCCGACGATTTCGTGAAGGCGCTGGGCCGGCTGCGCGAACGCCGCGGCGCGCTGCAGATGCTCAAGGAGCTGCGCTACGCCGACCTGCCGCGCATCGCCGCGATGGACGCCGCGCTCGAGACCGAGCAGCAGCGCATCGGCGAGCGTGCCATGCAGTTCCTGGCGGCCGATACCGCCTTCGCCGGCCAGCGCCAGGCGCTCGACAAGCTGGCGCTCGAGTTGCCCAACCTCGGTACCTCGCCGGCGCTGGGGCAACTGCTGGCCACGCTCGACGAGCAGGCGGCCGGGCTCGACCTGCTGACCGAGCAGCTCGGCAGCCTGCCGGGCGGCGACGCGGTGATACGCACGTCGATCCTCGACCGCATCTCTCTGATCTACGCCGACATCAACCGCATGCGCGCCGATGCGCGCACGCGACGCAAGTCGCTCGGCGCCACCGAAGCGCGCGCGGAGTTCGGTGCGCAGTTCAAGCTGTTCGGCCAGGCGGTCGAGAACGCGCTGGAGTTCGCCGACACGCCCGAGAAGTGCGACGACGCGCTCACGCGCCTGCTGGCGCAGCTGGAAGAGATCGAAGGCCGCTTCGCCGAGCAGGAAGACTTCCTGGCGGACATCGCCGACAAGCGCGAGAACGTGTACGAGGCGCTGTCGGCGCGGCGCCAGAGCCTGGTCGAGGCGCGCCAGCGCCGCGCGCAGGGCTTGGTCGACGCGGCGGGGCGCATCCTCGACGGCATTGCGCGGCGCATCGCACAGTTCGGCGAGCTGGGCCAAGTGCACAGCTACTTCGCGGCCGACCCGATGATCGGCAAGCTGCACACGCTGATCGCCGACCTGCGCTCACTCGGCGCAGCCGTGCCCGCGGACGAGCTCGACACCCGGCTGAAGACTGCGCGCGACCAGGCGCTGCGCGCGGTGCGCGACAAGCGCGAACTGGTGAGCGAAGGCGGCGACACGCTGCGCCTGGGCCGCCACGCCTTCACGGTGCACCGCCAGCCGGTCGACCTGACGCTGGTGGCACGCGAGGAAGGCATGGCCTACCAGGTGACGGGCACCGACTACCAGAGCCCGGTGGAGGACGAGCGGCTGCAGGCCCTGCAGGCCTACTGGAACCAGACGCTGGTGTCCGAGACGCCCGAGCTCTCTCGCGCCGAATACCTCGCGGGCCGCCTGCTGGAGGCGCTGCTGGTCGGCAAAGCCGAACGCAGCTGGGCCGACGTGCGCACGCTGCTGGCCGAAGACCCGCAGCATCCGCAACTGCTGGAGATGGTGCGGCGCTTCGCCGCCGCCCGCTACCAGGAGGGCTACCAGAAGGGCATCCATGACGACGACGCCTTGCGCCTGCTGGGCGCGTTGGTGCGCATGCAGGACCAGGCCGGCTTGCTGGCCTGGGGCCCGACCGAGCGCGCGCTGGCCTTGCTCCACTGGCAGCACGGCCACCTGATCGCGCATCGCGAATCGCTGTTGCGCCGCGCGCGCGCGGCGCTGCAGATGCAGGAACTGTTCGGCCGGCAGGATGCGCTGCAGCAGCTCGAAGCCGACACCGCGCGCTCGTTGTTGCATTTCGCGCGCGACGTGCTGCCCGATCTGCTGCCGCTCGCGGACACCGCCGGCGAGGCGGAGCGGGAGGCCCACGAGGGGCGCGTCGCCACCTTGTGCGACCAGGCCGCGGCCTACCTCGTGCGCGAACTGGCGGCGCATGCGGGCGAGACCTGGGTGGTTTCCGGCGCGGGCGAAGACCTGGCTTCGGCGCTGCTGCGCGAGCTCGAACGCGGTGGGCGCCGCGAGGCCTGGCAGGCTGACCTCGACGCGGCACCACCCGCGGAGCGCTGGCGCCTGGCGCGCGACTGGGTGCAGGCGTATGCCATCCACCAAGCACCGCAATCTGCCGACTGGATCGACGACGCCGCCAGCGTGCTGGCGATGCCGCTGAAGCGCACGCGCGTCAACGTGGCGCTCGATCAGTCCGTGGAAGGGCTTCGCAGCGAGCATCCGCGTGTGGTCGAAGGCCGCCTGACGCTGAACCTCAACGACTTCTGGCGGCGTTTCCTGTTCCATGTGCAGCACGCGGTGCCGGGCTACGAGGCGTTGCAGCGCCTGCGCCATGCGCTGCTCGAACGCGAGAAGGCCCGCCTGAAGCTGAGCCAGTTCCAGGCCAAGCCGTTGTCGACCTTCGTTCGCAACCGGCTGATCGACGAGCTCTACTTGCCCATCATCGGCGACAACCTCGCCAAGCAGATCGGCTCCGCCGGCGAAGGCAGCCGCACCGACCGCATGGGCCTGTTGCTGCTGATCTCGCCGCCGGGCTACGGCAAGACCACGCTCATGGAGTACGTGGCCGACCGGCTGGGCCTGATCTTCGTGCGCATCAACTGCCCTGCGCTGGGCCACGGCGTGACCGCCATCGATCCGGCCAACGCGCCCAACAGTGCCGCGCGGCTGGAACTCGAAAAGCTCAACCTGGGCCTGGCGATGGGCAGCAATGTGATGCTGTACCTCGACGACATCCAGCACACGAGCCCGGAGTTCCTGCAGAAGTTCATCGCGCTGGCCGACGGCACGCGCCGCATCGAGGGCGTCTGGAACGGCGAGCCGCGCAGCTACGACATGCGCGGCAAGCGCTTCGCGATCGTGATGGCGGGTAATCCGTACACCGAGTCGGGCGACGTGTTCAAGATCCCGGACATGCTGGCCAACCGGGCCGACATCTACAACCTGGGCGACGTGCTGTCGGGCCGCGAGGCGGCGTTCGCGCTGTCGTACATCGAGAACAGCCTGACCTCCAACCCCACGCTAATGCCGCTGGCCTCGCGCGACCCGAAGGACGTGCAGCTGCTCGTGCAGATGGCGCAGGGCCACGAGGTGCCGAGCAGCGCGCTGTCGCATGCCTACAGCGCGGTCGAGCTGGAGGAGATCAAGGCGCTGCTGCAGCGGCTGTTCCGCGCGCGCGACCTGCTGCTGAAGGTGAACCTCGCGTACATCGAGTCGGCCGCGCAGCAGGAAAGCTACCGCGTGGTGCCGTCGTTCAAGCTGCAGGGCAGCTATCGCAACATGACCAAGCTCGCGGGCAGGATCACCGCGCTGATGCGCGACGACGAGCTCGATGCGCTGCTGCGCGACCACTACCGTGGCGAAGCCCAGACCCTGACCACCGGCGCAGAGGAAAACCTGCTGCGCCTGGCCCAGTTGCTCGGCAGCCCGACGCCCGAGGAGGACGCGCGCTGGAAGTCGATCTGCGAAGAATTCGTACGCCAGCGCAAGCTCGGCGGCGACGATGTGGATGGCAGCCAGCGCATCGCCAGCAGCATGCTCGACGTGGCGCGCGCGGTCGATGCGCTCAAGCCGCAGCCGGTGCCGCCGGCCGAAGGCCCGAGCGACAGCCAGCGCCTGGCCGACGCGATGCTGCAGATCGCCGTGACCTACCGCGAGCTGATCCTGCCGCTTGTGACGGCGACCGAACGCCGGCTCGAGCTCGACCGCTCGATCACGAAGGACATGGAGCGGCTGGCCTCCGAGGTGCAGGCCACGCGCGCTGCGCGGCCCCGCACGCCCAAACCCGACAAGGAGCAATGACATGGCTGCGTTGCCTTCGACCGCGGGCGATCCGCCCCCGGCGTTGCCCGAACTGCTCGCGCAGCTCGACGCCACGCTCGCCGATGCACGTCTGAGCGACGACGAACGCCGCGTGCTGGTCCACACGCTGCGCGAGGCTTCGCCGCCGGAAGACGGCCTGCGGCAGCTGCGCAACCGGGCCTTCGACCTGGTGCGTGCGCGCACTTCCGACCCCGACCAGCTGTCGCTGCTGAAGTGGCTCGAAGGCGTGGTCCGCGCCATCGACACCGGCCGCTCGCCGGACCATGCGGTGGTACGGTCGCAGGCCTTCTTCAGCCCAGGCACGGGCTGCCTTCAGGCCATCAATCAGCAGCTTCGGGCGGCGAGGCGCTCGATCGACCTCTGCGTGTTCACGCTCTCGGACGACCGCATCACGGCCGAGGTGCTGGCCGCGCACCGGCGCGGCGTGTCGCTGCGCTGCATTTCCGACAACGACAAGGAATTCGACCTCGGCAGCGACATCGGCCAGTTGCGTGCCGCCGGCATTCCGGTGGCGGTGGACCGGACCGACGCGCACATGCACCACAAGTTCGCCATCTTCGACGGCGCCCGGCTGCTCAACGGCAGCTACAACTGGACGCGCAGCGCCTGCGAGTTCAACGAGGAGAACCTGGTGCTGACCAACGATCCTTCGCTGGTACGCCGCTTCGCGGACGAGTTCGACACTCTTTGGAAAGAATTCCAGGCCCCCCGATGAGCAGACGAATCGACTACGACTGGGAGCTGCCGCCCGCGCTGCAGCAGCGCCTGGGCGCCTCCAGCTATGGCGCGCAGCGCATCCTCCAAGAAGAGGATCACCTGATGGTGATCCTGCACGAGCCGCCCGCCGGCACCGGCTCGGAGCGCAAGCCTGCCGTGTTCCTGCGCAAGCCCGACGGGGCGTGGCTGCACAAGGGCAACAACCCCGGCGACCGGGCGCTGCAGAAGCTTCTCGAGAGCTACCGCGCGTCGCTGAGCACCTTCGAGATCCAGCACGAATCGGCGCAGGACTCCGGGGCGTTGTTCCAGATCCTGGGGCCGCTGATTCCGCTCGCGCGCGCCGCATCGAACCTGCAGGCCACGCTGCAGGCCGCGCGCGAAGCCGTACCCGAGGACGCCCTGGTCACCGACATGCGCGACCGCGCCGTCGAGATCGCGCGCGGCATCGAGCTGCTGCTGGCGGACACCCGCATGTCGCTCGACTACCGGCTGGCCCACGCGGCCGAGCAGCAGGCACAGGCGGCCATGGAAGTCAGCCGCGCGCAGCACAAGCTCAACACCATCGCGGCGCTGACCTTTCCGCTGATGGCCATCGGCGCAGCCTTCGGCATGAACCTGCACAGCGGCATGGAGAGCCTGCCGGGCTGGGTCTACTGGGCGATCTTCGGCGCAGGCCTGTTCATGGGCGTGCTGCTGCGCGGGTGGGTGAAGGCACCGGGACCGGCATCGCAGCCGGCCGCCGATGCCTTTGCCGCTTCGAAGCTCGGGCCCGTCAGGAAGAAGTAGCTGCACGGACGGGGCGATCGCAGCCGCTGCGGCGCCCGCGCCGATCCGCGGCCGCCCGCCACCTACGCGGCCGCCCGCAACTACAACCTGACGTTGATGATCGACAGGATGATGGCCGAGAGCGTCAGCGCCACCGGCAGCTTCTGCACGGCCAGCGCATGGGCGCGTGCTACCGAGACTTGCGTTTGCAGCAGCAGGCTCTTTTCTGAATGGATGGGTGTGGACATTTCGTACTCCTGGATGATCGCGGGCATCGTGCCTGCATGGCTTCAACGATAGTCCTCCCAGCGCGTGCCGGCGCCTGTGGATCGACGACACGGCGTTTCCGTTTTCGCAACGATCGGCCGGCTGTTCAGCCGGAACTTCCCGCGGCCTGCGGGATCGGGTTCGCGATGCGGTCGCGGTGAGCGGCTGGAGGCTTCGCGTGCCTCCGGGTCTCGACGCTCGGTGCCGCGCGTTCCGTGCGCGGCGCGCGGCACGTGAAGCGCCGGAGGACAGTTGAAACGCAGGCGTCAGCCTGCGATCAGCTTCTGCACCAGCTCCGCGGTGGTTGCCGCCGCGTACTTGCGCATCAGCCTCGCACGGTGAAGCTCCACCGTGCGGTGGCTGATGCCCAGCGCCTTGCCGATCTCCTTGGACGTGAGCCCGCGCATCACCTGCGCGGCCACCTCGCGCTCGCGCGGCGTGAGTTCGGCCTTCACGGCGCGGCGCGAACCGAGGTCTTCGAAAGTCCAGATGCCGGCTTCGTGCGGCGCGGCGCGGTTCATGGCGTGCCCCGTCACGTGGCACCAGAAGGTCTCGCCGGCGATGGCGCCATGCAGCCCGCCCAGGCGTTTCATCATGCGGTTGTCGGCGTAGTGGCCGCTGGCGTTCAGGAACGGCTCCATGCGCTTGCCGATGCGCTCGAACTCGGCCACGCTCGGATACAGGATGCTGAACGAATGCCCCACCAGCGCCGGGGGCGTTGCGCCGAATATTTCGCACACCCGCAGGTTGCAGGCGACGATGGTGCGGTTGCTCGACACCACCATGCCGACGGGCGCGTGTTCAAACGCCAGCCGGTAATCGATCTCGGGCATCGGGGGTCACCATTACGAAATACTACGTATGCGGGTACGTAGTATCGTTCAGGGCTTTCCCACCCACCTTCCACATTCTTCATCCTCATCCATCAAGGAGCCCGAGTGAACAAGATCTATCCCTCCGCAGACGCGGCACTCAAGGGAGTCGTGGCCGACGGGCAGATGCTCGCGGTCGGCGGCTTCGGCCTGTGCGGCATTCCCGAAGCGCTGATCGACGCGCTGAAGGATTCCAACGTGCAGAACCTGACCGTCGTGTCGAACAACGCCGGCGTCGACGGTTTCGGCCTCGGCAAGCTGCTGGAGACGCGCCAGATCAAGAAGATGGTCGCCTCGTACGTCGGCGAGAACAAGGAGTTCGAGCGCCAGTACCTGGCCGGCGAACTCGAGCTCGAATTCACGCCGCAGGGTACGTTGGCCGAAAAGCTGCGCGCCGGCGGCGCGGGCATCCCGGCCTTCTTCACCAAGACCGGCGTGGGCACCCAGGTGGCTGAAGGCAAGGAGCTGCGCGAGTTCGGCGGTGAAACCTACGTCATGGAGCATTCGCTGGTGCCCGACGTGGCACTGGTCAAGGCCGACGTGGCCGACAAGTCGGGCAACCTGCGTTTCCGCCTGACGGCGCGCAACTTCAACCCGGCCGCCGCCATGGCCGGCAAGGTCTGCATCGTCGAGGTCGAGAAGATCGTCGAGGTGGGCGAGCTGGCCCCCGACGACATCCACCTGCCGGGCATCTACGTGCACCGCATCGTGCTCAACGCCAACCCAGAGAAGCGCATCGAGAAGCGCACCGTGAGCGCCGCCGCCCCGGTGGATGCGGCCGCGGCCAAGGTCGAGGCCCAGGCCGTCATCGCACAGGCCGCCGCCGGCACCGACGTGCCCGTGCCCACCGTGCCCGCCAACAAGAAAGAAGGAGCCTGAGATGCCCTGGACCCAAGACCAGATGGCGGCCCGCGCCGCCCAAGAACTCGAAGACGGCTTCTACGTCAACCTCGGCATCGGCATCCCGACCCTGGTGGCCAACCACACCGGCACCAAGGAAGTCTGGCTGCAGAGCGAGAACGGCATGCTGGGCATCGGCCCGTTCCCGACCGAAGAGAATGTCGACGCCGACCTGATCAACGCCGGCAAGCAGACCGTCACCACGCTGCCGGGCTCGGCCATCTTCGGCAGCCATGACAGCTTCGCGATGATCCGCGGCGGCAAGATCAACCTGTCGATCCTCGGCGCCATGCAGGTCAGCGTGAAGGGCGACCTGGCCAACTGGATGATCCCAGGCAAGATGGTCAAGGGCATGGGCGGCGCGATGGACCTGGTGGCCGGCGTGAAGCGCGTGATCGTGCTGATGGAGCACGTGGCGAAGAAGAAGGACGGCACCGAGGACCTGAAGATCCTCGAGAAGTGCACCTTGCCGCTGACCGGCGTGGGCGTGGTCGACCGCATCATCACCGACCTGGCCGTGATGGACGTCGTGCCCGAAGGCCTGAAGGTCGTCGAACTGGCGCCGGGCGTGAGCTTCGATGCGCTGCAGGCCAAGACGGGTGCGAAGCTGATCCAGTAAGGCGGCGCGCCCGACGACAGCCGCAAGCAGGGCCGCGCGAGCGGGCCCTGCTTTTTTCATTGGAGAACGCAGATGGATTCAAATGAAGTTCTGGCCGCGATCTGGCGGCAGGCGGGCCTGCCCGACGAGGCGCTGGCGTTCGCGAAGCTGACCGGCGCCGACCCCGTGCTGCCATCGTCCTTCGCGGTCGGCGCTGCGGCGCAGAGCACCATCGCGGCTGCCGCGCTGGCGGCCTGCGAGCTGGCGCATGAGCGGGGCGTGCCGAGGCAGGAGGTGTCGGTCGACATGCTGCACGCGGCGCTCGAATGCACGGGCTGGTTCAGCCTCGACGGGCACGTGGCCGACATCTGGGACAAGTTCTCCGGCCTCTACCGGTGCGCCGACGGCTGGGTGCGCGTGCACGCGAACTTTGCGCACCACCGCGACGGCGCGCTGCGCCTGATGAAGCTCGACCCCGCGACCGCCACGCGCGCCGATGCCGAAGCGGCCATGGCCACCTGGAAGGCGCGCGATTTCGAAGACGCGGCGGCGGCACAAGGCCTCGTCGTCACCGCCTTGCGAAGCTTCGACGAATGGGACGCCACGCCTCAGGCGCAGGCCCTGGCCGCGCAGCCGCTGTTCACCATCGAGCGCATCGGCGACGCGGCGCCGTTGCCGCTGCCCACGCTGAACGAAGACCAGCGCCCCTTGAGCGGAGTGCGTGTGCTCGACCTCACGCGCATCCTCGCCGGCCCGGTCGGCGGCAGGGCGCTGGCCGCCTACGGCGCCGACGTGTTGCTCATCAACTCGCCGAACCTTCCCAACATCGAGGCCATCGCGGACACCAGCCGCGGCAAGCTCAGCGCGCATGCCGATCTGCGCACCGACGAAGGCCGCGCCACGCTGCGCAAGCTCATTGCCGATGCGCATGTCTTCGTGCAGGGCTACCGGCCCGGCGGCATGGCCGGGCTGGGCTTCGGGCCGCGCGAGCTCAGCGCGCTGCGGCCGGGCATCGTCTGCGTGTCGCTCACGGCGTACGGCACGCAGGGGCCCTGGGCGCAGCGGCGCGGCTTCGACTCGCTCGTGCAGACCGCCACGGGCTTCAACGATGCGGAAGGCAAGGCGGCCGGCGACGGCAAGCCGCGCGCGTTGCCGATGCAGATCCTCGACGAAGCCACGGGCTACCTCATGGCATTCGGCGCGGCCGCCGCACTGCGGCGCCAGCAGCGCGAAGGCGGCAGCTGGCATGTGCAGGTGTCGCTGGCGCAGACCGGTCAGTGGTTGCGCGGGCTGGGCCGCGTGCCGGGCGGGCTGCTGATCACCCGGCCTGACGTCGCACTGCGTGCCGAGACGACCACCTCCGGCTTCGGAGAACTGACCGCGTTGCGGCACAGCGCGCAGATTGCGCGCACGCCGGCCGCATGGCCTCGCCCGTCGATGCCGCCGGGGAGTCATCCGCCGGCATGGCCGGATGTCAGCGTGGGTTGAAGTCGTGCCCGCAGGTTCAGAGGCCGAAGAGAGCGACCGTGGCCCAGAATGCGACGAAGAGCGCGGCCACCCCAGCCGATAGCACGGAGACCGCGAAGACCAGCAGATAGGCACTGCGTTCGACGCCGCGGGCCCTGTGCGGCACACAACGCCAGTAGATCAGTGCAACCCACAGCAGCAGCGCAGCCGCGGCGATGGCCGCGATCGGCCCGGACACGAGCAGCACGTGGTGCCGCTCGAGCGCTGTGAGGCCGACGTTGAGAACCGGAATGGAGGCGGCCCACGCCAGCACGTGCAGTCCCAGGCGCGAAACCGCATTCATCGGATCGCCTCGCCCTTGAAAAAGTGGCTGGGCATCGGATCTTCCCAGCCGGGTGCCTGAAATCCGGGAGTGGACACGGAAGGCACCTGGCCCATGACGCTGCCGAGCAGGCCGGCGACATAGGAGCTGCTGTTGTACTCGCCGGGACGCATCCGCGATCCGCGAATGTTCTTCGGGGCAGAGTAGGGCGCGACGTAGCTTGCGAATTTCTGCGAGCGGACAATGATCTGATGCGCGAACTCGGTCCGGCTCATGCCCTGCGGCGGATGAAGCTCGATTCGAACCCGCACGCCGCTCGGTGTCGAATTCTCGTGCCGGTTGGCTCGAATGAGCGCCATGTTGCGCACGCCGGCTTCCCGCAGGGTTGGCTGCCCATCCAGCACGGTGATGCCGCTGTACGCGTCGTCGATGACGATGGAGAAATGCAGGTCGGGCGGGTCCGGCCAGCTGACGTAGCCTGCGGCGCCCGCCGCGATCCGGCCATACAAGGTGACGGTCGGCTCCGAATGCTGTGCAAGCGCGACCGAGTCGGTGCGGTGCTCATCGGCGAGCTTTCGGATCTGGAGCTGCCTGTTGCGGCAGTGGATTGCTGAGTTGTCATTTCCCTTCCTTTGTTGGACCGTCGTGGCCTCTTCGGGGGATGATGCAGTCCCAGGCGGGACGGTCCCTCAGCATCCGCTTCGGCATTCGGTCTGCATGCGAACAACGGCACGGTTGCGGAAAGAATGCGTCGAGAGCGCGTCACTGCCCAAGCCTTTCGGCCACTTCCATCGGGTGAGAAAATCGTCCGCATGCCAACGACGAACAGATACGAAGGACGGCCGCTGCTGCGGCTGGTGGATTGCCTGGTGCTCGATGCCATCGACCAGCTCGACGACGAGAAGCGCGCCACGCTCGAGGCGCTGGAACCGCGGCTGGCGCAGACCTTCAGCGCCACCGGCACGTGGCAGCAGATGATCGCCAGCCAGATGGGCTTTGGCGACGACGTGCCCGACCGGATCCGCCACTTCTGGCGGCGCTATCTCGATCACGCCGAGACGAACAACGAGCGCGTCGATGCGCAGGCTTTCGTGGTCGACTTCGTGGCGCAGAATTTTCCCGACCTGGCGCCGCCGCGGCGCTGAAGGCCGGCCGGGCGCTCAGGCTGGCGGCGGCAGCAGCAACAGCCGCTGTTGCGCCTGGACCGTGCTGCGCAGGAACTCCCACACGGCCTGCATGCGCACGAGGTGCTTGGTTTCCGCCGGCATCGACATCCAGAAGGTCCGCGTGAAGTTCGCCTGTCCGGGCAGCACGGGCTTCAGCGCCTTGTCGTTCTCCGCCACGAACGCCGGCAGCACGGCGATGCCGGCGCCCGCGACCACCGCGCCGTGCTGCGCGAGCACGCTGGTGCTGCGCAGCGCGAAGGCATCGGGCCGGTGCAGCTCGTCGAGGTACTGAAGTTCCTTGCTGAAGAGCAGGTCGTCGACGTAGCTGACGAAGGTGTGGCCGCGCAGGTCCTCGCGCGTCCTGATGGGCTTGTGCGCGGCCAGATACTTCCTCGACGCGTAGAGCCTCAGCGTGTAGTCGGTGAGCTTGGCGACCACCACCGGCCCGCGCGCCGGACGCTCGAGCGAGATCACGATGTCGGCCTCGCGCCGCGACAGGTGCACCAGGCGCGGCATGGCCAGCAGGTCGATGGTGAGCTTCGGGTGCTGCATCGCGAACAGCGCGAGCTGCGGCGCCAGCACCACCGTGCCGAAGCCCTCTGTCGCGCCGATGCGCACCAGCCCCGACAGGCCTTCCTGCGAGGCCGGCGCCGTGCTCTCCACGGCCTGGAACGCGCTTTCCATCGCCTCGACCTGGGGCTGCAGACGCCGGCCCGCTTCGGTGAGCCGGTGGCCGCCGGCCTCGCGCGAAAAGAGCGGCGCCCCCACCTCCTTCTCGAGCGCCTGGATGCGACGCGCCACCGTGGTGTGGTCGACCTCCAGCCGGCGCGCGGCGCTCATCAGCGTGCCCGAGCGCGCGAGCTCCAGGAAATAGCGCAGGTTGTCCCAGTCCATCGGTGCGGTGCCTCCGGCGCCGACAGTCGATGCTGTGCAATTTTGCAAAGCCGTGGCGCATATTTGTCTATTGTCATGGCAAATCTGCAAAGCTAGGATGCAAGGCTGAACCGGCCCGGCCGGCACCCGCTTTCACCGCTTTGACCGGTTTCACACGATTCACAGGAGACAACAACCCATGGACGCCACCACCACCCCGTCGACCCAGGTCGCCACCGTCAAGCTGCTGATCGGCGGCAAGTTCGTCGAGTCGAAGACCAGGGAATGGCGCGACATCGTCAATCCGGCCACGCAGGAGGTGCTCGCCCGCGTGCCCTTTGCCACGCAGGACGAACTCGACGCGGCCGTCGCGTCGGCCAAGGACGCCTTCAAGACCTGGCGCAAGACGCCCATCGGCGCTCGCGCCCGGATCTTCCTGAAGTACCAGCAGCTCATTCGCGAGAACATGGCCGAGCTGGCCGCCATCCTCACGGCGGAACAGGGCAAGACACTGCCCGACGCCGAAGGCGATGTGTTCCGCGGCCTCGAAGTGGTCGAGCACGCATCCAACATCGGCAACCTGCAGCTCGGCGAGCTGGCCAACAACGTGGCCAATGGCGTGGACACCTACACGCTGCTGCAGCCGCTGGGCGTGTGCGCCGGCATCACGCCGTTCAACTTCCCCGCGATGATTCCGCTGTGGATGTTCCCGATGGCCATCGTCACCGGCAACACCTTCGTGCTGAAGCCTTCCGAACAGGACCCGATGGTCACCATGCGCCTGTGCGAGCTGGCGCTCGAAGCCGGCATTCCGGCCGGCGTGCTGAACGTCGTGCATGGCGGCGAAGCCGTGGTCAACGGCATCTGCGACCACAAGGACATCAAGGCGATCAGCTTCGTCGGTTCGACCAAGGTCGGCACGCACGTCTACAACCGCGCCACGCTGGCCGGCAAGCGCGTGCAATGCATGATGGGCGCGAAGAACCACGCCATCGTGATGCCCGACGCCAACAAGGAACAGACGCTCAACGCACTGGCCGGCGCGAGCTTCGGTGCCGCGGGCCAGCGCTGCATGGCGGTGTCGGTGGCGGTCCTGGTGGGCGAGGCGCGCAACTGGGTGCCCGAACTCATCGAGAAGGCGAAGACGCTGAAGGTCGGTGCCGGCGTCGAGAAGGGCGTGGACGTGGGCCCGCTGGTGTCCTGCGCCGCGTACGACCGCGTCAACAGCCTCATCCAGCGCGGCGAAGCCGACGGTGCCAAGCTGGTGCTCGACGGCCGCAAGCCGACGGTGCCCGGTTTCGAGAAGGGCAACTTCGTCGGCCCGACGATCTTCACCGGCGTGAAGCCCGGCATGACGATCTATGACCAGGAAATCTTCGGGCCGGTGCTGTGCGTGGCCGACGCCGAGACCATCGACGAGGCGATCGAGCTGATCAACAGCAACCCGAACGGCAACGGCACCGCCATCTTCACGCAGTCGGGTGCGGCGGCCCGCCGCTTCCAGGAAGACATCGACGTGGGCCAGGTCGGCATCAACGTGCCGATCCCGGTGCCGGTGCCGATGTTCTCGTTCACCGGTTCGCGTGCGTCCAAGCTCGGCGATCTGGGCCCGTACGGCAAGCAGGTCATCATGTTCTACACGCAGACCAAGACCGTCACGGCGCGCTGGTTCGACGACAGCACCGTCTCGCACGGCGTGAACACCACCATCAGCCTCAAATGAGGCATGGGTTTCGCGCTGCGGCCTGCGTCGCGGCGGCGGCGGTTGCCTTGTGCGCCGGCGGTGCGCAGGCTGCTGCCGGTGCGCCCGGGTGCAATCCCGACGGGAACCAGCAGGAGATGAACGAGTGCGCGGCGCGCGACTTTCGCGCGGCCGATGCCGAGCTCAACATCCGCTACGGCGAGGTGATGAAGACGCTCTCGTCGCAGATGCGCGTGGCGCTGCGCAACGAGCAGCGTGCCTGGCTCAAGGGCCGCGACCCCGCCTGCAAGCGGGCGGCGAAGGCGAGCGAAGGCGGCTCCATCTGGCCCATGGTGTTCAGCGCATGCCTCGAGACATCAACCCGCAAACGCACCGCCGAACTGGATCGCTGGAAGGGCCGCGAGCAATGAATTTCGAACTGTCCGAAGAACAGAACGCCTTTGCGCAGAGTGCGCGCGACTTTGCACAGGCCGAGTTCGCGCCCCATGCAGCCAGGTGGGACGCCGAGGCCTTCTTTCCGAAGGAGGCCATCGCCAAGGCCGGCGAGCTGGGCTTCTGCGGCCTCTACGCGCCCGAGCGCATCGGCGGGCTGGGCCTGCCGCGGCTCGATGCGGCACTGGTGTTCGAGGAAATGGCGGCGGTCGATCCGTCGACCACGGCCTTCATCACCATCCACAACATGGCGACGTGGATGCTCGGCACCTGGGCCGCCGACGAGGTGGCCGGGCAATGGGGCGAGGAACTGACGAGCGGGCGCAAGCTGGCCTCGTATTGCCTCACCGAGCCGGGCGCCGGCTCCGATGCGGGCTCGCTCAAGACGCGCGCCGAGCTGCAGGGCGCCGAATACGTCATCAACGGCGGCAAGGCGTTCATCTCGGGCGCGGGCGCCACCGACGTGCTGGTGCTGATGGCGCGCACCGGCGGCGCGGGTGCGAGCGGCATCTCGGCCTTCGCGGTGCCGGCCGATGCGCCCGGCATCAGCTACGGCAAGAAGGAACACAAGATGGGCTGGAACAGCCAGCCCACGCGCACCATCAACTTCGACAACGTGCGCGTGCCCGCGCAGAACCTGCTGGGCAAGGAAGGAGAGGGCTTCCGCATCGCGATGAAGGGCCTCGACGGCGGGCGCATCAACATCGCGACCTGCTCGGTGGGCGCAGCACAGGGCGCACTCGACGCGGCGCGCCGCTACCTGCACGAACGCCAGCAGTTCGGCAAGCCGCTCGCGAGCTTCCAGGCGCTGCAGTTCAAGCTGGCCGACATGGCGACCGAACTGGTCGCGGCGCGGCAGATGGTGCGGCTGGCGGCCTCCAAGCTCGACGCTGGCCATGCAGACGCCAGCACCTACTGCGCGATGGCCAAGCGCTTCGCGACGGATGCGGGCTTCAACGTGTGCAACGAGGCGCTGCAGCTGCACGGCGGCTACGGCTATCTCAGCGAGTTCCCGCTCGAGCGGCTGGTGCGCGACGCGCGCGTGCACCAGATCCTCGAGGGCACCAACGAAATCATGCGCGTGATCGTTGCGCGCAAATTGCTGGAGGGCGACAGCGACATCCGCTAGGCGAGGCACGCGCCGGCGGCCGGGCAAGGCCGGTGGCGCAGCGGTTCGCGCACGTATCCTCGGGTTTTTCTGTTTTCCGTGAATGACATGACCGACAACGTAGTTCTCTTCGACGAAATCAAGACCGCCGGTGGCCAGCGCTTCGGCGTGGCCACGCTCAATTCGCCGGCCTCGCTCAATTCGCTCTCGGTGGCGATGGTGCGCCTGCTCACGCCCAGGCTGCGCGAATGGGCGCAGGACGCAGGCATCGTCGGCGTGTTGCTGCAGGCCGCGGGCGAGAAGGCCTTCTGCGCCGGCGGCGACCTGCGCCAGCTCTACCAGACGCTGCTGGACTGCGGCCCGGAGCGCAACACCTACGCCGAAGACTTCTTCCGCGAGGAGTACGAGCTCGACCACCTGATCCACACCTTCCCCAAGCCCTTCCTGTGCTGGGGTCACGGCATCGTGATGGGCGGTGGCGTGGGCCTGCTGGCCGGCGCATCGCATCGCGTGATGACGCTGCAGAGCCGCATCGCCATGCCCGAGATCAACATCGGCCTGTACCCCGACGTGGGCGGCAGCTGGTTCCTGCGCCGCACGCCGGGCCGCACCGGCCTGTTCCTGGCGCTCACGGCTGCCAACATCAACGCGCACGACACCATCTTCTGCGGGCTGGCCGACGTGCTGGTGCGGCAGGAACGCAAGGCCGACGTGCTCGCGGCCATCGCGGCCACGCACTGGACCGGCGGCGACGCCAAGGCCGACCGTGCCACGCTCTCGCGCATCCTGGCCCAGGCCGGCGAGGGCACCGAGATGCCGCCTTCGAAGGTGCGCGAGCACTTCGACACCATCAACGCACTGATGGCAGGCGACGACCTGCTCGACATCGCGCGACGTCTGCGCGAACTTCAGAGCGACGACGCCTGGCTGCAGACCGCCGCCAAGACGTTTGCCAAGGGCGCGCCGAGTTCGGCGGCACTGAGCTTCGAGCTCTGGCAGCGCGTGCCGCGCATGTCGCTGGCCGAGGTGTTCCGCCTCGAGTACTGGGCCTCGCTGGGCTTCTGCGCGCACAAGGACTTTGCCGAGGGCATCCGTGCGGTGCTGGTCGACAAGGACCGCAACCCGCGCTGGAACCCGGCCACGCTCGAGGAAATCACGCCCGCTTTCGTCGAAGACCACCTGCGCCCGCGCGGCGAGATGCCGGCCGAGCTGGCATCGCTGGTCTGACTTTCGCCAATTCCTGGACAGAACAACGGAGACAAGACACATGAAGATCGCTTTCATCGGCCTCGGCAACATGGGCGGCCCGATGGCCATGAACCTGCACAAGGCCGGTCACACGCTCAGCGCCTTCGACCTCTCGGCCGAAGCCTGCAAGAAATTCGGCGGCGAAGGCCTGCCCATCGCCGATTCGGCGGCGGCCACGGTGGCCGATGCCGAAGTCGTCATCAGCATGCTGCCGGCCAGCGCGCACGTCGAGGGCCTGTTCCTCGGCAGCGCCGGCAAGCCGGGGCTGCTCGACAGCATCCGTGCCGGCACGCTGGTGATCGACAGCAGCACCATCGCGGCCGCCACGTCGCGCAAGGTGGCCGAGGCGGCCGCTGCCAAGGGCATCGCGATGATCGATGCGCCCGTGTCGGGCGGCACCGGCGGCGCCATTGCCGGCACGCTGACCTTCATGGTCGGCGGCGACACCAAGGACCTGGAGCGCGCGCGCCCGGTGCTCGAGAAGATGGGCGCCAACATCTTCCACGCCGGCGCGGCCGGTGCAGGGCAGACCGCGAAGATCTGCAACAACATGCTGCTCGGAATCCTGATGATCGGCACCTCTGAAGCGCTGGCGCTGGGCGTGGCCAACGGGCTCGACCCGAAGGTGCTCAGCGAGATCATGCGCCGCAGCTCGGGCGGCAACTGGGCGCTCGAGAAGTACAACCCGATGCCCGGCGTGATGGAGACGTCGCCCGCGTCGAAGAACTACGCCGGCGGCTTCGGCACCGACCTGATGCTGAAGGACCTCGGCCTGGCGCAGGAGAACGCCACCGCCGTGCGCGCGGCCACGCCGCTCGGCGGCCTGGCGCGCAGCCTATATGCGGCGCACAGCCTCGCGGGCCATGGCGCGCTCGATTTCTCGAGTGTGCTGAAGCTGGTCCAGAAGTCCTGAAGCCCTGAGGTGGCCTTCGATGCCGGCGACCCGGGCAGGGTCGACGGCATCGTCATGACCCCCGCACCGGCAAGGTGAGTGCCGGAACACGGAACACGGACCGCTCAGGCAGCCTAGGGCTTCCGTGCTATTGCGGCACACGCGCCGCGCTTTCCACAATCGCGCCCACAGAGGCTCGACAGGAAAGGCAGCGCCATGGCCACACGCAGTACCCCGATCGATCCGCTCGTCAGCCCCAGGCGGGTGCTGGCCGGCCGTGTCGTGACCATGGACGCTGCCTTCACGGTGATCCCGGACGGCCGCGTGTTCATGGAGAACGGCGTGCTGACGGCGGTGCAGCCTGCGGAAGCACCGCCGCCCGCCGGTTTCGAGTCGGTGCGCGTGACGCAGACCCGCGGCACGATCTATCCGGGGCTCGTCGACCTGCACAACCATCTGCCGTACAACGTGCTTCCGCTGTGGCAGGTTCCCAGGAAGTACGGCAACAGGGGCCAGTGGGCGAGTGCCGCGGCCTACCGCACGGCCGTCGGTGCGCCGATGAAGGTGCTGGGCGCCACGCCGGAGTTGCTGGCGTCGATCTGCCGCTACGTCGAGGCCAAGTGCCTGCTCGGCGGCACCACCACGAGCCAGGGCATCACGCTCGCCAATGCGGCGGGGATCCGGCGCTATTTCAGGGGCGTGGTGCGCAACGTGGAAGCCACGGACGAAGCCGCGCTGCCGCCGGCATCGACCCGCGTTCCCGATGTCGCCGCGCGCGACGCGCAGGCGTTCCTCACGCGGCTGAAGCGCCAGAAGACCTGCTACCTGCTGCACCTGAGCGAAGGTCTCGATGCGACGGCGCACCGCGCATTCGAGGCGCTGCAGCTGGCGCCCGGCGAATGGGCCATCACGCCTTCGCTGTGCGGCATCCATGCCGCGGCACTGAAGGCGCCGGACTTCGAGACGCTGGCCGCGCACGGTGGCAGCATGGTCTGGTCTCCCTTCAGCAACCTGCTGCTGTACGGCGGCACCGCCGATGTCGGCGCCGCCAAGGCGGCCGGCGTGCCGATCGCGCTCGGCCCCGACTGGGCACCCACCGGGAGCCGCAACCAGCTGGGCGAGCTGAAGGTCGCGTGGCTGTGGAGCGAGATGCACGGCCTGTTCTCCGCGCGCGATCTCGTCGCCATGGTCACGCGCGATGCGGCGCGGATGCTCGAATGGTCCGGCGCGCTCGGTTCGCTCGAGGCGGGCAAGCGCGCCGATCTCATGGTGGTCGACGGCGTGCAGGGCGATCCGTACCAGCAACTGATCTTCGCCACCGAGGCCGACGTGCGGCTCGTGGTCATCAACGGCGTGGCGCGCGTCGGGATGCTGTCGATGATGCGTGCCATGGGCGCATCGGCCGGCGAGCGCATCAAGGTCGGCGGCGAATCGCGGCTGGCCGACCTGGCGCACCCGCAGGCCGATCCGCTGGTGCAGGGGCTCGGCATCGGCGCCGCGCACGACAAGCTGGTGGATGCGCTGGGGCAACTGCCCGCGCTCGCACGGCGCGCCGAACGGCCCATGCCCGTGTCGGCGCTGGCACGGATGGGCGCGGCACCGGAGGCGAACGCCTGGCACCTGGCGCTCGACGAACTGGTCGACACGGGCGTCGACCTGCGCCACCACCTGGCGCCTGCCGGCGCCGAAGGCCGTCCCCTGCAGCGCGCGCTCATGCGGCCCGTCGGCGCGGCAGCCGGGCCATTGCCTTCGGCGGAGGTGAAGAAGATGCCCGTCGATCCGCTGACCGTGGTCGACGACCCGGACTACCTCGACAGGATCGACGCCCAGCCCAATCTGCCGCAGGACATCAAGGACGGGCTGCGGGCGTTCTGGTGAGTGCGGTTTGCATGGCCGCTGCAGTGCCCTGCAGCAGCTCGATGCGAACGAAGTCCGCCAGCCATGGCGGGGCCGATGTGCCGTGCGTGCAGGTCATGTACAGCCGCCCGTGAGCCTCTTGCCGACCGCGCGCTGCGCCGTCGAACATGGTCGTGGCCGCCAGCCTGTTGCGCCAGGAGCTGACAGCGGGTCGACCGCAGGCGCCAATAATGGCGCCATGTTGTTTTCACCGAATCGCCTTCTTCGCCTCGCTTCGTCTCGCATCTTCGCGTTGCTGCTGCCGCTCGCGTTCGCCGTACCGCTGGCGAGCTGGGCGCAGGGCCGCGCCGATGCATTGCTCCAGTTCGAGGGCGTGCAGGCGCGCTACCAGGCCTCGTACGAACCGGGCGCTGTCGCGCGCGGCGCCAGGGAACTGCTCGACCCCGACGACCTGGCCATTGCGGGCAAGGCACTGAAGGCGCTCGACGCCGCATCCGGCCGTGCGTTCAATGTCAAGGCTTCGATGGCCGCCATCCGCCAGGAGGTGGCCTCCGCGGGCACCGGCGGCGCAGCCCCGAGCCCGCAGGTGCTGGCTGCGGTGTCGCGCTTCGCAAAGCTGCGCAGCGACTACAACGCCATGAGCGAAGCCGGCAAGGCCGAGTTCTTCAACCGCGAACGTGCACGCCCCGCGGACCCGGCGCGCACCGAGCTGCTCGAACGCATGAGCGTGGCCGAGGTGCGCGAGATCGACTTCTCGAGCCAGCTGCTGATGAGCGCCGTCGTGAAGCAGCTTGCGCGCGGCAACGGCGGCCAGCTCAGCGGCCTGCCCGACAGCACGCTGGACATGGCGCTCGACACCTTGTGGTCGCGCGGCGTGACTTCCACGCGGCCGCGCAACCTGATGATCGTGGCGCGCGAGTTCGAGAAGCAGGTCACGCAGGCGCTGATCGCCGCCTTGCCCGATGCCGACGTCGCGGCGCTGCTGGCCTGGCGCAACGACCCGCAGGCCGCGGCCGAGCGCGAGGCGCTGGTCGGCACCTACCGCGCCGAGGTCAAGGGCAGCGGCGGGGTCGCGCTGCGCACGCTGGTGCGCCGCTGGCCGAAGTCGTGAGGCCTTGACGAACGAGCGCAAAAGTACGCAAACTAAAAAAGCGCAGCAGCGAACTTCGACGGTGGTCAGTGCGTTTTCTCACGCCAAAGCGCAGATAGACCGGCCTTGTCGGAAAGTTCCTCTTCATTGTTTCAATTTCGTGAACACCGCGATTCAATTCGAATAGGGTTTTCCCTAGGCATTGCGGTGCACACTTGCGGCACCCAAAAGCCCAATAAAGAAGGAATTGAAATGAAGACCTCGAACATCCTCGCCGCTGCCGCCCTGTCCCTGCTCGCCGCCGCTGGCGCCCATGCAGAAACCTACGAAGGCGTGCAAGCCGTGACCTCCGGCTACAGCCGCGCCGACGTGGCGCCCCAGGCCGTGGCAGCAGCCCGCGCCGGCAACGTGTACGGCGACGGCGTGTCGTCGACGGTTGCTCCCGCCCTGACCGCATCGGCCGACCGCGCCACCATCCGCAGCGAAGCCGTGGCTGCCGCTCACGCTCCCGGCCAGAACCTGCGCCGCGAATCGTTCCCCGACAGCGTGGTGCCCGCGCAAGCCAAGGCCCGCAGCTTCACGCGCCAGGCCGGCCTGTAAATCGAAGGCGGCGAAAGCCGCTTCGATCGCATCGCCAAGAAAAAAACCGGACCCTGCGAAAGCAGCGTCCGGTTTTTTCATGGGCGCGCGGTTCAGGCGCCGGCCTTGGCCTTGTGCTTCTCGCCGTGCCGGTGGCAATCGTGCGCGTGGTCGTCCACGATGCCCGTGGCCTGCATCCACGCGTAGACGATCACCGGCCCGACGAACTTGAAGCCCCGCTTCTTCAGCGCGGCCGAGATGTCTTCCGACAGCGGCGTCTTCACCGGCACGTTGCCTGTGCGGTTCACGATGGGCTTGCCGCCGGCCATGCCCCAGATGAACTCCGAGAAGTCCTCGCCGGCCGCCTGCATCGCGAGATAGGCGCGCGCGTTGCCGATGGTGGCCTCGATCTTCGAGCGCGAGCGCACGATGCCTGCGTCCTGCATGAGCCGCTCGATGTCGGCCTCGGTGAACTTGACGATCTTCTCGGGGACGAAGCCCTTGAACGCCTTGCGGAAGGCGTCGCGCTTGCGCAGGATGGTGAGCCACGACAACCCCGCCTGGAAGCCGTCGAGCATGAGCTTCTCCCACAGCGCGCGGCTGTCGTGCTCGGGAACGCCCCATTCGGCGTCGTGGTAGGCCGCCAGCAGCGGGTCGGTCCGGGCCCAGGCGCAGCGGATCTTGTCGGTGGTGTTGCTCATTGGTCGGGTGTTCGCTCGGCTGGCGGCGGGAGTTTTTTCGAGCGGGGCAGGGCGCCCCGTATTTTCGATTTTCATCGCCTGCCGTGCCGACGATGAGGTTCAGCCGAGGTATTTCATGCTGCGCCCTGCAAGCCGACCGCTGCGAAGCGGTCGAATTCCATCGGCTCTTCGAGCCGGTGACCGGCACGGGCCAGCGCGGTGACGCCGGTGCTATCCCAACCTGTGCGCGTGCAGCACGGCCTTGAGCCGCCGCACTTCATGCTGCAGGTCGAGGATCAGTGCAGCCGCATCAAGCCCCACGCCGAAATCGCGTTCCAGCCGGCGGGCCTCGAGCGCGCACTGCAGGTCGGTACTGGAGAACTGCCAGCGCTCGGGCTGGGTCTCGGCGGGTTCGATGCGCAGGATGCCGACCTCGACCAGTTGCACGACCCAAGCGGTGTCTGCGCCGACGGCGTGCGCCAGTTCGGTGGCGGCCAGCGGTTGCGAGGCGCTGATGGCGGTGGCCGTTGTAAGGGTGAAATTCACCATGCTCAGACTCCCAGATGCTGGCGTGGGTTGAACGATGCCGTGGCTTGCGCCAGTTGCTCGTAAGCCTTTCGGGTCTCGTCGCTCTCGGCGGGCGGCAGCGCGATGTCGACCATCAGGTACAGGTCGCCCGGCGTCTTGCCCGCGAATCCGCGGCCCTTGAGCCGCAGCTTCAGGCCGTTGCGTGCGTTGCGCGGCACGGTGACCTCGACCACGCCGCCGGTCGGCGTGGGCACCTGCACCTGCGCACCCAGTGCCGCTTCGGCGGGCGTGACGGGCAGCGTCATGTACAGGTCGCGCTCTTCCACGCGGTACAGCTTGTGCGGCGCGATGCGCACCTCGAGGTAGAGGTCGCCCGGCGCTTCCCCGCCGTGGCCGGGCATGCCTTGACCGGCGAGGCGGATGAACTGGCCCGGGTGCACGCCCGGCGGGATCTTCACGCTGAGCGTGCGGTTCTCCCAATGCGGCTGGCCCTGTGCGTCGACCGTCTGCGCGCGCAGCGTGATCTCGCGCTCGGCGCCGTTGAGGGCGTCTTCCAGCGTGATCTCGATGGCCGCATGGTGGTCTTCGCCGCGCGCGCGAAAGTTCTGCCGTGCGGCGCCGCGCCGCTCGGCCTCGCCGAACAGCGACGAGAAGAACTCGCTGAAGTCGGCGTGGTCCGCCGGCCCCTGGCGCGGGCCGCGATGGAACTCGAAGCCTTCGTCCCAGCCCGGCGGAGGCTGGAAGCCGCCCTCGGGGTGGCCACCGCGCGCGACGCGGTCGGCAAGCGCGTCGTAGGCGGCGCGCTTTTCCTTGTCGCCCAGTACGTCCTTGGCCTCATTGATGTCGCGCATGCGCTGCTCGGCGTCGGGCTCCTTGCTGACGTCGGGGTGGTACTTGCGGGCGAGCTTGCGGTAGGCCTTGCGCACTTCGTCGTCGGACGCGGTGCGCTCGATGCCCAGGGCACTGTAGTAGTCCTTGAAATCCATGGTGTGTGGCGGTTCGTTGGGTGGACGGCTTGGCAGGCCTGGGCTCGGGGCGCCGGGCTGGCGCTAGGCCAGCGCTGCCTCGCCGTCTGCATGCCGCAGCAGCGGCGTTACAGCCCAAGTGGGGCCGGTGCGTGCAAAACGCAATGGCTGGGCGTTGCCCATGATGCCCGCGTCGACCGTCACGCCCAGCAGCGCGGCCAGCACGTAGAGCGTGCCACCGTGCGCCACCACCAGCACCGGTGCGGGCTGCCGGAGTGCGGCGTCGAGCGCGGCGCGCTTGCGCGACACGAACTGCGCGAGCGTCTCGCCGCCCTCGGGCTCGCAGGCCCAGTCGATGTTGGCCGAAGAGGTGCCGATGAGCGCGCCGAAGTTGCGTTCGCGCAGTGCCTCGTGGGCCGTGGGCGTGAGGCGCAGCGCAGCGGCCACCGCATGGGCGGTGTCGAAGGCGCGGCGTGCGTCGCTGCAGACGACGGTGCGTATCGGCTCGCCGGCCAGCAGCCCGGCGGCGCGCGCGGCCTGTTGCAGACCCAGTTCGCTCAGCGGCTCGTCGGGCGCCTGGAACACCCGCAGCGCGTTGCGGCCCGTCTGGCCGTGGCGCAGGAAGTAGAAGTGATCGCAGGCCGGGTCGAGCGGCTGCGCGCCGGCGATCCGGACCAGCTGGTCGAGCCCGCCGGCGGCGGTGTGGAGGGGTGGGTTCTGCGAGGACATGTTCATCGGTCGATCGATCGATCGTTCAGTACGCCAGCTGCAGAGGCCGGCCTTCGCGCTGCGCCTCCACGTCGGCACGGTGGAAAGGCAGCGGATGCCACTGCTTGGCCGCGAACAGCGGCAGCTGGTCGTAGGCGCGCGGCGAGGCCAGGTCGCTGCTCTGGCCGTAGGTGAGCAGGCCCTGAGCGACCGGGCCGCGCTCGTCGAAGGTCACGACCTGCATGTAGCTGCTGCCGTAGTTCACGTTGTAGCCCTTCGGGTCGATGAGCGACTGGCCCTGCGACTCGAGCTTGTTGAGCACGCCCTCGAACTCGTCGCCGCCGTGCAGTGCGATCCTGCGGCCGCGCACCTCGCGCGACTGCGGCACGCCCAGCGGCACGTCGGCCGCGAAGCCGGCGGTGCGCAGCGTGGTCACGGCGTCGCCCACGGCCTTGAACACCGCCTCGCGCGTGGCGGGCGTCGCCATGTCCAGCCCTGCGGGCGTGGTCACGGGCTGTGCCGGGTCGAAGGGCTGGCGCCACACCTTCGGGATGTCCTTGGCCTTGCGCCAGAACTCGCGGAACAGCGCCGCGCCCTTGGCGTCGGCGTTGCTGGTGCGGTCCCAGGCCGCGAGCACGCGGCAGCCGTGCGCCTGGTCGACCGTGAGCGAGGAGCCCGCGGCGGCGCACGCCGCCTGCAGGTCGTCCATCACCAGCATGCCGGCCAGGTTCCTGTCGCGGAAGATCACGCTGCGCAGCTCGGCCGCGCCCATGCGGTTGCCCGGCAGGCCGTCGTTGCCGGCCAGGCGGCCTTCGATTTCCATGATGCCGCTGCGCGTGCGCAGCCGCTGGGGCACGCCGATGGGGCCGACCAGCGGAGACACGCCCGCCATCGGCGCGACGCGCGGATTGCTCAGCCAGAAGCTGTCGTTGCTGTTCTGCACGTAGTCTGGCGTCACCAGCACCGGCATCCGTGCCGGCGCGACGATGCCCGGCGCGGCGGCCGTGGCGTCGCGGTTCCAGGCGCAGGCGCTGCGCGAACCGTCGAGCACCGGCAGGCCGGCCGCGTTGAGCAGCGCCGCCGCAGCGGGCGAGGGCGCGCAGGCGCGCAGCATCTCGGCCGACACGTCGGGCACCACCGACAGGTCGGCGTACATCGCGTTGCCGTCGCGATCGGCTGCGATGGTGTTGATCCACGGCATGCCCTGGTTGCCCATGGCGGCGCGCAGCTCGGCCACGTTGCGGGCCTGGGCCATCTTCATCCAGCTCTCGGCGGAGCGCACGTTGAGCGTGTTGGCATCGCGGATGGCGTAGGCCTTCTGCGCGGTCCAGCCCAGTCCGGCGCGCGGCAGCGAGATCACCGGCCCCCACTCGGTCGCGTAGAAGGTGTGCTGCACGGCGGGTCCGTTGCCACCGGTGGCCGCGGCCGGCAGCGCCACGGTGCGCGCGACCATCTTCCTAGGCTGGCCGTCGACCCAGTACACGGTCGGATCGTTCGGGTCGAGCTTGAGTTCGTACAGCGTGAAGCGCTTGCCGGTCGACACCGTATGGGTCCAGGCCACGTCCTTGTTGAAGCCGATCGACACGACCGGGCTCAGTCCGCCGGTCGCGCCCATCACGTCGAGCTGGCCGGGAATGGTCAGGTGCATTTCCCAGAAGCGGTTCGTGCCGTTCCAGGGAAAGTGCGGGTTGCCCAGCAGCAGGCCACGGCCGTCGGGCGTGGCGTTGCGCCCGAAAGCCCAGCCGTTGGAGCCGAGCTCGCCGCCTTCAGGGTTGTCGTTGAAGCTGTGGCGCCCGATCTCGGCGACGGCTTCCTTCAATTCGACCGGGGCGGCGCCCGTCTTCGCGCCGGCGGCCGGCGGCACGGCGGCCAGCACGGCGCCCGCCAGCGCACCCAGGCCGCCCTGGATCATCGATTGCTCGGTGGCGCGCGCCAGGTCGTTGGCCGTCATGGGCCGCACCCAGGGCTTGCCGCGGCACGCGGCGGGCAGTCCGTTGGGGCCGGCGTCCTGCAGGTAGCGGTTGTAGCCCGCCACGTAGCCGCGCAGCGCGGCCTGCACCTGCGGGCTCGTGGTGGCCCCCGCGCGGGCGAGCGCCGCGTCGTCCATGTGATAGCGGATGAACAGGTCGATCTGCGCGTTGGGCATGCGGCCCAGGCCCAGTTCGCCGGTGTTCTGCGCGCCCAGGAACTGCGAGCGCTCGCCGCGCAGCGTGAGCAGGTGCTCGGCGGTCTGGCAGACGTTGTCCTGCGCGTGCGCATAGGCGCTGCCGTAGGCCAGGCCTTCGTAGTCGGGCGCGGTGATGTGCGCGATGCCGAAGGTGGTGCGCTCGATGGTCACGGTGCGTCCGCCGGGCGGCGGTGCGCTGGCGCAAGCGGCCAGCAGGGCGGCGGCGCCGAGGGCGAGTGCCGTCAGCGAAAAGCGGCGAGACGAAGCGGTTGTCTTCCTGGGTGTCATGGTGCGGGCGTGTTGTTATCGAATGGGAAAGGAATCCGATTAGAGGGCGTGCCCGCCGCCGCGCGTTGTCAACAGCGCGGCACGCCGCGCCATGTTCAGCCGAACTTCATGCCCTTGGGGCGGGCCTGCAGCCGGTGGATGTAGGCATCGATCTTCGGCCGGTTCGAGCGGCCGCCGAAGGCACGGTGCCAGATGAACATCGAGCCGATCATCACGTCGGCCGCGGTGAACTGCGCGCCGAACAGGTAGGGGCCGTCGCCCAGCTCGCGCTCGACCGCGTCCTTGGCGTCCTCGAAGTCGGTCCAGCCGCGCGCCCGGTTGTTGCTCTTGATCTTCATCAGGCTGTCGCCCATCGACGGCTCCAGCTGCGAGGTCGAATAGACCATGAGCGACAGGTAGCGTCCGCGCTCCGGCGAGCCCACCGGCGGGGCCAGCCGCTTGCCCGGAAACTTCTCGGCCACGTACATGCAGATGGCCGCGTTCTCGAACACGCGCGTTCGGCCGTCGACCAGCGCGGGCAGCTTGCCCGCGGGGTTGATCTTCAGGAATTCGGGCTTCTTGTGCGCGCCTTCCTTCAGGAGCGTGGTGACGATCTCGTAGTCGACGCCGGCTTCGTCGAGCATCCACTTGGCCACCTGCGAACGGCTCTGCGGGTCGAAGTACAGCTTCATGGTCATCGTGTGTCTCCTTTCTCGCGAATCGAATTCAGAACTTGGGAATGCGCAGCGTCTTGCTGATCATGAGCGTGCCCGACAGGCCGAACAGCAGCGTGAGCGGATGCAGCTGCCACGGGCCGATGAGCCACGCGCCGCCCCACAGCGCGTCGCCGATGCGGCCCTGCGAGGCCGCATACGCGAGCACGCCGACCAGCACCACGCTGGTGGGAATGGGTGTGCCCTCGAAGTACTTCACCTTGTTGGCGCCTTCGGACAATGCCTCGGCCGTCACGTTGTAGCGCGCGAGACGGCTCACGCCGCAGCACACGAAGTAGACCAGCAGCACGCAGTCCCAGCCGCCGCTCAGTCCGGCGGCGAAGCCCAGCGCGGCAGGCGCCACCCCGAAGGAGATCACGTCGGCCAGCGAGTCGAGTTCGCGGCCGAGCGCCGACTGGGTCTGCCGCCAGCGCGCGATGCGCCCGTCGAACACGTCGAAGATGAAGGCCGCCGGTGCGAGCGCCGCAGCCCAGAAGAACTGCGCCAGCGACTGGCTCGCCATGAACGCCATCGCCAGGAACACGCCGCCTACCCCGCACGCCGCGTTGCCGAGCGTGAAGACGTCGGCCAGGTGGAACTCCCTGATCATCGAGAAGTGCCTGCGGCCGGGAGAGGGGGAAGGGGTGGTCATGAGGCTCGGTTCAGGTGTTTCGGGAAGCAAGCAGGAAAGGCCGGCGGCCACTGAAGGTCGATGGAGCGCACCTTAACCGAAGCAGGCAAGGCTTCTTGTAGTCGCGGTCCGACGAAAAGGCGGGGCCTGGAGACCCCGCCGCGCAGTCCGGGCGCTCAGGCGACGCCCTGGTGCGCCTCGACGATGCGGGCGAAGCGCCCGAGCAACCCCGCCGCCGCGTCGGTCGCGGCCACGTTCTCGCGCAGCGCGGCCGGGTCTGCCCCCTCGGCGCTCAGGTCGCCGGCCAGCATGTCGATGTAGCCGCGCATCACGCCGGCATCGAACTCGGGGTGGAACTGCACGCCCCAGGCGTTGCCGCCCACGCGGAAGGCCTGCACCGGCTCGTGCGCGTTGCCGGCCAGCCGCACCGCGCCCTCGGGCAGGCGCAGCGCGCTCTGCCAGTGCACCACGTTCGCCGGAAACTGCGCCGGCAGGCCGCGCAGCAGCGCGTCGCCGGCCGCGGCCTCTTCGAGCGTGACCGTGACGGTGCCCACTTCCACGCCCTGCGGGTGGTTGCCCGCCTCGCCGCCGAGCGCGTGCGCCAGCAGCTGGTGGCCGTAGCAGATGCCGAGCACCGGCGTGTCGCGCGACACGAGCTGCGCGAGCCAGGCGGCCGTGGTTTCGCTCCAGGGCTCGCGGTGCGACACCATTGCATGCGAACCCGTCACCACCGCGCCCGAGACCTCGGCCGGGTCGGGCAGCGTGTCGCCGCGGCGCGGGTCGATCACCACGATCGGCAGCGCCTGCGTGTCCATTCCGTCGGCGATCCAGTGCTCGAAGTCGCCGCGCTCTGCGCGAAGGGCTTCGAAGGTGCTTCCGACCTTGACGATGACGAGCGGATGCGGATTCGGGGGCGTTTTTTCCATGGCCGCGATGATGCCGCAGAGCGAAAGCTCGGTTTCGGCGCGCGGTTTCAGCGCGAGGCCTCCCGGCTGTGCAGCAGGTCCATGAAGGCCCGGCCCACCGGCGAGGGCGACCGCCCCGCGCGCGTGATCAGCCCGATGGGCCGCGACATGGCCGGACGCTGCAGCGGCACCGTCACGAGGTCGTCGTTGCGCGTGAGCTGGAGCGCCAGCCGCGGCAGCGCCGTGATGCCCAGGCCCGCGGCCACCAGCGCGCCCGCCGCGGCCACGCTCGGGTATTCCAGCGCCGGCACCACCTGCAGCCCGCATCGGTGATCGGGCGGATGCTGCTGCGAAAGCCGCTGGCAATGAAGGGCCGCGTCGCGAACAACGACCATGCCGCCGAGGTTCGCGAGGCGAGCGGATCGTCGCGCCTGCAGCAGCAGGCGGCAGAGTCGCAGAAGTGGGGGCAGGTGATCCGCGCGGCCGGCATCCAGCCGGAATGACGATGCGGTGAGTGGGGCCGGGGGCTCGCACGCCGGGCGGGGTGAGGCTACAGTTGGCGCATCCCTTGCAGCCCGGCTGCAACCCGACCCGACCGATCTCACCTGGCCCATCACCGATGCGTTCCCTGGCACTGCTCCTGTCGATCTCCGCCGCCGCGTTGGGCGCGCACGCGGACGTGGTTCGCTGCACCGACGCCAAGGGGGCCATCTCGTACACGAACGTCGAGTGCCCGGCGGGCAGCAAACAGTCGCGCCAGGTGCAGATCCTGCAAGCGCCGGCACCCGACCCGAACCGCCGGCCCGAATACGTGCTGCCGCAAGGGGCTGCGCCCGTGGCGCCACCGCCCGCGCAGGTGGCGGCCAATCCGCCGTCGGGTCCTGCCATCATTCCGCGCTATCCCCCCGGCATGCAGGAGCCGGAGCAGCAGCAGCCGGCGGCCGATCCGCCTGTCGTCATCCTGAGCCCCGATCCGTACTACGACGGCGTGCGCCCTATTCGCAGGCCGCCGCCGCATGCCCGCGACCCCGGTCCGCCGCCCGGCCAGCGGCCTTGCCAGAACCTGGCGGGCATCAAGCGCAGCAACTGCTGAAGCCCGGATGAGCGCGAGCGACAGCGGCGGGCCGGCAGGGCTTGCCTGGACCGTGCATTGCGACGGCAGCGCCATGCCCAATCCCGGGCGCATGGGCGTCGGTGCCGTCATCACCGCGCCGGACGGCACGAAGCACACCCTCTCGCAGGCCACGCACGCCATCGGCTGCAACAACGAAGCCGAACTCCTTGCGCTCACCCTCGCGCTGCAGGATCTGCGCGCACGCGGCGCCACCACCGTGCGGGCCTACAGCGACAACAGCATCCTGGTCGAGCAACTGGGCGCTGCCGGGGCCAGGCCGGTCGCGCGCATGGCGGGCCTCTTCGACGAAGCCCGTGCGTTGCTCGGCAGCTTCGCGCATGCGCAGGTGCAGTGGATTCCCCGCCATCGCAACAGCGAGGCCGATGCGCTGGCCCGCGCCGCACTGGGCTTTGCGCCCAGGCCGCCGGCACGTTTCCGGAAACGGCGGCGATAGGCCCCGGCGCCGGCGACGGGTGCGGGAACCCCTATCATCACGCGCCATGACAGAAGCCACCTCCCGCCCACCTCTTCCCGACCATCTCTCCATCGACCCGCGCAGCCCGCACCACGTGGCCGCCGCCTTCGAGCACGACATCGGCATCCGCCTCAACGGCAAGGACCGCCTCGACGTCGAGGAATACTGCATCAGCGAAGGCTGGGTCAAGGTGCCCGCCGGCAAGACGCTCGACCGCAAGGGCAAGCCGCTGCTGATCAAGCTCAAGGGGACCGTCGAGGCCTACTACAAGTAAGCCCGCGCCAGTTTCTCAACGCCACTGCAGCAACAGCGACCACGGCTGGCGGCTCATGTGGCGGTCGATGCACCCGGCCACGCCCGGTGTGCATCCCTCGGGCAGGTAGCTCGGGTCCAGCCAGCGCGTGCCCGGCGCAAAATCGAGCCGGCGCCGCGTGACCGACTGCAGCACGTTGCCGCCCACCGCATCGAAGCCCGTGGCGTCCACCGCCACCACCACGTCGCAATGCATCGGCAGGGCCTCTCCGCCGGTATCGCGCGTGGCCAGTACCTCGCCGATCTTGTCGAAGGTGTCCAGCTCGGCGCCCGCGCCGCGCGCCTGGCACACCAGGTCGCCGGCACGCGGCGGCGTGCGCCTCAGGTCGCAGGCGCGCATGGCATAGCGCGTGGGGCGGCCTGCCGCTTCCTCGGCGCCGGCCTGCCATGCGGCGCCTGCGTAGTCGACATGCGCCTCCGAGAAGACGAATTCATCGTCCGCCAACCCCGCCTGGCGGGCCAGCCAGCTGATGAAGGCGGCGGACCACGGCGTGTCGATCACCGAGGTCCGCGCCAGCGCCACCTGCACGGCGCGCAGTTCGTTCGACTCCAGTCCTTCGTCGGGGCCAACGCCCATTCCCTGCAGCCTTCCGGCTGTCGCCTCGTTCAGCGCCTGCATCAGCAAGTGCCGGTTGGCAGGGCGCAGCCCGCCGAAGCGCACCTGCGTGGGCAGGCGCGGATCGACCGCCTCCCAGTAGCGCAGCACTCGCTGCCACGGCGCCAGGCTTGGCACGGTGCGGCGCGTGTCCTCGGCCTCGGAATCGCCGGCTTCGGTCATGCGGCCTTCGGCATCCATCGACT
Organism: Variovorax paradoxus; assembly: GCF_902712855.1. Lineage (NCBI taxonomy): Bacteria > Pseudomonadati > Pseudomonadota > Betaproteobacteria > Burkholderiales > Comamonadaceae > Variovorax > Variovorax paradoxus. The sequence goes on from NZ_LR743508.1 coordinate 1,357,993, forward strand.
GGCCGCCGAAGGCCTCGTGCTCCTGCACTGCGAAGGTGGCCATGGCGAGCGCGCGTGAGGGGGCGGGCGCCTGCATGGCGGTGTCGAGACAGCTCGGCGCGGCCAGCGCCAGCGCCAGCGCGGGTGCGCCTGCAAGACACAGCGTGCCGATGAAAGCCCTGGCGAAGTCGGCACGGTGCGGGAAGAAAAGGAAAGCGTTGCGTCGCGGCATGTGGCGGCGAGCATAGCCCGGCGCCACGACGCCTCGCCTCGACACCCGATCGCACCGTGGCAACGCACGAAGGCAAGGTGGAGATCGTCCCTGCGACCACGACGGGGACACGTCGTTCTCGCGACACCGGCGGTGCCACCCACTGCAATCGCGCCAACGAGAAGAGGGCATAAGTTCGAACGCGGAAGGCATCGCGTCGGCCGAATGCATTAACGCCCGAACGCATGTCGGACAACGACCACGGCACCCGGTGGAAAACACCGAGTGGCATCGCGCGACTTCTGGTTCCGAATGGCATCGGGAGGCGAGGCGTCATCCATTTTTTCGATCGGTTCGAGGCGGCGCGCTCTTCCATCCAACACATGGTCGAACTCACTTCAGGCAGCGACGCGTCAATCCTTCCGGCGGCCGACGATGTGCTCGCGCGGTGGGTGCGGGCGGACCAGTTGCTGTCGGTGCGTCGCAGCGTGCGTGCCGTGGTGCCGTCGAGCATGGCGGTGGGCCTGGCCACGACGGCGGTGGCGCTCTATTCGTCGGCCGACTGGATGTTTCCCGTGGCGTGGCTCGTGCTCGTCGTGGTTTCCAACGCCTTCAGGGCCTTCGTGTGCCGTTCGGTGCGTTCTTCGGAGGGGAGCCTGGGCGGCCTCGACGAGCCGGGCATTGCCGGGCGGTTGCGGCTCGTCACGCTCTCCTCGTTTCTCTCGGGCTGCGTGTGGGCGCTGCTGCCCCTGTTCTGCCGCAGCGAAGCGCCGTCCGAAACGCTGTTCTTCATGACGGTGGTGTGCGGCGTGTGCGCGGGCTCCGTCATCTACAGCGCGGCATATGCACCGGTGCCGGTTGTGTTCTTCACGCCCGCGCTCGGGGCGGTCACGGTGTGGCTCGTCGGGGCCGGAGGGTTCCACCACAACGCGCTGGCGCTCATGGTGTTCGTGTACCTCGTGACGCTCATCCACGCATCGGTGCGTGGCGATCGCGCGTTCCGGGCCAGCAGCAGGCTGAAGAACGAGGCGCTGTTCATGGCCTCGGAGCTGCGCCACACGCATGCACGCTCGACGCGCGCGGCGCGCGAGCTCGACTTTCGCGCCAACCACGATTCGCTGACCGGCCTGTTCAACCGGGAAGGTTTCTTCGAGGCCGCATCGCGCCTGGGCGGCGAGACGGGCTCGCACCGCGACCACGCGGCGCTCATGCTCGATCTCGACGGATTCAAGGCGGTGAACGATGCGTTCGGCCACAAGACCGGCGACCAGGTGCTGCAGGACGTCGGGCACTGGCTGCAGCTGCAGCTGGTGAAGCACCACGCGGTGGTGGGGCGCTGGGGCGGGGACGAGTTCGCGGTGTTCTACAAGCCCCGCGGCCCGCAGGACGCGCCCGAGGCCGTCGCGCAGGCACTCATCGACTCGATCGGCCATGCCACCTCGCACTACGGCGGCCAACTGGGCGTGAGCGTCGGGATCTGCACCGGCCACGACTGCTCGGTGGCCGAGATGCTGAGCTTTTCCGACGAGGCGCTGTACGAGGCCAAGCGCCTCGGACGCAACCGCTGCCACCGCTTCGACGACGCATTGCACGGCCGCCTGCTGAGCCGCCGCGACATCGAGCGCGACCTGTCCGACGCCATCGCCTCGCGCGCCATCTGCGTGTGGTACCAGCCCATCCTGGGCGAGGGCGGGCGTCGCCTGCACAGTCTCGAGGCCCTGCTGCGCTGGCAGCATCCGCGGCATGGCTGGGTGGCGCCTTCCGATGTGATCTTCGCGGCCGCCAACACCGGGCTGGCCGAGCGGCTGCTGCGGCACATCCTCAGCGAGGTCTGCGTGGGCCTCCAGCAACTCGCCGCTGCAGGCGCGCACTTCGAGGACGTGCCCGTGGCCATGAACGTGTCGCCACGCGAGATGTCGCAACTGCCGGTGGACGCCATCGTGCTCGAGACGCTGGAGAGACACGGCCTGCCGGCGCATCGGCTGCAGATCGAGATCACCGAGGAGGTGGCGCTCGACGCCTCTGCCGCCAAGACCCGGCTGCGGGCGCTGGCGGAAGCCGGCATCTCCATCGTGATCGACGATTTCGGCGTCGGCTACTCGTCGCTCGCGTCGCTGCGCGGGGAACACGTGCGGCAGGTGAAGATCGATCGCAGCTTCATCCTCAACCTGGCGTCGTCGCCCGGCAGCCGGCTGATGGTGGAGGCGGTGATCCGGCTCGGCCAGTCGCTCTTCATCGAGGTGGTGGCCGAGGGCGTGGAAAGCCAGGAAGAGCTCGATGCGCTGAATGCGCTGGGCTCGCCCCTGCTGCAGGGCTTCTACTTCATGCGGCCGGCGCCGCTGGCCAAGGTCATCGCATGGGCCGGGCAGCGCGCGAGCCACACGGCCTCGGCGCACACCTGAGCCGCGCTCCAGCGTGCATCGGCCCGGCGTATCGAAACGCCGGAAGATTCACCGGTGCCGGCTGGCTGGCGCGGCGATCGGCCACGCCGCGTGAAAGCGCCTGCTGCACGCCGCCGCCTCGCGGTTCAGGCCAGGATCAGCCGCTCGCATGCCTTGCGCAGGGCGGGGAGGCCCGGCAGTTCACGGGACTTGGCATCGGTGATCACCACATGGATGTCGGCCGGGCGTGCATAGGTCACGCGGCTGGCCTGCCCGATCTTGGCGTGATCGGCCAGCAGCACCAGTTGCTGCGCCTGCTCGGCCATGGCGCGCGCGATGGTGGCCTCGTGGTGCTCGAAGCTCATGGCGCCATGCCTGGCATGCAGCCCCACGGGCGACAGCAGCGCCACGTCGGCGCGGTAGCGGCGGATGGCCTCCACCGTGGCGTCGCCGCAGGTGGCCTGTGCCTTCACATCGATCTCGCCGCCGAGCAGGATGGTCCGGTTGCCGGTAAGCCGGCCTTCGCCCGCGCCTGCGAGCTTGAGCGCGATGTTCAGCGAGTTCGTGATGACCGTCATGCCGCTGAGCGTGGCGAGTTCTTCCGCGCAGATCGACATGGTGCTGCCCGCGTCCATGAAGACCGTCTGCCCCGGCTGCAGCAGCGCGATGGCGGCCTTGGCGATGGCGCGCTTCTCGCGCTGGCGTGCCACCAGCCGCACCGCGAGCGGCGGCTCGGGCTCGGCGCTGGTGGCGATCGCGCCGCCGTGCACGCGCCGCAGCTCCCCGAGGCCCTCGAGCTCGAGCAGGTCGCGGCGCACCGTTTCGCGGGACACCGCGAGGTCCTGCACGATGCGGTCGACGCTCAGGCGGGAGAAGGTGGCGAGCAGGCTGCGGATGCGCAGGAATCGTTCTTCTTGGAGCATGAAGGATGCTGGCTGTGAGAAGGAAAAAGGGCGGCGTCGATGTGACGGCCGCCCCGGTCTGCAGGTCAGGAGGCGCAGTCGGCACGGCGCGGTTGGCGCGCCATTGTGCCCATTGCCGCTCCGTCCGGCGTTGCCGCGCAGGAACCGCTCAGAGGTCGGCGCGGCCCATGGCCGGATCGCTGACCGAGTGCCTGCCGGTCTCCACGCGGCCTGCGAAGCGGCGATAGTAGGTCGGGTCCGCGTCGCAGGTCACTGCGAAGTCGTACCACTGGCCGCTGTCCGCGAGCGTCCACAGCTGCTCGGCCTGCGCGCCGCCTTTGACCGTGGCTCCCCAGGGGCCGTCGCTGCGGTAGGCCTTGGCGCGCACGGTAAAGCCGCAGGCGTTGGTACCGCCATTGAGCATCTCGAGGTAGACGTTGCCGTTCGCGATGTCGTAGCACACGCGCACTTCGGGGTTGGCCGCACCGCCGGCGCGCAGCGTGTCGAGGTTGCCCTTGAAATGCCGGTGGAAGCCGTTCGGGCCGAGCACCCACAGGTCGTACGAATTTCCCGCGCTGTCGGCCGTGCCGGCCCACACGTCGTCGAGCATCTTGCCGGGCTCGACCATGTAGCGGCGCGGCAGCTGGTCGAGGTGCAACTTGTCGTACACGTGGAACACGGCGCCGACCTTGCCGGTGTTCGAGAAGATCAGGCGCATCGAACCGCTGGTTGCATCGGCGCGGCCGCTCACGTGAAGTTCGTACGGCAGCGCGCGCGAGGGGCGCGTGCCGATGGCCTGTTGCGGCAGTCGTGCGTTGGTGGGCGGCACGATCTGGGCGAGCAGTTGCTGATCGGCGCGCAGCTTGTCCGCATCGGCCTTGGTGCGGCTGCCGGCGAGCGTGGGCAGCACCTCGTTGTTGGGGGTTGCGAAGTTGAAGCAGCTCGTCAGGTCGCCGGCCACCGCGCGCCGGAACGGCGTGATGTTGGTTTCCTTCACGCCGAAGCGGGCTTCGAGGAAGCGCAGCACCGAGGTGTGGTCGAACACCTGCGAATTCACCCAGCCGCCGCGGCTCCACGGCGAGATGACGTACATCGGCACGCGCGGGCCGGGGCCGTACACGCGGCCGTCGGAAGGCACGGCGGTGCTGCCCACCAGCGGATATGTATGGCGTTCGTAGGCCACGTCTGCATCGGCCAGCGTGGTCTTGCCGGCCGCGGCGCTCGTGGGATCGGCAGGGTTGAGCAGCGAAGGCGCCGAGGGCGAGGGCATGTGGTCGAAGTAGCCGTCGTTCTCGTCGAAGTTGACGATGAACACGGTCTTGCTCCACACGTCGGGGTAGGCCGTGAGCGCGTCCAGCACCTGCTGGATGTACCAGCCGCCCTGCACCGGGCTCGAAGGTCCGGGGTGTTCGGAGTAGGTAGACGGTGCCACGATCCAAGACACCTGCGGCAGCTTGCCGTTGGCAACGTCCTGCTTGAACGTGCCCAGGAAGCCGCCGTCGGGCATGGTGTTGGCAACGCCCTTGTACAGCGGGTTGCCGGGGTCGTCGGTGGCTGCGTCGTAGGCCGGCACCGTCTCGCCCGCAGGCGGGCTGGCGTCGCCGTCGTAGCGCATGTCGTTCTTGCCGGACAGCTTGTTGGCCGCGCGGAACTGCTGGAAGCCGTGCAGCGGGTTGTCGGTGTAGTTGTCGGGCAGGTACTGGTAGACGATCCAGCTGACCTTGGCATCCTGGAGCCGCTCGGGGTAGGTCTTCCAGTTGCAGCCGAACTGGGTCGAGTCGACGCCCGGGTTCGAGGTCGGGTTCCACGGGTACCGCAGGTTCTCCCAGGTGTTGTCGATCGACGCGACGCGGGCCGGGCCGCTGCTGGTTTCGCCGGACGGGCCGTTGGTGCCGGTCCAGTGGAACAGTCGGTTCGAGTTGGTGCCGGTGTGCATGCCGCAGTGGTAGCTGTCGCACAGCGTGAATGCATTGGCCAGCGCGAACTGGAAGGGAAGCTCGGCTTCCTTGAAGTAACCCATCGACGCCGTGTTCTTGTAGCGCGGCCACTGGTTCATGCGCCCGCCGTCCCAGGCGTTCTGCGCGTCGCCCCAGCTGTGGGGCGTGCCGCTCACGCGCTGCGCGTTGCCCTTGCTCTGGTCGAGGTAGTACGGCAGCAGCGGCTTGCCGGCCGCATCGCTCTGCTGCCAGACATTGAGGCCGCCGGCCAGCGGAATGGTGAAGCGGTCGCCGAACCCGCGCACGCCCATCAGGGTGCCGAAGTAGTGGTCGAACGAGCGGTTTTCCTGCATCAGGATCACGACGTGCTCGACGTCCATGATCGTGCCGGTCTTGTTGTTGGCGGGAATGGCCAGTGCGCGGCGGATGCTGGGCGGAAAGGCCGACAGCGCGAGGGCGGCGGCACCGGTGGTGGCGGTGCCGGTGAGGAATTTGCGGCGCGAGTTCATGGTCTTGGTGCTGTTGTTCATGTTGTTCATGAAGGCGTGGCGCCTCAGGGCGCGCAGCTCTTCACGGGTGCAACGCCGGTGTCGGGCTGCGTCGGTGCGGTGGGGCTGGTGGGCGTGGTCGGCGTCGTGGGCAGTCCGATCACGCCGCCGCCTCCGCTGCCACCGCCGCAGGCGGAGAGCGCGCAGGCCACGATCAGCGCGGGCAGGAGCCGCGCGTGCAGGTGAGCAAGTTTCATGGGGATCCTTCTTGGTGCTGTGCTTGGTAGGAAACAGGAAAGGTCAGGGCAGCAACGTCGACAACGGGGCGGCTGCCTTGTAGAGATTGGCGACCTCGGCAGCGCTGAGCGCGCGGTTCCAGATCGCGAGGTCGTTGAAGTCCATGGCGCCGCGCGGCGAGCTCGACTGGCGCTTGTAGTAGAGGCCGGTCGCGTCCTCATTGAGGCCGATGCCGTTCTTCAGGCCGCCGAGCGCTGCGACGAGCGCCGGGGTGAGCGCCACGTGGCCCGTCTGCACGCCGCGCGCCGGGTCGATCGCGTACGCATCCATGGCCAGGCCGGCCTTGTCGATGACCATCGCCACGTAGGCCCACTGGCCTGCGCTCAGGTAGTGCGCGCCCTTGATCTCGCCGCGCACGCTGCCGGTGCCGGTGTTGAAGCGCAGCTCGCAGCTGCCGAACAGGCCGATGGCGAGGCCCGCGTTGTTGCCGGTGTCGTAGTTCTTGTTGGCGATGACGGTGCCGCCGTTGCTCACGCCCTGGCTGCAGGTGGCGTCGGTGCGCACCCAGAAACCGATGGTGAAGGCGGTCGTGCCCGCGTCGCTGGTCACGTCGGTTGCCTGCCTGATGCGATAGCCGGACATGCCGCTCGCATTGGCCACCCTGCTGTCGATGCGCAGAGCCTTGGCGCGGTAGCGGGTGCGCATGCTGTCGTCGGCCAGCAGCGAGCCGCCGTCCGCATCGGCCGCCCATGGCGCGAGCGTCGAGGCGCCGGCCTTGCCGTCGACGCCGGGCAGGGTGTCGAAGGTGTGGTAGGTGACCAGGCCGGTGGCCAGCGTCGGCATCAGCGGCACCGGCGCCAGGTAGGCGATCCTCGCGTTCAGCGACACCATCGTGTCGCCGGCGACCAGCGTGTACACGTAGCTGTAGTTGCCGTCGCCCGCGGCATCGACGTAGTCGGCGTACGAAGTGCTGCCGGCCGCCAGCGTGGCCACGAGCTTGCCGTCGCGCAGCACCTTCACGGGCACGTCGGTGTTGCCGGCGAGCTTCCACGAGAGTTCGATGTTGTCCCGGTCGGCACCGGTCTTCGCGGTGGGCTCGCGCAGGGTGGTGGTGCCTTGCAGCGCGATGCCGTTCAGGCCGTAGCTGGCCGCGGCGGGCGTGGAGCCCAGGTGGCGCAGCACGGTCGGCGCGATGTCGGTGGCCGCGGCGAGCTGCAGCAGCGTGTCGTCCGCAGGTACGGCCGTGCCGGTGCCGGGCAGGCCCGCGAGTTCCTTGTTGCTGGCGATGAAGATGGTCTTGTTGTCGCGCGTCTGCAGGCCCGTTGCGGCACCGAAGGCGTCGCGGCCGTGGCCGGTGGTGAGGATGACGAGCCAGTCTTCCTTCGCGTCGTTCGCCGTGCGGCGCGCGATGCCTTCCAGCAGGCGCCCCACGGCCGCGGCGGTGTCGCTCACGGCGCGGCGGTAGGCGTCGCTGCCGAGCCCGCTGCTGGCGGCCGCATTGGCAGGTGCACCGTATTGCGCCACCAGCAGGTCGTTGCCCGCCTCGATGAGCTGCGAGGTGTGATCGGTCACGCAGGCGTCGGAGCCCGCGCAATCGAATGCGGCGTCGACCGTGCCGGTTTCGTTCGTGAGCAGGACCGGGTAGAGCGGATTCGCCGTGACGGCGGCGGTCTTGTAGCCGGCGCCGGCATTCTGCCTGGCGAGGGCGAAGATCGATGGCGCGAGCTTGGCGTCGATGCGCTGGTCGGCGGTGTCCCACCGCACGCCGTGGCGCTGCACCCAGGTGCCTGTCAGCAGCGTCGCCCACGAGGGGCCGTCGGTGAGCCGTTGCTCGGTGGGCGTACCGTTGGTGCCGCCGGTCCAAGCGGGTGCGACATGAAAGGACTGCAGCGCCGGTGCGCGCTTCTGCGCGATGGCGTCGACCAGTGCCGCATGCGTGAGCCCGTCGATCTCGACGACCAGCGCCTTGGGGCCGCTGTTGCCCTTGTTCGTGCCGGGTGCGGGCGTGCCGGTGCTGCCGCTGCCGGTCGAAGGTGCGTCGGCAACTGGCACGAAAGCGCTGCCCCCGCCACCGCCGCCCCCGCACGCCGCGAGCAGCAGCGCGGCACACAAACCTCCTCCCGCCAAACCTTGGCGCGCCTTCGAAACTCTGGCCATGATGTTCCCTCGATGAGTTGGGATGCCCACGCCGCGGCGGCGCCGGAGAACGTGGGATCCGTTGCGTTCGTGGATGCAAGATGAATTGCAATAAAAAGCACAAACGCTCTTAATGCCGCAGATCTTGCGGGCCGAAGGTGACAGAGGTTTGACACGGCCGCGCGTACGCGTGGCCGGCAGAAATGAAGTGCTGCGTGAACCGACGCTGCCTGCATCGCCGCGCCATCGGCTCAGGGCTCATCCAGGAGCGCCAAGGGCTTCGCTGCATCCACATATCGGCCTGTACGCGGGCCGGTGCGCGTTACAGCGGATACACCCGGGACGCAGAACACGTGCGGCTGGCTGGCCCGCACGCGGAGCGGCTCCTACGATTCACCCGGTTCCATCCACCCGCCGAAAGAAAGAAGAAACGAAATGAACCCATCCTTCCAGCGCCGCACCCTGCTGCTCGCTGCTTCCGTGCTGCCCCTCGCCAGCGCCTGCACCGCAGGCTTTGCGAAGACGTCGTCGTCGTCGTCGTCGTCGTCCGCCGAATCGCAACTGGCCGAGCTCGAGCGTGCCTCGGGCGGACGCCTCGGCGTGACCGGCTTCGACACCGGCACCGGCGCCCGCATCCAGCACCGCGCGCACGAGCGCTTTCCGATGTGCAGCACCTTCAAGCTGATGCTGGCCGCCGCCGTGCTGGAACGCAGCGCGAAGGAGCCGGACCTGCTGGCCCGTCAGTTGAGCTACGGCAGGAGCGACCTCATCGCCAACTCGCCCATCACAGAGAAGCACGTGACCACCGGCATGCGCGTGGCCGAGCTGTGCGCGGCGACCATCCAGTACAGCGACAACGCCGCCGCGAACGTGCTGCTGCGGCTGCTGGGCGGGCCCGGCGAGGTGACGGCCTTCTCGCGGCGCATCGGCGACCAGGTCTTCAGGCTCGACCGCACGGAGCCGGAGCTGAACACCAGCATTCCCGGCGACATGCGCGACACCACCACGCCTTCGGCCATGTCCGACAGCGTGCAGCGGCTGGTGCTCGGCGACGCGCTCGGTGCGCCGCAGCGCGACCTGCTCAAGACCTGGCTGCTCGGCAACACGACCAGCAAGGAGCGCTTCATGGCAGGCGTGCCCGCCGGCTGGAAGGTCGGCGACAAGACCGGCGCAGGCTCCTACGGCAGCAACAACGACGTCGGCGTGCTGTGGCCGCCGGCCGGTGCGCCGCTGGTGCTGTCGGTCTACCTGACTTTCTCGCAGAAGGATGCGAAGACGCGCAACGACGTGGTGGCGGCGGCCACGCGCATCGCGGTGACCGCACTCGCGGGCTGACTTCGCGGCGTCGGCTCCTTCGACGGTTGCCCCTCGATCCATCCGGTTCCGCGGGCATGCCGGGGCGCGCTGTCTGCACCGCCCGGCGACGGGCAGGCAGCGATGTGGAAAATGAAAATCGCTGCGAAGCCTCGGCCGCGCGGGCAGCTTCCGGTGCATTAAAACTTTCGGAGGATATCGATGGGGATCATGGACATCGTCGGCCACGCGCTGATGGACAACGAGAAACTTCACTTCCACGCCACGCCCGACACCACGCCGGACGAAGCCTGGCTGGTCACGCTGAGCGCGCCGCTCTCCGCCTTCAATGGCGACCACGTGAACGCAGTGGCCACGGGCAAGCACGACGAGGACCTGCGCGAAGGCATCGCGCAGGTGTGGGGCGTGGACGACCGCGCGAGCTTCGAGGAGAAGGCCGACTGGCTCGTGCAGGAAGGCCAGCGCTCGACCTACGCTCCGCTGTGGCAATCGATCGCGGCCGTCGACGATGCGGTGCAGACCACGCACCCGCTGCTGCGCATGCTGGCCGATGGCATGTTCCCCGCCTTCTTCCAGATCAAGGCGCGCAAGAGCCTCGACTACAAGTCCCTCGGCGCGCAGAGCGGCCATTCGGCCGCCGACCTGTCCCAGCTGGTGACGGGCAGCCGCTCGTGGGTCGACGAGTTGCGCCGGCACTTCAAGGTGCAGCCCGCGCAGATCGGCAACCTCGTGGCCTGGGATGCGGTGCGGCTGGCGAGCCTGACGCGCTGGGCGGTGCAGCTGGGCTACATCGATCGCGCGGAATTCGCTCGCTTCGCCGGCGGGTTGAAGCAGAAGGTGCAGCACGCCTATGCCGACTGGCCGCAGGTGAGCGCGGCCTACATCGCCGGCGGCCTGATCTGGCGCTATTCGAACGAGCGAGAGGAGAACCTGCTGCGCACCAACCGGCTGCTGCTGAGCGACGCGCGCAGTCCGTATCGCAGCACGGCTTTCCGCTGACCCGCCGCGCAGGCCCGGTCGCCGTCGCAAGCGCTATCGGGCCTTCGCGGCCAATGATCCGATGACGGCCGCCAGCGCACGCATTCCACGATCGATCTCTTCGGGCGTGAGACTCGCGTAGCCGAGGATCAGCCCCGCAGCCTTGTGCCTGGCGCGGTGCGCCGCGGTGGCGAACAGCGGCGACACCGGGTAGACGCCCACGCCGCGGCCAAGCGCGGCTTCCACCAGCGCCGTTTCGTCGCGGGCCCGAAGAAAGGGCAGCCACAGCACCACATGCAGTCCTGCCGCCGTGCCCGCGACCGTCGCGTCGCCCGGCAGGTGGCGCTCGACGGCGCCGAGCAAGGCCGCGCGCCGGCGTTCGTTCTCGCGGCGCACCCGCCGCACATGGCGTTCGTAGGCACCGCTGTCGATCAGCGACGCGAGCACACGCTGCTCCAGCAGCGGCGCGTGGCGGTCCACAAGGCGCTTGGCCTGCCGGAACACGGGCACGAGTTCGGCGGGCAGCACCAGGTAGCCGATGCGAAGCTGCGGCGACAGGGCCTTCGAAAAGGTGCCGATGTAGATCACACGGCCATCGCCATCCATCGACTGCAGCGCGTCGATGGGGCGCTGTCCGTAGCGGAACTCGCCGTCGTAGTCGTCCTCGACGATCCAGGCGCGCTGCCGCTGCGCCCACTGCAGCAGCGCCATGCGCCGGCCGACGGGCAGCACGCCGCCGAGCGGAAACTGATGGGACGGCGTCACGTAGGCCAGCCGAGCCGGCATGCCTGACGGCAGGCCGGCGGTGTCCAGCCCCTGCGTGTCGACGGGCACGGCCGACAGCTGGCCGCCTGCGGCCTCGAAGCTGCGGCGTGCCATCAGGTAGCCTGGGTCCTCGAAGACGAAGGCATCGCCCGGGTCGAGCAGCAGCCGCGCGCAGAGGTCGATGCCTTGCTGCGAGCCATGCACCACCAGGATCTGCTCGGCGTCGCAGGCCAGTCCGCGCGCACGCCGCAGATAGCCCTGCAGCGAGCGCCGAAGCGACGCGTCGCCCTCTGGTGCGGCGTAATAGAGGCTGTGCTGATGTCGAAGCAGCTCGGCCTGGTACGCGCGCCGCCATATCTGCGAGGGGAAGTCGCGCGAGGCCACTGCGCCGTAGGCGAAGTCGATGGCAGCCGGCTTCGCACGGGCGAGCGCAGGCATCGCGATACCCGCCACGCGGCGCCCGAAGTCCGACAGCGCGGGCGCCGGTTGCTTCCGACGGCGCGGCGTTGCACGCGAGACCGGCGCTGCAGGCGGCGCGCCGGCGACCCGTGCGGCGCGGCCCACGGCGGTGACCAGGAAGCCTTCGGCCGCCAGTTGCTCATAGGCGGCCGTGACGGTCGTGCGGGACACGCCGAGGTCGGCGGCCAGTGCGCGGGTCGATGGCGCCTTGGCGCCCGCGGGCAGCGTGCCGTCGGCCATCTGCGCGCGCAGCAGGTCGTAGACGCGACGGCCGGCGCCTGCGCCTTCGGCCGGTGCATGAGGTGAGGAGCGAAACTGGTCCATCGAAATTGCACAGAACTGGTTCTTCCCATTGTGCCGGTCAGCGGCGAAAGTGTCGGCTTTCCCCGTTTCAATGCCTTTGGCCGCCACGATGTACATCCCTCCGCACTTCGCCGTCACCGACCCCGCGCAACTGCACCGCGTCATCCGTGAACATCCGCTCGGAGCGCTGGTCACCCAGGGGCCCGACGGCTTCGACGCGGACCACCTGCCTTTCGAGTTCGATCCCGACACCGGCGAGCGCGGCACGCTGCTCGCGCATGTCGCGCGCTCCAACACGCTGTGGCAGCGTTGCCCGTCGGGCAGCCCGGTGATGGTGATCTTTCGCGGTGCGCAGGACTACATCTCGCCGAGCTGGTATCCCTCCAAGCACGAGGCGCACCGGCAGGTGCCGACCTGGAACTACGAAGTGGTGCATGCGCACGGCATCCTGGCCGTCCAGGACGACGAGCGGTTCGTGCGGCGGATCGTCGCGCGCCTGACGCGGCGCCACGAAGCCGGCGAGCCGACACCATGGAAGATGGGCGATTCGGCGCCGGAGTTCATCGACGGCCTGCTGCGCAACATCGTCGGCATCGAGATCGCGGTCACGTCGCTGGAGGGCAAGTTCAAGCTCAGCCAGAACAAGGATGTGCGGGACCGCACCGGCGCGGCCGACAGCCTGCAGGCGAGGGGCAGTACCGGGCTGGCACAGCGGATGCGTCCCGACGCGGCCTGATTGGTGTGCGCGGCGTGCGCGGCGTGCGCGGCGCGCGCCCGTCGATCCGCGCCCCGTGCCCCGGGGGCTTCCACCCACCGGTCTTGCCGGCGCGCTGCCTGTCGAAGGGCCGGTACCGTTGCTCGATGGCGCGGTGCAGTGGCTCGACTTGCCGCCGCCGACCATGGAAGGATTGCGCGGCAAGGTGGTGCTGATCGACTTCTGGACCTGTTCCTGCTTCAACTGCCTGCGCGCGCTGCCCTGTCGAGGCCTGGGCCCGGAAGTACCGAGGCCCCGCGCGCACGCGGGCCAGGGTGTGGTTGTCGTGCCCGGGACAAGGTCATGGATCGGGCGTAGTCTGTGCGGCCGCGAAGCCGTTGCGGCTTCCGTTGTCCCGACCCTCGACGTTTCATGGAGTTTCAAAGATGATGAATCGAACCGACCCCGTCTGGCTGATCACGGGATGTTCCACCGGCTTCGGCCGCGAGCTCGCCCGGCTGGTGCTCGCACGCGGATGGCGCGCCGTGGTGACCGCGCGCAACCCGGCGCAGGTCGCCGACATCGCCGAAGGCCACGGCGAGCGTGCGCTGGTACTGCCTCTGGACGTCACGCGACGCGAGCAGATCGACCAGGTGGTGGCGCAGGCGCGCCAGCATTTCGGGCGCATCGACGCGCTCGTCAACAACGCGGGCTACGGCTATCTCGCCGCCATCGAGGAGGGCGACGACAAGGAAGTGCGCGACATGTTCGAGACCAATGTGTTCGGGCTCGTCGACATGACCAAGGCGGTGCTGCCGGTGATGCGCGCGCAGGGCAACGGGCTGGTGGTCAACGTGTCGTCCATCGGGGGGCTCACGAGCTTCGCGGCCACCGGCTACTACCACGCCACCAAGTACGCGGTGGAAGGCATCTCGGAATCGCTCGCCATCGAGGTCAAGCCGTTGGGCATCGGCGTGCTGGTGGTCGAGCCGGGGCCGTTCCGCACCAACTGGGCCGGTCCGTCGATCAAGCAGTCGGCCACGCGCATCGAGGCCTACGAGGCCACGGCCGGCGAGCGCCGCAGGCAGACCGCCGCGCGCAGCGGCAACCAGGCCGGCGACCCGGTGCGCGCGGCGCAGGCCATCATCGATGCCGCGCTGTCCGACAACCCGCCGCTGCGGCTGGTGCTGGGCAAGGCGGCCCTCGACCTGGCGCGCAAGAAGCTCGAGTTCATGCGCGGTGACTTCGACGCATGGGAATCGACCACGCTGGGCGCGGACTACCCACCGGGCGAGGGCTGAGCGGCGGATCAGGTCTGGACGTAGCCGGCGGACGACGCTTCCGCGGCGGGCAGCGGCGGCACCGGTTGCGGTTCTCCCAGCATCTCGCGCAGGGTCGACTCGATCGTGCGGCTCATGGCGTCCAAGGCAAGGTCGTTCGCGTCGGTGCCGAAGGGCTCCTCGATCTCCGCGCCGAGCGCTTCGAGCGCGAAGAAGGTGTACGCGATGAAGGCGACGACCACCGGCGTCATCGGACCGATGGCGTCGACCAGGCCGAAGGGAAGCAGCACGCAGTACAGGTAGATGGTTCGGTGGATGATGACCGAGTAGGTGAACGGGATCGGCGTGTTCGCGATGCGCTCGCACCCGCCCAGCGCCTCGGTGAGGCGGCCCAGCGGCACCTCCATCGACTGCGCCAGCATCGGGTCGAGCCGGCCTTCCTGGCGCTGGCCGCGCATCCATTCGCCCACCATCAGCAGCAGCATGGCGGGCTTGAAGCGCGCGGCCTGCAAACGCGCGCAGTCCCCGGGCGGCAGCAGCCGCGCAAGGTCGGCCGCCGCGTCGGTCCCGCGCAGCTGGTGGCGCAGCGCATGCACGAAGGCGATGAGCCGCATCGTCGGCACGTTCGCCTCGACGGGCGCGTCGGCCAGCGTGAGCACCTGCCTCACCAGCGTGCGCGTTTCGTTCAGCAGCGAACCCCACAGCGTGCGCGCCTCCCAGAAGCGCGAGTAGCTGGTGCCGTTGCGAAAACCAAGGAAGATGGCCAGCGTCAGGCCGATGAGCGAGAACGGCACGAAGTTCAGCGGCACCTTCCACTGGAACAGCCGGCCATGCGACAAGGTCACGAGCACCGCGAAAGCGGTGGTCCACAGCAGCTGCGCAAGGATGGTCTGCAGGACCGAACCGCGCCATACGAAGAGCATGCGCAGCCAGTGGGGGCGGGGTCGGACGATCATCGGTCGGGGATTATCCCCGCGGTGCCTCGTCCGGTACCAGGAGGGGGCCTCGGAGGGCGCCTGAAGCGACGCCTACAGGACGAACCAGCCCACCGCCACGTAGTGGCTCGCCGTGCCCGCGAGCACGAACAGGTGCCATGCCCCGTGCGCATGCCGGAAGCCCTGCCGGTTCCGGTAGAACACCGTGCCTGCCGTGTACAGCACGCCGCCCGCGAGCAGCCACGCGAGACCGGCCGCGTCGAGCCGCGCGGCCAGCGGCACGGCGGCCAGCACGCCGACCCAGCCCATGCCGATGTACAGCCACAGCGGCGGCGGCCGGGCGGCACCGCCCGTGGCCGGCGCCAGTTCGCGCCAGATGCCGAACAGCGCCGCGCTCCAGATCGCCGCGAGCAGCAGGCCGCCCCACACGCCCTGCAGTGTGACGAGTGCGAACGGCGTGTAGGTGCCGGCGATCAGCAGGTAGATGGCGCAGTGGTCCGCGCGCTCCCACATGCGCTTGAACCGTCCGCGCGTGCTGTGGAAGAGCGTGGAGGCCGCGTACAGCACCACCGCCGAGAGCGAGAACACCAGCGCGCCCGCGATGCGCGCGGGGTCGCCGGTGGGCACGGTCTTGGCAAGCAGCAGTGCCGCGGCGGGCAGCGCGAGCAGCAGGCCGAGCAGGTGGCTGTATCCGTTGAGTCTTTCGCCCGGGTACATCGGCTGCGCGGCCCGCTGCTGCCCCGCGGGCTCAGCGGCCGGTTTCCTTCAGGTACGTCGCGCGCGCCGCAAAGGCGGTGTTGGCGAAGTCGGAGAACACGCCGTCGATGCCCGCGCGGAAGTACGCGAGGTACTCGGCCGCCGGGTCGCCCTTGTACACGCCCGCGAGGTACTTGGCTTCGTTGCGGAAGGTGTAGCTGTGCACGAAGAGGCCGGCCTTGTGCGCATCGGCGATCAGCGCCGTGGGCTTGATCGTGTTCACGTCGGCCAGGCCCTTGCCGGCGACGAACGGCACGACGGTGTGCGCCATGACCTGCGGCTTCCACGGGCCGATGCCGTCGGCATAGGTCTTGACCTCGGCCAGGCCGGCGGGCGTGAGCATCTCGCCGAACCACTTCGGGTTGCCGGCCAGCGTCCAGCTGTAGGGGCGGCCGTCGACGAAGGTGTAGTCGTCCTTCGTCACGTAGATCATCTCGCCGGTCTCGTAGTTGACGTCGTTGCCGTCCACCAGCTGCACCGCACGCGCCTTCAGGCCGGCCGAGCGCAGGTACTTCAGGCTCTCGGGCTCGAAGCTCTGCACGATGATCGGCGCGTCCTTGTCGTTGAGCTCGTTGAAGTTCATGATCTTGAGCAGCGCGTCTTCCAGCGGACGGCTGCCCTTCGGGCCGCAGCCGTTGGCGATGGCCTGCGCGTTGTTCCAGATCGGATTCTTGGTCTCGGGATAGACGATGAGCTTGCGGCCGGTGGCAGCGCTCTTGGCCTTGGCGATGTCGATGACCTCCTGGAAGCTCAGGATCGGCAGCTTGCCGTTGAGGTCGGTCGGGCGCTGGTCCTTCGCGTCGTAGGTCGTGCCGCGGATCCACTGGCGCAGCTCGTCCATGGTGAAGTCGGTGATCGACCAGTCGTTGGTGTGGTCCTCGCCGTCGACCACGAGCGACTTGAGCACCGACTTCGGATCGGCCGGGTCGGTGAGGTCGCTCTTGTACTGGGCCGGGCCGTTCTCCGGAATCGCGGGATAGGTCACGTTGACCAGCACCGGCGGCACGGTGCGCTTGCGGCTGGCCACGTCGGGGTTGGTCAAGGCGACATCGGCCACATTGGTGTTGTCGCTGAGCCAGGGGTTGTGGCGCGCGACGAGCACGCAGTCCTTGGTGAGGTGCAGGTCGGTCTCGAGCGAGTCGGCGCCGGCGTCGGCCGCGGCTTCGTAGGCGGTCTTCGTCTCTTCCGGATACAGGCCCGGCAGGCCGCGGTGGCCGATGACGAGCGGCACGGCGCCGTCGAGCGTGCCCAGCGGCGCAGGGGCCGGCGGTGCAGGCGCAGGTGCCGGTGCGGGCGCCGGTGCCGGCGGAAGCACCGGGAACGCGATGCCACCGCCACCGTTGCCACCGCCGCAGGCGGCGATCACCAGGCAGCCGCCGACTGCGGCGATCGCGGCAATGGCAGCCCGAACCGGGCGGGGGGCGGATGCTGGAACGCTCGTCTTTGTCATGTTGTGTATTCGAGTGGTTGCAGGAAAGAGATCGGAGCCGCCGGATGCTAGGTTTGGCCCATGACGGCACGGTGACCGGTCTTCTTCGTTTTCTTCCGTTGCTTTTGCAATCGCTTCGAACGACTCGCATGCCACTGGCGGTGGTCTGCAGGCAGGTCCTGACAACCCGGTCCGCCGCGCGAGATGCGCACGCCCGCCTGCCTGTCTACCCTTCAGCTTGCGGCGCGCGTACCCACGAGCACCGGCTGGAAGAACGCGTCGTCGATGCGCCGCACGTCCTGCAGCCCTGCCTCGCGCATGAACTCGCACAGCCGCGCGGTGGATATCGCGTAATAGCGCGATCGCATGACGCGCGTGTGCACCGCCTGGGTGGCGAGGTCTTCCGTGACGAAGAAGAACCCGAGGTCGTAGTGCGCGCCCCGGCCGTCGTCGTCGAAGTCCCACACCTGGAACAGCACGTGCCGCAGGCCGTTCTCGACGCGCGCGCCGTAGTGCTTCACGATGTTGGTGCCGCGCGCCTCGCTGGCGTAGTCGCGCACGCTGACCACGCAGCCGCCGCCGGGACGCAGGCAGGCCGTCATCTGGCGGAAGGCGGTCAGCAGGTCGTCGTCGGTCTGCAGGTGCGGCATCGAGTTGTCGCAGGACATCACGATGTCGAAGCCGCCGCCGTGGTGCGTGTGCGCTTCGCGCATGTCGCACACGGCGAAGGCGATGTCGAGCCCACGAGCGCCGGCCTCGCTGCGCGCGCGTTCGATCTCGCGAGGGGAGAGGTCCGAGGCGGTCACGTCGTGGCCCTGCGCCGCCAGTCCGAGCGCCTGCGTGCCGATGCCGCACGACACGTCGAGCACCTTGCGGCGGGCGCCCTGTCCGGGCCATTCGGCCTCGATCAACCGCGAGAGCTTGCCACCCTGCAGGCCGATGCTCTCGTTCCAGTCGGGATAGATGAGGTGGTAGAGCGGGGCGAGCTCGTCGTAGAAATCGTCTGTCATGCCCTCATTGTGCGGAACCGCCGCCAAGGGCCGCTTCGTACACCGCCAGGTCGGCCGCCGAGAAGCAGCAGAACACCACGTCCTCGATGGGTGTCTCGGCCTGGAGCACTTCGCGCACCGTGCGCACTGCGACCGCGGCGGCCAGCTCGATCGGATAGCTGTAGATGCCGGTGCTGATGCTCGGGAACGCGATGCTGCGCACGCCTTGCGCGGCGGCGATCGCCATCGACTGCCGGTAGCACGACGCAAGCAGCGCGGGCTCGCCCGACGTGCCGTTGCGCCACACCGGGCCGACGGTGTGCACGATGAAGCGGGCGGGCAGCCGATGGCCTTTGGTGAGCTTGGCGTCTCCCGTCCTGCAGCCGCCCAGCAGCCGGCATTCGTGCACGAGTTCCGGGCCCGCTGCGCGGTGGATCGCACCGTCGACTCCGCCACCGCCGAGCAGCGACGAGTTGGCGGCGTTGACGATGGCGTCGACCTGCAGCGTGGTGATGTCGGCGCGCAAGGCGCGAAGGGTGGGTGTCATGGCGTGGCCTGTCGCGGGAGGTCGACGCGCGATCATGCCGCGTCGGCCGGACAATCCGTGCAACCGCTTACGCAACATGCCCCGATCTCCAGCAACTGCTCTCGTCGGTCTCGGACTGGCCCTCGTTTCCCTCGCCGCCTCGGCTTTCTTCTTCTGGGTCTGGTACGGCCGCTACCTGAGCCGAGACTTCAACGAGCTCGGCCGCTTCTATGACGCCGAATGCCAGTGCGTGTACACCACGGCCGGCATGGTGTGGGTAATGCCCGCGGTTGGATTCCTGCTGATGGGCATCGTGCTGCTGGCACTCGGAGTCCGCCGCGCACGGGCCCGCAAGGCGTTGGCGGCACAGGCCTGTTCGTCGCGTCCCGGCTGAAGCTGTCGGATTGCGCGGCCTGGCAATGGTCAGGCGGGCTCGAAGGCGCGCAGCAGCGCCTGCGACAGGTCGGCGGCGAGCGCTTCGCGTTGCGGTGATGCTCGCCAGAAGATGCGTGCGGCTGCATTGCCGCCGGCTTCCCAGTCCGGGTGGTTGCGCGCCGGTTGCGCGGCGCGTACCGCGGCTGCGATGGCCTGCGAAAGTGTGTCGTTCACGACGTCTTCGGACGCACCTTCAGCCGCAGCGCCGGCGCTGATGCGCTGCGTGGCCGCATGGCCACGCAGCTCCAGCGCCTGCGTGAGCTTCAGTTGCCACGCCACCAGGGCGAACAGCACGCCGTCTTCGACGGTGAGCTCGTGCATGTCGCGCAGCTTGTTCGCCAGCTTGCGTCCGAGCGGCCCCCACCCCTGCGAGACCGCACCGCCGATGGCACCGCCCAGCGCCGCGCCGGTGCCCAGCGAGATGCCCGCCATTGCCAGGTCGGCCACCACGCCCACCGCCGCGCCGATGACCGCGCCCTTGCCCAGCCGCAGGCCGGCGTCCTTCATGGCCTCGGGGTTGAAGAAATCGAGCGCCCAGCGGCCTTCGATCATGGGCAGCGGCGCCTCGTCGGCGTCACCCTGGCGAAAGCCGTAGAGCGCGAGCAGGTCGTCCGTGCAACGCTGGGCCTTGTCGAACACCGTTTTCTGCAAGGCGGTGACGAGCGCCTGCCGGCGCGCTGCGTCGGCGAATTCGGTGGCGGGCACCGTGCGGCGCACCGCCGCTGCATCGACCAGCAGCTCGGCGATGCGCGCGCAGGCCGAGCGGCGCCGCTGCGCGGCCTCGGTGTCGAGCGCGTCGACCACGTGGCGCAGCAGTTCGCGGCGCTCGCGCAACAGGGTGGCAAGGTCGTTGTACAGGTCGCGTTCGGCGCCGACGAAGGGCGCCGCCGCGTCGAAGCGCACCTGCACGTGCAGGCCGTAGGCAGACAGCAGCTCCTTCCAGGCCGGCTCGCGGCTTGCGGCGTCTCGCACGAAATTCAGCACCGGGAGCACCGGCCGCGCGCAGGAGTTGAGCAGCTCGATCTCGTCGCGGAACTTGGGCAGCACCGGCTCGCGCACGTCGATGACGAGGAACGCGGCATCGATCTCGAGCATGGTGCGCAGCACCTTGGCTTCCTGCTCGAAGACGCCGTGGGCCTCCGGCCCCTGAAGGAAACGGCGGATGCGTTCAGGCGGCGTGGCCTGCGAGTCGGCGCCAGCAAAGTGTTCGCGCAACGCCACAGCGTCCTCGAGGCCGGGCGTGTCGAAGAAGCGCACCGCGGCCGCACCATTCACCTCGAGGTCGGCCGATTCGACATGGCGCGTGGTGCCGGGACGGTCCGACACCTCGCCGAAGTTCACGCGACGGGTGAGCGTGCGCAGCAGCGAGGTCTTGCCGGCGTTGGTGTGGCCGACGACGGCAATGCGGATGGGAGCCTGTGCCTGCGGTCGTTGCGTCATGGCGTGGCGACTGCGTCTTGCAGCGCGGTGTCGAGGCGGTCGCTGGCCGCGACGCGTTGCAGGCCGGTGTCGCTCAGCCAGTCGAGCCAGCGCCGCACGGCGCCTTCGTTCGGCGCTTCGGCGAGCCACAGGCGGCATTCGCCGCAATGGGCCAGCACCTCGCGCAGGAAGCGTTCGGTGCCCCGGTCGGGGCTCGAGGCGGCATGGCACACCAGCAGCACGGTGCGCGGCTGCACGCGCGCCAGCTGGTCGAGCAATGCGCGGCGGGCGGGTGCGCTGCCGTCGATGCGCTGCACCTGCAGCACGTCGGGGCCGGTTGCAGGAAGGCCAGACAAGGCGGGCGGCGGCCAGGGCGTGTCGGGCGGGAGTTCAAAGCCGATCACGAAGAGCACGTCGTGCAGTTGCGCCTCGGCAAGGCCTTCGGGCGTGTCGGGGCGCGTGCGGCCTGGATCGGCATCGACGATGGCCGCCGGGGCCAGCGCGGCGAAACGGCCGAGCAGCTTGCGGTAATAAGGCTCGCGCCAGTCGGGCTGCAGCGCCTTGCGGCGTGCGCGCCACATGGCTGCGCTCCACAGGGTGAGCACCGCGCGCGGCAACAGGCCGTAAACCACGATGCACCCGGTGAGCCACAGCGCCCAGGTGCGCTGGCCGCCGTGGTCGATGGCGCCCATGGCACCAGGAGCCGCCATGACCGTGGCTGCGTCGGGCACCGGAAAACCGAGCTTCGCCGGCAGCCAGCCCAGCGCGTGCACGGCACGCACGAAGAAAGCGGGCTCGAGAATGGTCGTTTCCCAGCTCAGCGTGTAGCTTCGGAACGCCAGCGCGAACAGCATGGCAGCCAGCACCACCGCGAACGAGAGCGACCAGATGCCGTGGCTGACCATGCCGAAGGCCCACGGCAGCAGCCTGGCGCGCGCCACGAGCCCGGTGGCCGCGCGCACCAGCAGCGGCGCCTGCCCGCGCTTGCCGCCGGCCACGCGCGCGGTCAGCGAAAGCCAGATCCGTCCGAACGAGGCGTTGCCCGTGAACCGGAGCGGCATCCAGAGGCCCGCAAGCCACAGCAGCAGCGTGAGCGCATGCACGCCGAGCAGGCTCACGAGCGCAACGATCACATTGATGTGCCGGTCGCCTGCGCCCGTCACGCTGCTGGCGAGGCCGAGGCCTGCGGTCACGATCAGCGCGATCATCGCCAGCAGCACCCACGGCGCCCACTGGCGGGCGCGGTCGAGTTCCTGCAAGAGGCCGATGCGCTCGCCCAACTGACGTGCGCGTTCGGCGATCTGTGCGGGGCCGTCGGCATGCCATGATGCGGCAGCGCGCATCGCCGACGTGTCGTCGAGCGGGCCGTTCTGCTCGGCCCATCGCACCGCCTCGGTCGTCACCGCATCCGAAAAAGCAAGATCGCGCAACGCGGTGTTGGTCAACAGGGTCCCTTCGCAAATGACGAGGCCCCGCACGGTGCCGGGGCGCACAAATTATGCCCGGCGACCACGAGAAACGGGGCCGCAAGCGGCCCCGTGCAGTGGGTGGGGAAGGAACGGCGCAGGCAGCGCGCGCCCGGCTTCAGCGCAGGCCGAAGAACGAGAGCACTGCGACCACGACCACGACCAGACCGACGATGTAGATGATGGAATTCACGCGAGGACTCCTTTGTGTTGAATATGTGTTCAGCTTCGTCGCATGGCGGGTGGCGGACTGTCGGCAAGGGGCGGCGTGTGCTGTAGGACTCGCAAAGCGCAAGACCCATGACTTTTCCCCGCGCTGAAGCCATTTCTTTCGGCAGTCTGAGAGATGTGACCATTGTTTGCAGTGGCCGACGCGCGTCCGCGCAAGACTCCGCGCCTCTTCTTCGAGGCCGAGTCCATGCAATCCATCGATCGCTTTCCCTTTGCCGGCGCCGATCCGGTCCACCCCGGCGCCCGCGCATCCCGCGCACAGGAGGGCGCTGCGGCGCGTCCCAACGCACATCTGCTGCCCACGCTGTTCGACCGGCTGCGCGACGAAGCGCCGAGCCAGGCCTCGGAGTTGCCCTCGGCCTACACGGTGAGCGCGAGCCAGATGCGCGACATCGTTCAGCGCGATATCGGGTTTCTCCTCAACACCACCAACGCGGAAGACCTGATCGATCGCAAGCGCCACGCAGAGGCCGCATCGTCCACCGTGAACTTCGGCGTGCCGCCGCTGGCGGGCAGCTACCTGTCGGAACGCAGGTGGACGGACATCGAACGCATCATCCGGCTCGCGGTGCTGCGCTACGAACCCCGGCTCATTCCGGCGTCCGTGTCGGTGGTGCCGCTCATGAAGGAAGAGGGCGGCGCCGGGGCCTGCAACGTGCTGCTGTTCGAGATCCGTGCGCTGATCGATGTGCAGCCCTATCCGCTGGCGTTCACGGTGCAGAGCGCCGTCGATCTCGAAACCAATCGCATGAGCGTGCTGCCGGCGGCGCGCTGAGATGCCGGGTCCGGCCCACACACTTCTTTTTCTTCTTCCTCGATCTTCCAGGGAACGCTAGCAACATGGACCCCCGACTTCTCGACTACTACAACAAGGAGCTGGTCTACATGCGCGAGGCGGCGGGCGAGTTCGCCGCGTCGCATTCGAAGATCGCACGGCGGCTGGGCATGCACGGCACCGAAGTGGCCGACCCCTACGTGGAACGGTTGATCGAGTCGTTCAGCTTCCTGTCGGCGCGCATGCAGATCAAGCTCGACGCGGAGTTCCCGCGCTTCACGCAGCGGCTGCTCGAAGTGCTGTATCCCAACTACCTGAGCCCCACGCCGTCGATGGCGGTGGCGCAGCTGCATCCGAGCGTGAAGGAGGGCGACTTCACGCGCGGCTTCGTGGTGCCGCGCGGCACGGCCTTCCATGCGCGCGTGCCTGCGGGCGAGGAAACGCCGTGCGAGTTCCGCTCGAGCCAGGACGTGACGCTGTGGCCCATCGAAATTTCCGAAGCCAGGCTCACGGGCGCGCCGCCCGACATCCCTGCGCTGGAGCGCTACCTGCCGCCACATGTGCAGGTGGCGGGCGCCTTGCGCCTGAGGCTGCGCATCGTGGGCGAGATGAACTTCGCCACGCTGGCCGGTCTCGACCGCCTGCCCGTCTACCTGCGCGGCAACGAGCAGGTCGCATCGCACCTGTTCGAGCTGCTGCACACCTCCGCCGTGGCCACCTTCACCGGCGAGCCCGGCAAGCTGGTGGACCGGCCGCATGTGGTGACCGAAGGCGCACTGGTGCACGAGGGCCTCGGGCCGGGCGAAGGCCTGCTGCCGCTGGAGTGGAACACCTTCCACGGCCACAACCTGCTGCACGAATACTTCGCATGCCCGGAGCGCTTCTATTTCTTCACGCTCACCCAACTGGCGCCAGGGCTCGCGCGCGTGCGCGGCAAGGAGGCCGAGATCGTCGTCCTGCTGGGCAAGCCGCCGGGCGCGCTGGGTCCGCTGGTCGACGCAGGGCAGTTCGCCCTGTTCAGCACGCCGGTGGTCAACCTCTTCGAGCGCCGCACCGACCGCATCGAGCTCGACGAGGCGCAGCCCGAGTTCCACCTGGTGCCCGACCGCTCGCGGCCGCTCGACTTCGAGGTCTACACGGTGCAGCGCATCTCGGGCCACCAGATGCAGACCACCGCGGCGCTCGAATTCCGCCCGCTCTACCAGACGCTCAACGAGGACGAGGGCAACCATGGCCGCTATTTCTCGGTACGCCGCGAGCAGCGGCTGGTGTCGAACACTGCGCGCAAATACGGCACGCGCACGCCCTACATCGGCACCGAGGTGTTCCTTTCGCTGGTCGACCAGCACGAAGCGCCGTATCCGGAGAGCCTGCGCTATCTCTCGGTGAAGGCGTTGCTCACCAACCGCGACCTGCCGTGCCTGGTGCCGCGCAACGGGCATGCCGACCTGGCGGTGTCCGATTCGGTGCCGGTGTCGGCGGTGGGGCTCATTCGGCCGCCGAGCACGCCGAAGGCGCCCTTCGCGCAGCGCGAGATCGCGTGGCGGCTGATCCGCCAGCTGGGCTTCAACCACCTGCCGCTGGCCGGCCTGCCGCACCGGGAGGGCGCGCAGGCGCTGCGCGACATGCTGCGGTTGTTCGTCACTTCGGACAACGGCGTGCTCGGCCGGCAGATCGACAGCATCGTGGGCTCGCGCATCGAACCGGTGACGCGTCGCCTGCCGGGCGCAGGGCCGCTGATCTACGGGCGCGGCGTGCAATGCACCTTGAGCGTCGACGAGGAGGGCTTCTCGGGCACCAGCCCCTACCTGCTGGGCCTGGTGCTGGAGCACTATCTCGCGCGGCACGTGAGCATCAACGTGTTCACTCAGACGGTGCTGGAGTCGATGCAGCGCGGCACCGTGGCCAGGTGGCCCGTGCGGATGGGCGGGCGCGGCATCGTCTGACGGCGTGCTTCAGCGCTTCGGTGCCTTCCTGACAGGCCCCAGCGCCTGCTCGACCAGCCATCGCATCGCCGCGCGGACCTCCTTCGCATCGGCGCCCCCTTCGATTTCCAGCGCGGCCCGGTCGAAGGCGGCAGACAGCAGTTGCGACAGTGCATCGACCGAGACTTCGCCGCGTCCCATGCCGGCGCGCTTCAGGCCTTCGCGCAGCGAGTGCGCCGCATTGGCGTCGTCGATCGCCATGGCCTCGGCCATGCCCAGCACGGCGGGGCCGTCGATCAGCAGCAGCCGCGTGCGGCCCGGCACGGTCATCGCCTTCAGATAAGCCTCGCTGCCTTCGAGCAGGGCCTCGCGCGGGCCCAGCCGTTCGGGCGTGGCGGCCTCGATGTCCGCGGCCACCGCCATCGCTTCGCGCGCCAGCACCTGGCGGAACAGGTCGCGCTTGTCGGCGAAGTGGTGGTAGAGCGCGCCCCGCGTGATCCCTGCGGCAAGCACGATCTCTGGCGTGGACGTGGCGCTGTAGCCCTTGTCGACGAACAGGCCGCGCGCGGCCTCCAGCAGCGCAAGCCGGGTGGTTTCGGTTCGTTCTCGGTTCGTGGCCATGACGGGTAATTTACATGCAGGCTGTCTGCAGTTAGCATTCAACATGCAGGCAGTCTGTATGTTTTTCGAAAGGACGAGACCATGAAAGTCACGAGCTACTACCCCATCGTCATGACCGGCAACGTCGCCGGCACCGCCGCCTTTTACCAGTCGCACTTCGGCTTCGTGCCGCTCTTCACCAGCGACTGGTATGTGCACCTGCAGCTGGAAGACAACCCCTCGGTGAACCTCGCCGTGCTCGACGGCAGCCACGAGACCATTCCGGAGGCGGCCCGCGGTCAGGTGGCGGGCGGGCTGCTGCTGAATTTCGAGGTGGACGACCCGGACGCCGTGCACGAGCGGCTGCAGGCGGCGGGCCTGCCGATCCTGCTGCCGCTGCGCGACGAGGCCTTCGGACAGCGGCATTTCATCACCCGCGATCCGAACGGGGTGCTGATCGACATCATCAAGCCGATCCCGCCGTCGGCCGAGTTCGCGCAGCAGTACGAACCCGGCGCGCTGCCGGCCTGAGGCCGCTCAGGCGCGCAGGGCCTCGTCCTCGTCCAGGCTGTCGCCCAGGAAGCCGCCGCTCTGGTGCGCCCACAGCCGGGCGTAGAGACCGCCCTTGGCCATCAGCGTGCGGTGGTCGCCTTCTTCGACCACGCGGCCTTCGTCGAGCACGATGAGCCGGTCCATCGCCGCGATGGTCGACAGCCGGTGCGCAATGGCGATCACCGTCTTGCCTTCCATCAGCGTGTACAGGCTCTGCTGGATGGCCGCCTCGACCTCGGAGTCGAGCGCGCTGGTGGCCTCGTCGAGCAACAGGATCGGCGCGTCCTTCAGCATCACGCGCGCAATGGCCACGCGCTGGCGCTGTCCGCCCGACAGCTTCACGCCGCGCTCACCCACGTGCGCCTCGTAGCCGCGCCGGCCGCTCGCGTCGCCCAGCGTCTGGATGAAGTCGTGGGCCTCGGCGCGCCTGGCGGCGGCCTCGATCTGCGGATGCGTCGCGTCGGGCCGGCCATAGGCGATGTTGTCGGCCACCGAGCGGTGCATCAGCGAGGTGTCCTGCGTGACCATGCCGATGTGGCTGCGCAGCGAATCCTGCGTGACGTGCGCGATGTCTTGCCCGTCGATCACGATCCGCCCGCTTTCCAGGTCGTGGAAGCGCAGCAGCAGGTTCACCAGCGTCGACTTTCCCGCGCCCGAGCGGCCGACCAGGCCGATCTTCTCGCCGGGCTTCACCGTGAGGTTCAGGTCGTCGATCACGCGCCGGCCCCCTTCGTCATCGCCCAGGCCGTAGCGGAAGCTCGCGTGCTCGAAGCGGACTTCGCCGCGCGGCACCGCCAGCACCGTGGCGTCGGCCGCGTCGAGCACGGTGCGCGGACGCGACAGCGTCTTCATGCCGTCCTGCACCGTGCCGATGTTCTCGAACAGGCTGGTCATTTCCCACATGATCCAGTGCGACATGCCCTGCAGCCGCAGCGCCATCGCCGTGGCTGCGGCCACGGTGCCCACGCCGACCGCGCCGTGCGACCACAGCCAGAGCGCCATGCCCGCCATCCCGGCCGTGAGGCCCATGCTCAGCGTGTGGTTGACGATCTCGAAGGCGCTCACCAGGCGCATCTGCCCGTAGCCGGTCTTCATGAAGTCGCGCATCGCGTCGCGTGCGAAGCCGGCCTCGCGCTGCGTGTGCGAGAACAGCTTGACCGTCGCGATGTTGGTGTAGGCGTCGGTCACGCGGCCGGTCATGAGCGCGCGGGCGTCGGCCTGCGCCTTGCCGACCTTGCCCAGGCGCGGCACGAAGTACGCGAGCGACGCGATGTACAGCACCAGCCAGATCACGAAAGGCCACACCAGCTGCGCGTCGAGCACGCCCACCAGGATGATCATCGTGGCCACGTACACGCCCATCGCGACCAGCACGTCGGCCAGCACGAACACGGTGTCGCGCACCGCCAGCGCGGTCTGCATCACCTTGGCCGTGATGCGGCCGGCGAATTCGTCCTGGTAGAAGGCCATGCTCTGGCCCAGCATCAGCCGGTGGAAGTTCCAGCGCAGGCGCATCGGCAGGTTCACCGCCAGCGTCTGGTGCTTGACGATCGTCTGCAGCGCCACCACGCCGATGCTGATCACGAGGAATGCGGCCAGCCACAGCAGCGTGTCGCCGCGCTCGGCCCACAGCCGCGACGGCACCTGCCCGCCGAGCCAGTCGACGACCCGCCCGAGGATCGCGAACAGCGCCGCCTCGAAGGTCGACATCAGCGCGGTCAGCAGCGCCATCACCGCGATCTTGCCGCGCACGCCATGCGTGCAGGCCCAGAGGAAGGCGAGGAAGCCCTGAGGCGGCAGCGCCGGCTCGGCGGCGGGGTAGGGCTGGAGCAGTTTTTCGAAGAAACGGAACAAGGACACGGTCTCCCAGAGAGCTCAGGACTTTAGCCGTGCCGGCATGACCTTGCCCCGAAAAGGTGCGTTCCGCGGCGCTTTCGCGAAAGCCTTGGCCGGCTCCCCGGTGCCCAGCCGCTCGCTCAGGAAGTCGATGAACGTGCGCAGCTTGGGCGACATGTATTGACGGCTCGTGTACACCGCGAACAGCGTGACCGGTGTCGCCTCGAACTCCGGCAGCACCCGCACCAGCCGGCCCTGCGCCAAATCGTCGTCGATCAGCCACAGCGGCATGAAGGCGATGCCCATGTCCGCATGCACCGCGTGCAGCGTGAGCGTGGTGTCGTCGGAGCGCATGGACGGCGCGAGCCGCAGCGCGAACATGCGCCCGCCCGGCCCCTTCAGCGCGAGGTTCTCCAGGTTGACGTAGCTCGGCACGATGGCGCCCAGCCGGGCCAGGTCGGCAGGCAGGGCGGGCGGGCCGCCCCGGCGCGCCAGGTAGGCGGGCGTGCCCGCAAGGAAGAAGGGCACGCGGCACAGCGGCCGGGCGATGAGCGCGGGCGAAGGCTCCTGCGTGGCGCGCAGTGCCAGGTCGTAGCCGTCGGCGGCGAGGTCGACCTTGCGGTTTTCCAGGTGCATGTCGACGAGCACCTCGGGATACTTCTCGCGGTAGTCGGCCAGCACGCGCGCGAAGCGCGGCGTCGCGCACCACACGGGCGCGCTTACCTTGAGCTGGCCGCGCGGCGTGTCTCGCGTCTGCCCGATGGCGGCCTCGGCCGCATCGAGCAGGTCGAGCGCGCGGCGGCTCTGCTCGTACCAGGCGGTGCCGGCCTCGGTCAGGCTCAGATGCCGGCTCGAGCGGTGCAGCAGCCGCGCGCCGAGCGATTTCTCCAGCTGCGCCACGTGTTTGCTGGCCATCGGCGCCGACAGGCCCAGCCGCTCTGCCGCAGCCACGAAGCTGCCGGCCTCCACCACTTCGCGAAACACCCGCAGGCTGGTCATCCGGTCCATGCAAACACCTTTCAAGATTTCCTGTGAGGAACTGATTCGATGCATCGTAGCCTGTCGATTTCTTTATAGGAAATGTCTACAGTCGATGCAAAGCCTTCAAGGAGCATCGACTTGACCCACGACGACACCCGCACAGCGCAATCGCGCCTGCCCACCTACTTCATTTCGCACGGCGGCGGCCCCTGGCCCTGGATGAAGAAGGAAATGGGCCCGACCTACGACCAGCTCGCCGCCTCGCTGGCCGACATGCCGCGCCAGATCGGCCGCACGCCCAGCGCCATCCTCATGGTGTCGGCCCACTGGGAGGCGCCGGTCTTCGCCGTGCAGGGCAACCCCAGGCCGCCCATGATCTACGACTACGGCGGCTTCCCGGCCCACACCTATGAGGTGCACTACGACGCGCCTGGCTCACCTGAGCTGGCGCAGCGCGTGCAGTCGCTGATCGCCGCGGCGGGCCTGCCGGTGCAGGTCGATCCCGAGCGCGGCTACGACCACGGCATGTTCTCGCCGATGGCCGCCATCTATCCGAAGGCCGACGTGCCGGTGGTACAGCTGTCGCTGCGCCGCGGGCTCGACCCTGCCGAGCATCTCGCGCTGGGCCGTGCCATTGCGCCGTTGCGCGACGAGAACGTGCTGATCGTCGGCAGCGGCCTGAGCTATCACAACCTGCGCAACTTCGGACCGCAGGCGCACGGCGTGTCGAAGGCATTCGACGAATGGCTCGACGCGACCGTGACCCGGGGCTCGTCGAGCGAGCGCAGCGCGCAGTTGCTCGACTGGGCGTCGGCACCCTCGGCCCGCATGGCGCACCCGCGCGAAGAGCATCTGATTCCTCTGATGGTGGCCGTCGGCGCCGCGGAGGCCGACGCCGGCGAGCGCGTCTATCACGAGGAAGCCTTCATGGGCGGGCTCGTGGTGTCGAGCTTCCGCTTCGGCGAAGCGGCCGCCTGATCGGGCGCAACGGACGCCAAAAAAACGAAAAGGCGCGACCGGTTCAGTCTTCGAACAGGTTGCGCTGGATCTGGTCCAGGTGCTGGACCAGCATGCGCTGCGCACCGGCTTCGTCGCGGTCGCGCAGCGCATCGACCAGCGCGCGGTGCTGCCGCTCGTACTGCGCGCGCCGCTCGCCGGTGAGCGACTTGGCCTTGAGCCGCCCCCATTCCCCCTGGTCGCGCACACGCTGCGTCAGCTCCAGGATGTGCACGAAGAAGCCATTGTGCGTGGCGACCGCCAGCGCCTTGTGCAGCTCGCCGTCCCAGTGTTCGAAGCCCTCGATGGTCTCGGCCGCCTCCGACTGCTCGATGCAGTTCTGCATCACCGCAAAGTCGGCGCCCGTGGCGTTGCGAACGATCAGCGACGGCATCAGCGGCTCGATCAGCCGGCGCGCGACCATCAGTTCGGCCGGACTCACGTTGACGTGAAGCGAGGGCAGCGCCGGCACGGCTTCGGCTGGCGCCGGTGCAGCCGCGCCTGCGGCCACGAAGGTGCCGCTGCCCACCGTCTGCGTGATCAGCCCACGCTCGCGAAACCCTGACAGCACGCGCCGCACCGCGCCGCGCGACGCACCGAAGCGCTCGCTCAGCTCGCGTTCGGCGGGCAGCTTCACGCCCGCCTGCAGCGCACCGCTGGCGATGCCCTCGCGCAGGTAGCGCGACAGCGCCTTCGCGCCCTCGGCCTTCGGCTGCAGGGCTGTCGATGCGGTCGCGTCCGCTGATGCTTCGCTCATTCACCGCCCCCGTGGGATGTTGTTAGCAGTACCAATTGGTCTGGATATTTGCGCAATTGGTATTGATGATGGTTCATTTTGGTTCTACATTGCGTTTCCCGCAACCGTCCTATTCTGCCGTCGCGACGACGCCTTCCATTCCCATGAAATTCGCATCCGTTTCCATTGCCGATCGCGCCGTTCCCGTGCTGGTCGATACGCAGGCCGAGCGCTTCTGGCCGATCGCCGAGCTGGTGCCCGGCTTCGGCGGCGACCTTGTCGACCTGATCTCCGGCTTTGCCGACCTGAAGAACCAATTGGTCGCCAAGGGCGAAGGCCAGCCACTGGCCGGCGCCAAGGTGCTGGCGCCCGTCGCGCATCCCCGGCGCAACATCTTCTGCGTGGGCAAGAACTACGCCGAACACGCCGCCGAGTTCAGCAAGTCGGGCTTCGACAGCAGCGCCAAGGACGGGGAGCACGCCCCCGAGGCGCCCGTGGTGTTCACCAAGCCCTTCACATCGGTGATCGGTCCCGGCGACGTCATCCCGCCGCATGCGGACGTGGTGAAACAGCTCGACTACGAGGCCGAGCTCACCATCGTCATCGGCAAGGGCGGCCGCGGCATCAGGAAGGCCGACGCGCTCGACCATGTGTTCGGCTACACCATCGTCAACGACGTGACCGCGCGCGACCTGCAGAAGCTGCACCGCCAATGGTTCCTCGGCAAGGCGCTCGACGGCTTCTGCCCCATGGGCCCGTACCTGGTGACGGCCGACGAGTTCGACGCCGCCGACCTCGACGTGAAGTGCTGGGTCAACGGCGAACTGCGCCAGAACGCCAACACCGCGCAGCTGATCTTCGACATCCCGACATTGATCGAGACCATCTCCGCCGGCATCACGCTCATGCCGGGCGACCTGATCGCGACCGGCACGCCGGCCGGCGTGGGCATCGGCTTCACGCCGCCGAAGTTTCTGCGCTCGGGCGACACGGTGCGCATCGAGATCGAGCACCTCGGCGTGCTGGAAAACACGGTCGGCTGACAGCGACGCCAGGAAAAAAAAGGAGACAAGCCATGTGGAAAAAAGAATCGGTGCGCGGGTTCGCCGCGGTGGCGCTCGCCGCCTTGTCGCTGGGGCAGGGCGCAGCCGCCCGCGCGGAGGACGCGTCGGGGTACCCTTCGCGTCCGGTGACCATCGTCGTGCCCTTCGGGCCGGGCGGCTCGGCCGACGTGTACGCGCGCGTGCTGGCCGAGAAGCTGGGCCGCGAGACCGGCAAGTCGTTCATTGTTGAGAACCGGCCCGGCGCGGGCGCGGTGATCGGCACGCAGTTCGTGGCCAAGGCACCGCCCGACGGCTACACGCTCCTGATGATGTCGAACACGCAGACCGTGAACGAATCGCTGCTGCGCCAGAAGCCCTACGAGCTCATGCGCGACTTCGTTGCCGTGGCGCCGGTGAACGAGGCGCCGCTGGTGCTGGTGGTGCGCTCGGGCCTGGCGCCGAAGACGCTGCCCGAACTCGTGCGGCAGGCCAAGGCCGCGCCCGGCAAGCTCAACTACGCGTCCTCGGGCACGGGCACGCCGTACCACATGGCCGGCGAGCTCTTCAAGAGCATGGCGGGCATCGACGTCGTGCACATTCCCTACAAGAGCAGCGGCGGCGCGCGCACCGACGTGCTCGGCGGCCAGGTCGACATGATGTTCGACGCGGTCAGCACCATGACCGACCTGATCGCCACCGGGAAGGTGCGCGCGCTGGCCACCACCGGCAAGGCGCGCTCGGGCGTGATGCCCGACGTGCCGACCATGGCCGAGCTGGGCCTGCCCGACTACACCGCCACGCTGTGGCTCGGCATCCTCGCGCCCAAGGGCACGCCGCAGCCGATCGTCGATTCGCTCAACCAGAAGATCGCCAAGGTCGTGCAGGACCCGGCCACGCGCGCGCTGTGGGCCAGGAGCGGCATCGACGGCATGACGATGTCGCCCGCCGCCTTCACGCAGTACCTGAACCAGGACATCGCGAAGTGGCGCAAGATCGTCGAGTCGGCCCACATCACGGTGGATTGATGGCGGGCGACGTGGCCGAGCCCGGCGCGGTTGCGATCGCGCTCACCGTGAATGGCGTGCCGCGCACGCTGCAGGTGGACCCGCAGCGCACGCTGCTCGACGTCCTGCGCAACGACCTCGGCCTGCGCGCCAGCCATTTCGGCTGCGGCGCCGGCGAGTGCGGCGCCTGCATGGTGCTGGTCGACGACCGGGCTGTGCCGAGCTGTGATATGCCGATGTGGTCGCTGGAGCACAAGCGCGTGCAGACCGTGGAAGGCCTGGGCACCCGCGCGGCGCCGCATCCGGTGCAGAGCGCCTTCATCGCCGAGCAGGCCGCGCAGTGCGGCTACTGCACCTCGGGCATGCTGGTGTCGGCGGTGGCGCTGCTGCAGCGCCATCCGCGTCCGGACGAAGCGCAGATCCGCGAAGGCATGGCGCGCAACCTGTGCCGCTGCGGCACGCATCCGCGCGTGATGCGCGCGATCGCCCGCGCGGCAACGACCGGAGCTGCTGCATGAGCGGCAGCGCGCCGGCAATGCCCGCAGCACCCGCATTGCCGGCGAGCCTGCAGGCCAACCCGCGGCTGTCGACCTGGCTGCGCATCGATCCTGCCGGGCATGTGGCCGTGCATTCGGGCAAGGTCGAGCTGGGCCAGGGCATCCTCGGCGCGCTGGCGCAGGTCGTGGCGGAAGAGCTCGACCTCGACATTGCACAGGTGCGCATGGTGCCCGCCGTCACCGGCACCAGCCCCGACGAGGCGATGACCTCGGGCAGCCTGTCGGTGCAGCATTCGGGCGCCGCGCTGCGCCATGCGTGTGCGCAGGCCCGTGCCATCCTGCTGGAGCGTGCGGCGGCGCTGCACGGCTTGCGGCCCTCGGCATTGCGCGTGGCCGGCGGCGAGATCCTCCACGGCAGCGAGCGCATCTCCAGCTACTGGGACATCGAGGCGGCGGACGGCCGGGCCCTGTTCGACGTGGACGCCGCGCCCGGCGCCACGCCCAAGCGGGCGGCCGACTACCGGATCGTCGGCCGTTCGCAGCCGCGCGACGACATCGCCGAGAAGGTCTTCGGCGAGTTCATGTTCATCCACGACATGGTGCTGTCGCGCATGGCACACGGGCGCATGGTGCGGCCGCCATCGCCGCACGCGCAACTCGTGGAGTGCCGCAGCGAACAGGTGAGCGCCTGGCCGGGCGTGCTTGCCGTGCTGCGCGATGGCTCGCAGCTCGGCGTGGTGGCCGAGACCGAATCCCTGGCCGAGCGGGCCGCGGCGCGCCTCGCCAGCCTCGCGGCATGGCGCGAGGCCGAGCGCCTGCCCGACGCGTCGGCGCTGCGGCCCTGGCTGCAGTCGCTGCCGTTCACGGCCGTGGAACTCGGCGCGCATTCCGGGGTGGAGGCGGCGCCGGCTGCGAAGACGGTGCGTGCTTCGTATTCGAGGCCGTTCATCCGGCACGCGTCCATCGGGCCTTCGTGCGCGCTCGCGCTGCACGACCCCGGCGACCCTGGTGCGATGCAGGTCTGGAGCCACAGCCAGGGCATCTACAACCTGCACAAGGATCTCTGCGTGGCCTTCGGCCTGCCGCCCGAGTGCGTCCGCGTGCAGTACGTGCAGGGCGCCGGCTGCTACGGCCACAACGGTGCGGACGACGTCGCCTTCGACGCCGCCTGGCTCGCGCGCGGCTGTGCCGGCCGGCCGGTGCGCGTGCAGTGGTCGCGCGCGGACGAGCTGTGCTGGTCGCCGGTCGGCCCGGCGATGGCGATCGACCTCGAGGCCGACCTCGACGCGTCGGGCCGCGTGGTCGCCTGGCGGCACCGGTCGTGGAGCCCGGGCCATGGCCTTCGGCCCGGCCGAGGGGCCACGCCCACGCTGCTCGGCAGCTGGTACCTGGCGCGGCCTTTCGAACGCGTGGCCTCGACCGATGCGCCGCGCGCGGCCGGCGGCGGAGGCGACCGCAACGCCGATCCGCTCTATGCCTTTCCCTCGTTCGACGTCGTCTGCCGGCGCGTGCTCGATGTGCCGATGCGCACCTCGGCGCTGCGAGCGCTCGGCGCCTTCGCGAACGTGTTCGCCATCGAGTCCTTCATGGACGAGCTCGCGCTGTGCGGCGGCACCGATCCGCTCGCCTACCGCGTCGCCCAGCTCGGCGATGCGCGGGCCGTCGCGGTGCTGCAGGCCGTGGCCGCGCAGGCCGGCTGGCAGCCTCGCGAGACGCCGGCCGGCGAAGGCCGCGGCCGGGGCATCGGCTTCGCGCGCTACAAGAACACCGGCGCCTACTGCGCGGTGGTCGCCGAGGTGGAAGTCGAGGAGCGCGTGCGCGTGCGGCGGCTTCACATCTCGGTGGACGTCGGCCTCGCCGTCAATCCGGACGGCGTGCGCCAGCAGATCGAAGGCGGCGCGTTGCAGGCCACCAGCTGGGCGCTGATGGAAGCCGCGCACTTCGACCGCATGCGCATGTGCGACCTGGGCTGGGAGGACTACCCGATCCTGCGTTTCCCCGACGTGCCGCAGATCGACGTGCAGGTGCTGCCGGCCGACGGCTTCGCCTCGCTCGGCGCGGGCGAGGCCTCGCTGGGCCCCACGGCCGCGGCCATCGCGAACGCGGTGTTCGACGCGCTCGGCGTGCGCGTGCGCGACCTGCCGATGCAGCCCGAGCGCATCGTGCAGGCCATGGAGGCCATGGAAGGCGCGCACGCATGAGCCGCGCGCCGTTGACGCACGGCCTTCCGATTTTCTCGACATCGATGGAACAACCATGAATCTGACCCTTTTCAGCGGCGGCGCCGCACAGGCGGTGGTGACCGGCCTGCAACAGGACTTCGAGAGCGCCAACGGCTGCACCCTCGCGCCGACCTTCGGCGCCGTCGGCACCATGCGCGACAAGCTGCTGGCCGGCGAGCCCTGCGACCTGCTCGTGCTGTCCGCCGCGCTGATCGACCAGCTCGCCGCGCAGGGCCATGTCGTGCCCGGCAGCGCGCGGGCGCTCGGCCCCGTGGCCACCGGCATCGCGGTGCGCGAAGGCACCCCCGAGGCCGCGGTGGGCACGCCCGAGGCGCTGAAGGCCACGCTCGCCGCGGCGCGCGGCCTCTACGTGCCCGACATGACCAAGTCGAGCGCCGGCATCCACATCGCCGGCATGCTGAAGGCGCTCGGGCTGGCCGAAGCGCTGGCCGGGCGCATCCACGAGTTTCCCAACGGCGCGACGGCCATGCGCGAGCTCGCGCGCAGCGAGGGCGAAGGCATGCTGGGCTGCACGCAGGTGACCGAGATCATGTACACGCCCGGCGTGCGGCTCGTGGGCGAACTGCCAGCGGCGCACGCGCTGAACACGGTCTACACCGCGGCCGTGTGCACCCGCGCCCAGGCGCCCGCGCTGGCCATGAAGTTCGTCGAATTGCTGGCCGGCGAAGGGACGGCGGCGCTGCGCCGGCGCAGCGGGTTCGGTATCTGAGCGTGCCTCGGCGTCCGGCGCCGGGGCTCATGCCGATGCGCGGACGGGCCGCGCAATGTGCCCGGCGCGCACGTCGACGCCGGCCCCGGGGCTTCGACCGGGGCCGTCAGCGCTGGTTGCGCTGAACCCCGTCGGCGTCGACCAGCCCGACGCGCGTCTGCCTTCCCCACGTGCCGCGCCCCGTCAGGAAGGTCCACCAGCCCCAGGCGGCGCCGGTGTGGCGCAAGATCTGGAAGGTGAAGGGCTCGACCAGCGCGGCGGCGAAGGCCTGGAGGAAGTTGGCCTCGCTGCTGTGGCCGATCCAGCGGCGGTAGAGGTACACCGACCACAGGTGGAAAGCCAGGTCGAGCACGATCTTCGCGCCGATCACGCCGGCGACCGGCGCCAGCACGCCGAGGTCGCCGCGCACCAGGTAGACCAGCAGCAAGGCGAAGGCGGCCAGGCCGTACAGCGGCTGCAGCGTGTCGATGGCCTTTACAGGCAGCATCGCGATGCCGAGCCAGCCGTAGCGCCGGTCGCCGACCATGGCGCGGTACCAGTACTGGGTCTGCAGGAAGCCGCCGAACCAGCGGCGGCGCTGGCGCAGGAAGGCGCCGGTGCTGCTGGGCGCGTCGGTGTGAGCCTGGGCATCGCCGAGCACGCGCACGGTCCACGGCAGGCCGTGGGCCTGGGCATGGCGGTGCAGGCGGTGGATGAGTTCGTAGTCTTCCACCAGGCAGTCGGTGTCGAATCCGCCCACGGCGCGCACCGCTTCGGTACGGAAGCCGGCGAAGGCGCCCGAGATGAGCAACAGGCCGTTGACCCGCATCCATGCATAGCGCGAGAGGAAGTTGCGGATGTACTCGTAGGTCTGGAACCACTGGAAGCAGCGCCCCGCCAGCGTGCGGCTGCACACCGGGGTGATGACACCGGTGGCGGCCACGAGGTTCGGCTCTTCGGTGAAGGCGCGGCGCACGGCGCCGATGGCCTGGCTGTCGAGCAGGGTGTCGCCGTCGACGGTGAGCACGGTGTCCGTGTCGATGCACAGGATGGCCGCGTTGAGCGCCCCGGCCTTGCCGCCGTGCGGGAGGCGCAGCCAGTAGAGCGACGGATGGGTGGCGCTGGCGGCGCTGAGTTCGCCCAACGGCGGTGCGACCAGGCCGTAGCGCGTGGCCAGCAGTTCGGCCGTGCCGTCGGTGGAGCCGTCGTCCGCGATCACGATGCGGTCGGGTGCGTCGCCCTGGCCGAGCAGGGCTGCCAGCGTGACGGGCAGCACGGCGGCCTCGTTGTGCGAGGCGACGATCACGCCCAGCGTGTTGCGTCGCACCACGGCCGCGGGCGACGGCGCGGGTCGGGGCCGCAGGATCGGCAGCGTCATCCAGGCGACGAACAGCAGCAGCACGGTGTCGTAGAGCACGTAGGCCACGCCTACCGACCAGGCGCGCACGTTGCCGATCTTGAAGGCCATGGCGAAGAGCAGGGCCCACAGCACGAGCACGCTGCCGTGGATCAGCCAGCTGCGCAGCGGCGTGCTGGGGGGAGACAGGCGCGGCGAGGCGGCCGCGAAGGCGCGATGAAGAGGATCGTTCAAGAGAAGGTGCCCGGGCGAACTGGTCGTTGATACGCAAAAACTCGGCCTGCGGTTTCGAAAATCCCGGGGCAAACCCTGGACAATCGCTCGCGCCACAGACTGAGTCGCTCCACGCCCGAAAATTCCCCGCATGCTCGCACAAACCCGTTACACCCGAACCGCGATCGCGCTGCACTGGCTGATCGCGGTCCTCATGGCCGTCAACATCGCGCTGATCCTGCTGGTCGAGCGCTATCCCGACGAGTGGGTGCGCCCGGCCGTCGATACCCACAAGTCGATCGGCATCACGGTGCTCGGGCTGGTGATCCTGCGGATCCTCTGGCGCCTCACCCACAAGCCGCCGGCCATGCCGGGCACCTTCGGCGCGCTGGAACGCTTCGGCGCCCATGCGGCCCATGGCGCGCTCTACATCCTCATGATCCTGCTGCCGCTGTCGGGCTGGATGCACGACTCGGCCTGGAAGGACGCCGGCACCCATCCGATGTTCCTGTTCGGCCTGTTCGAATGGCCACGCATCGGCTGGATCATGGCCATCGAGCCCACGGTCAAGGAAACCTGGCACACCGTGCTGGGCGGTGTGCACACCTGGGCCGGCTATGTGCTCTACGTGATCTTCGCGCTTCACGTGCTCGGCGCGCTGAAGCACCAGTTCCTCGACGGTGAGCGCGAGCTGCAACGGATGTGGCCATGACCGGCACCGAAACCGCGGCCCGCGAGACCATTGCCCGCATCGACGCGCTGTCGACCCACCACGACCCGGTGCATGAGGGCGTGCGCGTGCGCTGGCGCCGCTTCGGCACCGACACCGCGAAGCCCCCGCTGGTGTTGCTGCACGGCGGGCACGGCAGCTGGATGCACTGGCTGCGCAATGCCGAGGCGCTGTCGGCCGGCCGCACGCTCTGGCTGCCCGACATGCCAGGCTTCAACGAATCCGACGCGCCGCCGCGCGTCGCACCGGGCCAAGACACGCTGCCGCCGCTGCTCGATGCGCTGGGCGGCACGCTCGACCAGCTCATCGGCGCGGGCACGCCGATCGACCTGGGCGGCTTCTCCTTCGGAGGGCTGACGGCAGCGCGCTTCGCGGCACGGCGACGCGCCATTCGCCGGCTGGCACTGGTGGGCAGCGGCGGCCACGGCACGCTGCGGCGCATGACGGCGCAGATGATCAACTGGCGCGCCGCGCCCGACCGCGAGGCCGAACGCGCCGCGCTGCTGAACAACCTGGCCGCGTTGATGCTCCACGACCCGGCGGCCATCGACGCGCTGGCGTTCGAGATCCACGACATCTCCTGCCACGGGACGCGCTTTCGCAGCAAGGAGGTGTCGCAGGCGGGTGGCCTCGAGCAGGCGATCGACGCGCTCGGCGTGCCCACGCTCCTGTTGTGGGGCGAGTACGACGTGACCGCCGACCCGCGCCCGCTGGTGGCAAGGCTGGCGGGTGCCGGGCCGATGCGCGAAGGCGTGGTGGTCGACGGTGCCGGCCATTGGGCGCAATACGAGCGCGCCGACGAGGTGAATGCGCGGCTGGCGGCCTTCTTCGGCTGAAGCGGGCCGCGCTGCGGCGCGGGCTCAGCGCATGAGTTCGCGCGCGATCACCACGCGCTGGATCTGGTTGGTGCCCTCGAAGATCTGGTTGAGCTTGGCGTCGCGCATCATCTTCTCCACCGGGTAGTCGCGCACGTAACCGTAGCCGCCGAACACCTGCACCGCATCGGTCGTCACCTTCATGGCCACGTCGCTGGCGAAGCACTTGGCCATGCTCGCGAACCTGGGCAACTGGTGCCAGTCGCCGGTGTCGGCCAGGCGCGCCGTTTCGTACACGAGGCAGCGCGCGGCCTCGATCTGCATGGCCATGTCGGCCAGCATGAACTGGATGCCCTGGAACTCGATGATCGCGCGCTTGAACTGCCTGCGCTGCTTCGCATAGGCCAGCGCCGCATCGAGCGCGCCCTGCGCCAGGCCCACCGACGCTGCCGCGATGGCAGGACGGTTCAGGTCGAGCGCGCGCATCGCCGACCGGAAGCCCTTGCCTTCC
This sequence comes from Variovorax paradoxus, assembly GCF_902712855.1. Taxonomy (NCBI): domain Bacteria; kingdom Pseudomonadati; phylum Pseudomonadota; class Betaproteobacteria; order Burkholderiales; family Comamonadaceae; genus Variovorax; species Variovorax paradoxus. The sequence goes on from NZ_LR743508.1 coordinate 1,397,745, forward strand.
TCGCCGAGGCGGTTCTCGGCGGGCACGCGCACGTTGTCGAGGTAGATCGGCACGTTGATGGTGCCCTTCATGCCCATCTTGCGTTCATTGCGCCCGAAGGTGAGGCCACTTGAGGCCTTCACGTCGACGATGAAGGGGCTGATGTCGTCGGCGCCGCCGCGCTCGCCGGTCTTGGCGAACACCAGGATGTAGTCGGCGCGGCTGCCGAAGGTGCACCACTGCTTCTGTCCGCTGAGCAGGTAGCTGTCGCCGTCGCGCACGGCGCGCGTGCGCATGCCGCCCACGTCGCTGCCGCAGTCGGGTTCCGACAACGCGATGGCGGTCACGGTGCGGCCTTCGGCCAGCAGCGGCAGGAAGCGCTGCTTCTGGTCGTCGGTGCCGAAATGCATGATCGGCAGCGCGAACATGGTGTTCATGCCGGCCATCAGCGCGCACGATTCCGACACGCGCGAAATCTCTTCGCGCGCGATGCACACCATCGTCAGGTTCGCGCCCGGGCCGCCGTACGCCTCGGGCACCCACAGCTGCAGCAGGCCCATGTCGCCGTAGACGGGAATGAGTTCTTCCGGAAAGCGGTCGTTCTCGTCGATCTCGGCGGCAATGGGCGCCACGTGGCGCTCGACCATGCGGCGCACGCTGTCGCGAAAGGCAATCTGTTCTTCGGTGAAGTTCATGGGGAAGGCTTCGTCCACTTGGGGTTGTTGATGGCCAGCGCTTCGCCCAGGTCCGCGCGCAGTTGCGCGGCGAGGCCGGGGCTGTCGATGGGCAACTGGCCGGACCGGATGGCCTCGGCCAGGGCGAGGTTCGATGCGGTGGCATCGGAACCGGATGGCGCCGACCGCTGCTCGCGTTCGACGATGCGCAGCACGTTCAGCGTCACGCGCACCTGGAAGCGGTGGTAGCCCTCGAGCGTGGGCAGCAGTTCGTCTTCGAGGTAGCGGGCCGCGGCCTGCAGCAGCGTTTGCGATGGCGGTATGGAATGGGACATGGGCATCAGCCTTCGATCAGCTGGAAGAAGTCCCACAGCGGCTCTTCCATCCGCCGCCCGACAGCGCACAGTTCCACGCTGGCGGGGCTGCCGTCGGCACGCACCGACAGTCCGCGTCGCACGCAGCCGATGGCCCACTTGAGATTGGAGAACGCCTCCCAGAAGCGCACGCGCTCCCGGTCGACCGGCGTTCCACTCGCGCGCTCGTAGGCCTCGTACAGCGCGTCGCGCTCGCCGAAGCCGCCCACCTCCGGCGCCGCGCCGAAGCGCCAGGTCTTCATGCACAGCACGCCGAGGTCCTGCATCGGATCGCCGATGCGCGCGATCTCCCAGTCGAGCACGCAGCGGATGCCCTCGGCATCGACGATCAGGTTGCCGGTGCGGAAGTCCGAGTGCACGAGGGTGTCGCGCCACGCGGCGGGCAGGTGCTGGCGCGTCCATTGCAGCGCGAATTCGAGCGCGGCGTGACGAAAGCCGGTGCGTTCGAGCAGCTCGCCATACGCCGCGAGTTCCTGCCCGGGCGACAGCCGCTGCAGAAACGAAAGCCCGTGCGTAGGCGTGTCGTGGATCGCCGCGAGGATGGCGCCGGCCTGCGCGGCCATGGCGCTGCGTGCGGCCGCGAGCGCCGGGTCGGTCACCAGCTTGCGTCCCAGCGTCTCGCCCTCGACGAGCTCGGTGATGTAGCCGCTGCCGAGGCCGTCGTGACCGTCGAGGATGGCGAGCACCCTGGGCGCGGGCACGCCGTGCGCGCGGGCCGCGATCATCGTGCGTGCGTCCTCGGCGGCGTCGAGCCTCGGCACCGCCGGCCCCCCGGCGTCGGTCCTCGCGGGTGCCTGCTGCAGGATCAGCGGGTGCACGCGCTCGGCTGTCCGCAGGTCGAACGACCATGTCGTCTTGGTCGCACCGCCGGTGAGCCGCCGCAGGTCTTCCACCCGGCCATGCAGTCCCGCATGCCGCTGCAGCGCGCCGGCAAGACGCAGGCCGATGTCGTGTGCAGCCGTCACGTCAGATCTTCCGTCCCGCGGCCTGCCAGAACGGATCGCGCAGCCGGCGCTTGAAGATCTTGCCGCTGTCCTCGCGCGGCAGCGCTTCATGGAAGTCGATGCGGCGCGGGACCTTGTAGCGGGCGATGCGTGCTTCGAGGAAGGCGCGCAGCTGCGTCGCATCGGGCGCGGTGCCCGGCATCGGCTCGACGGCCGCGGCCAGCGATTCGCCCATCTCGTCGTCGGGAATGCCGAACACCGCGCAGTCGCGCACGTCGGGGCACTGCAGCAGCACGGCCTCGATCTCGGCCGGGTAGATGTTCACGCCGGCGGAGATCACCATGTCGGCGCGGCGGTCGCACAGGTAGAGGTGATCGTCCTTCACGTAGCCGACGTCGCCGCAGCTGATGAGGCCGTCGCGTTCCACCTCCGCGCGCCTGGCGGGATGGTTGTGGTACGTGAAGTCGGCATAGGCGGGCACGCGCACGAAGATCTCGCCGACCGCACCCGGTGCCACGGGTTGGCCGTCCTCGCCGTACAGCGCCATGCGTGCGCCGGGCGTGAGGCGGCCCACGCTGCCGGGGAACGCAAGCCAGTCCTCGGGCGTGCTGAGCGTGGCGGTGCCGACCTCGGTGCCGCCATAGGTCTCGTAGACCACCGGGCCCCACCAGTCCATGAGGGCGCGCTTGGTCTCGGGCGAGCAGGGCGCGCCGGTGTGCGTCACCCATTGCAGCGAGCGCAGGTCGTAGCGGCGGCGCACCGCCTCGGGCAGCTTGAGCATGCGCACGAACATCGTGGGCACCGCCACCATGTGGGTGATGCGGTGGCGCTCGATGGCCGCGAGCGCAGCCTCGGCGTCGAAGCGGGTCTGCATCACCAGCAGTTCGGCCACCTGGAGCGCCTGACGCGCGAAGGCATTGGGCGACGAGTGGTACAGCGGCCCGCCGATCAGCGCGCGCACGCCGGGGTGCAGGCCGTACACGCTGCGCAGCAGTTCGACATAGGCCGCGGCCTGCTCGGGCGTGGCGGCATCGCGCTTCACGCCCTTGGCCCGGCCGGTCGTGCCGGAGGTGTAGATCATGGTTGCGCGGCTGCGCAGCGGCGGGCCGTCCCATGGGGCGAAGGCCTCGAGCCACGCGTTCCATTCCGTGGCGCCGGGCGGCGGGGCAGCCGCCTCGTCGCTCAGCCCGAAACTGCGCATCGCCTCCGGCGGCGTGGGTACGGCGACGACCTGCGTCGCCGGCGGAACCTGCGCCAGAACCGGTGCCATCAGATCCGCATGCGCGACCATCACCTTCGGCTGCACGTCGTTCACGATGTAGAGCACTTCCTCGGGCTTGCCGTGCCAGTTGATCGGCACGGCATACGCGCCGAGCGCGGCGGCGGCCTGCTGCGCCTCGAAGAAGGCGAAGTCGTTGCGCAGCAGCAGTGCCACGGCGTCGCCTTCGCGCACGCCCATCTCATGGAGGCCGCGGGCGGCGCGCATCGCACGCTGCATGAGCGCGTCGCGCTCCACGCTGCGCTGGTCGAGGATCACCTGGCTCATGGCGTCGTGTCTCCGTGGTCGGCGGGTGGTCGGGGCCGTGGCGTTGCGTTGCGGTGGCTTCAGGCCCGGAACTGGGGCTCGGTCCACCACGGGTAGAGCGCAGGCATGCCGTCGCTCACGCGGTCGGGAAACTGCGCGGGACGCTTGTCCCTGAACGAGGCCACGCCCTCGGCCACATCCGCCGAAGTGCCGCGCGATGCGATCGCCGCGCTCTCGATGCGATGCGCCGCCATCGGATGGCTCTCGCCGAGCATGCGCCACATGAGCTGCCGCGTGAGCGCGACCGACACCGGCGCCGCGTTCTCCGCGATGTCGCGTGCGAGCGCCTGCGCGCGGGCCAGCAGCCCGCCCGGCTCGCACACTTCGCTCACCAGACCGCCCGACGCAGCCTCCGCCGCATCGAACACGCGTCCGCCCAGGCTCCATTCGAGTGCCTTGGCGATGCCGGCGACACGCGGCAGGAACCAGCTCGCGCAGGCGTCGGGCACGATGCCGCGCCGCGCGAAGACGAAGCCGAAGCGCGCATCGCTGGCGCAGATTCGCACGTCCATCGGCAGCAGCATCGAGGCGCCGATGCCCACGGCCGCGCCATTGACCGCGGCGATCAGCGGCTTGGTGCAGGCGAAGAGCCGCAGCGCGAGCACGCCGCCGCCGTCACGGTCCGGTTCGTCGCCGGGTGCGGGAGGTGCGCCGAACGCGCCTGCACCTTCGGACAGGTCGAAGCCGGCGCAGAAGGCCCGCCCCGCACCGGTGACCACGATGGCGCGCACCGCGTCGTCGGCGTCGGCACGGTCGATGGCCTCGCACAGCTCCCGGCGCATCGCGCGCGTCATGGCGTTCATCTTCTCCGGCCGATACAGCGTCAGCGTGAGGACGGGTCCCGAGCGGTCCCAGCGGATGGCCTCGAATGCGCTCATGCCATGGCCGCCAGCCGCGTGGCCTGCGCCTCGGTGTCGCCGAACAGCTGGTCGATCAGCGTGACGCGGCGCAGGCAATGGCCGACCGCGTATTCCTCCGTCATGCCGATGCCGCCGTGCAGCTGCACCGCCGCATGGCACACGGCGCGGGCATGGCGGCCGATGACCAGCTTGGCGCGTGCCAGGTCGGCGTGCGCTCCTGGCGCATCGAGGTCATCGGCGGCCACGGCGGCGACGACGGCCATGCTGCGCGACATCTCGAGAGCGACCAGCATCTCGGCCGCGCGATGCCGCAGCGCCTGGTTCTCTCCGATGAGTCGGCCGAACTGCCGGCGCGTGCCGAGGTAGTCGACGGCGAGCGCATAGGCCGTTTCCATGGTGCCGACCGCGTCGGCGCAGACTGCGGCCGTGCCCATGGCCAGCGTGGCCTCGAGCACGCGCAGGTTGGCGGCGCCGTTGCGCGGATCTCCCAGCGGCTGCGCCTTGACGGCCTGGAAGCGGAGCTCGCCGGCGGGCGTGTCGTCGACCAGCCGGTGCGCGCGGCAGGCCAGACCCGCGGCCCTGGCATCGACGTGGAAGAGCGCCACGCCGCGCGCGTCGCCCGGCTTTGCGTCGATGCGCGCGCTCACCACGAAGCGGTGCGCCGACGGCGCATGCAGCACGTTGCACTTGGCGCCGTCGATGACCCACTGGCCGTCTTCCTGGCGTGCATGGGCCTCGATCCACAGCGGCGCATGCCGCGCGCCCTGCTCGTCGTGCGCCCAGGCCAGCCGCACCTCGCCGCTGGCCACGCCGGGCAGCAGCTGCACCTGCAGCACCTCGTCGGCGGCCAGCCTCACCGCGGTGGCGCCGAGCACGATCGACGACAGGTAGGGCTCGAGCACCAGCGCCTTGCCCAGCTCACGCATGACCGGCATCAGGTCGGCCGCCCCGCCGCCGAAGCCGCCGTGCGACGCAGGCAGCGGCAGGGCGGTGAGCCCGAGTTCCGCGAGCCGTTGCCAGACCGCCGTGCTCCATCCGGCGGCCGATGCCGCGATGGCGCGGCGCTGCTCGAAGCCGTACACGTCGCCCAGCAGGCGAGACAGGCTGTCCTGCAGCGCGAGTTGTTCGTCATTGAGTTCGAAGTTCATGCGCGGCTACCCGAGGATGGTCTTGGCAAGGATGTCCTTCTGCACTTCGCTCGTGCCACCGTAGATGCTCGCGGCGCGGCTGTAGAAGTAGCGCATGGCCAGCGGCCCGGCCCAGTGCCCGGCGCCTTCGCCGTCGTGCGGGCGCCTCTCCATGGCCGCGGGGCCGGCGATGCGCTGCAGCAGTTGCGCGATGTCCTGCTGGAGCTCGGTGCCCTTGAGCTTGAGCACCGAGGCGAAGCCGGGGTTCTTCTGTGCCGTGTCCGTCGAGAGCAGGAAGCGCCAGTTGGTCACCTCCAGCGCACGCACCTCGGCCTCGAGCGTCGCGATCTCGGCGCGCAGCTTCGGGCTTTCGAGCAGCGGCCGGCCGGCTTCGGTGAGGCGGCCGGCCAGCTCGCGGGCGTAGTCGAGCCGCTCGCGGCACAGACCCACGTTGGCGATGCCGGTGCGCTCGTTCATCAGCAGGTACTTGGCGCAATCCCAGCCGCGGCCTTCGTCTCCCACCAGGTTGCCGGCCGGCACGCGCACCTCGTCGAAGAACACTTCGTTGAGGTGGTGCTGCCCGTCGATGGAGGTGATCGGGCGGATCGTGATGCCCGGTGTGCGCAGGTCGATCAGCAGGAACGAGATGCCGTGCTGCTTCCTGCCTTCGCCGTCGGTGCGCACCAGCGCGAAGACCCAGTCCGCGAGGTGCGCGGTGGTGGTCCAGATCTTCTGGCCGTTGACGATGTAATCGTTGCCCTCGCGCCTTGCCGAGGTGCGCAGCGAGGCCAGGTCGGAGCCCGAGCCCGGTTCCGAGAAGCCCTGGCAGAACCACAGGTCGAGGTTGGCGAGCTTCGGCAGGAAATGGCGCTTCTGCGCCTCGGTGCCGAACTTCAGCAGCACCGGCCCGAGCATGCCGACGTTGAACACCTGCGGCAGCGGCGCTGGCGCACGGAACATCTCGTCGAGCAGGATCAGCCGCTCGGCCTGCCCGAGTTCGGCGCCGCCGTACTCACGCGGCCAGTGCGGCGCGGCCCAGCCCTTCTCGTGAAGGATGCGCTGCCACGCGACGGTGTCCTGCTTGCGCGGTGGATGGCCCAGGCGAAGGCGCTCGCGGATGTCGGTGGGCAACCGCTCCTTCACGAAGCGGCGCACCTCCGCACGGAATGCAGCCTGGCTGGCGGTCGGTTCCAGATTCATCGTTGTCGGGGCGCTGGCGCCCGGAGTTGGCTGGATGAATCATAGCCCGATCGCCTTCATTGGATCAACCATTCATTGAAAGACGATCCGCCAGCGGCCGCTCTCAGAACTTGTAGTTGACCGTCAGCAGCGCATTGCGCGGATCGCCGTACACCCCCGTGCCGTAAGAACCCAGGCCCGGCATGTAGGTCTTGTCGAACAGGTTGTTGATGTTCAGCGTCATGCTCAGGTGCCTGTCAAACTCGTAGCGCGCCATCAGGCCGACCACCGCGTAGGCGGGCTGGTCGGCGCGCCAGTGGTTGTCGTCCGAGGTCTCGTAGTAGGTCCTGCTCTGCCAGGTGAGCGAGCCGCCCACCACCCACTTGCTCCATTCGCCCGGCAGCCGGTAGCTGGTGTTCAGCTTGACCAGGTGCCTGGGCTGGTTGGTGTTGACCGCGCTCAGGATCACGTCCTGCTGCTGCGGCTGGCGCGAGGTGCGGAAGGTGTACCCCGCCGACAGGTTCCACGACGGCGTGATCTGGCCGGCCACTTCCATTTCAAGGCCCTTGCTGGTGATGCCGTCGACCGCCTTGTAGATCTCGTTGCCGGTGTCGTCGTTCACGCTCACGTACTGCGCGGAATTGTTCTGCTTGACATGGAACAGCGCGAGGCTGGCGTTCACGCGGCGGTCGAGGAACTCGGCCTTCACGCCCACCTCGGTGCTCTTGCCTGTGAGCGGCGCGATCGGTCGGTCGTTCGCATCCTTGTAGTAGGTCTGCGGATGGAAGATGTCGGTGTAGCTCGCATAGACCGACCAGGTGCGGTCGAGGTCGTACACGATGCCGGCATAGGGAATGATCTTGGCGCGCACGTTCAGGTCGTCGTCGACCGAGATGTCGCCGGCGACGCCGGTCGACTGGTCATGCAGCCGGTACCAGCTGGCGCGCGCACCCACGATGACCGACAGCGCGTCGGCCGGTCGCAGCCGCAACGCGGCCGACACGCCCTTCTCGGCGATCACGGTGTCGCGGTCGGCGCGCTTGGGCGAGGCGGGCTGCTGGATGTAGCCGTCCCATGCGAAGTAGTTGGGCACGGTGGTGAAGACCGTGTTGTGCAGCTCGGCCTGCTGGTGCTGGCGCGAGTAGCCGGCGCCCAGCATCAGTTCGTGCGTGCGGCCGCCCAGCGTGAACGGGCCGGTGAGCGCCACGTTGACGGCGTCGGTCTTCGACTCCGATGGCAACAGGCCCGACAGCATGCGGATGCCTTGGCCGGTATAGCGGTCGACGCTGCCGTTGTAGGCCGAGCCGAACCACACGTCCTTGGACTGGTCGAGGTGGCTCGCCGCCACGTCGAGCTTCCAGCCGCCGCCGAAGTCGTGCTTCAGGCTCGCGAAGGTGTTGGTGCTGTCGTTGTCCCAGTACGACCAGCGCGATGCCGGGTTGAGCGAGCGGCTGAAGCGGGTCTGCGTGCCGTCGCTGTAGAACAGCGGCAGGTGGCCGAAGGTGGCGCCGTCGGCGCGGCTGGTCATGTGGTCGACGCCCACGGTCAGCAGCGTGTCGGGCGTGAGGTCGGCCTCGATCACGCCGTACAGGTTGCGCGTGTCGCGCTTGTAGTAGTCGACGTACGAGTTGGCGTTCTGCGCCGCGGCCACGATGCGCGCGCGCACGCTGCCGCTGGCGTTCAGCGGCCCGGAGAAATCGGCGGTGGTGCGCAGGCGATCCCACGAGCCCGCGCCGAACGACAGGCTGCCCGCGAACTCGGCGGTGGGGCGCTTGCGCACGAGATTGATGGTGGCCGACGGGTAGCCCGCACCGGTCAGCAGGCCGGTGGCGCCCTTCACGATCTCCACGCGGTCGTAGACGATGCTGTCGCCGATCGCGGTGGTGTACTGGTTGGACGTGTCCAGCGTGCTGGGCACGCCGTCGAACTGGAAGTTCTCGATCGGGAAGCCGCGCGCGTAGAAAGTGGCGCGCTCGCTGTCGTTGCGGCCCACCGTCACGCCGGGCGTCTTGTCGAGGATCTCGGGCACGCTGACGAGGCCCTGGTCGTCCATCTGCTGGCGGGTGACGACGCTGATCGACTGCGGCGTCTCGCGCGGCGACAGCGCGAAGTGCGTCGCGGTGCTCGCCGAGCGCGTGGTGTATGCGCCCGTACCCTCGGTGGGACCGCCGACGGGGGCGGTGTCGACCACGCGCACCTCGGCCAGCGTGGTGCCCGAGGCGGGCGCGGTGGCGGCCGCGGTGCTCGTGGATGCCATGGCCGGCAGGGTGCGCAGCGCGTAGCCGCCGCCCGCCGCGCGGACCATGCCGAGGCCGGTGCCTTCGAGGGCCTGTGCAAGGGCCTGTTGCACGGTGTGGCTGCCGCGCACGCCAGGGCTGCGCATGCCTTCGGTGAGCTTCGATTCGAAGGTGATCAGCACGCCGGTGTCGCGCCCGAGCTGGTTGAGCACGCCTTCGAGCGGGCCCGCGGCAATGTCGAAGCGCTTCAGCTCACGGCTGTCGGGCGCTGGCGCGGCCTGCGCATATGCCGCCTGCGGCACGAGCAGCCCGGCAGTGGCCATGCTGGCGGCCGTGGCGATGCACAGCGTGCGCAGTGCGAGGAACAGCGGACGCAGGCGCGGCGTTTCGGAAAGGGGCCGGGGCTGGCCGGGGCGTTGCGGCATGGGAAATCACCTTCGATGGATGGAATGTCGGGAAGAAAAAAAGCGCGGCAACCGCGCCCTTCCTTTCCTTGACAGCGACACCCGTCGAAACAGCTCAACTATTTTTCGGTGCCGCGGCGGCATGCCGCTGGCGCGGCCGCACGCTCACCCAGTAGCGGGTGTAGGTGTGCACCTCGATCGGCAACGCGGAGGTCAGCGAAGCGAGCACGCTGTCGGTGTCGTCCAGCGGATAGGCGCCGGACACCTGCAGCACGGCGACCGCCGGATCGCAGCCCAGCCGTCCGAGGCGGTAGCGCCCGAGCTCGGCCAGGAAATCGGCCAGGCGCATGTGGGAGACGACCAGCATGCCGTCGGTCCAGGCGCTGGCGTTGCCGTCGAGCGCGCCGGTGGGCGTGGCCTGGGTGCGCGTGAGGCGGCCCGCGAAGCCGGCCTTCAGCACCTGCGACAGCGCCGGCGCATCGAGCGGCCGCATCTCGACGGCGCCCTGCAGCACGCCCACGTCGACGGAGCCGTCGTCCCGCGCGCGCACCGTGAAGCGCGTGCCGAGGGCGCGCGCCGAGCCGGCCTGCGTCTCGACGTAGAAGGGGCGGTGCGTGGCGTCCTGTGCGGTCTGCACCAGGATCTCGCCGCGCACCAGTTGCAGCACGCGGCGTTCGGCGTCGAAGCGCACGTTGATCGCACTGCCGGTATTGAGGATCGCCTGGCCGCCGTCCGGCAGTTGCAAGGTCTGACGCTCGCCGATGGCCGAGACATGGTCGGCCGTGAACGCGCGCCAGGGCGTGGACTGGCGTGCGACCAGCGCCGTGCCGCCGGCAACCACCATCGCCGTGAGCAGCTGCACGCTGCGGCGGCGCTGCATGGAGGCAGGCGCTGCGGTCAAGGCGGCCCGGGCCACGGGCGTCGGAATGCCGGCGAGCCGGCCGCCGACCTGCTCGATGCGTTGCCAGGCGGCCTCGTGGGCGGGGTCGGCATCGCGCCAGCGTTGCCAGCGCGCACGCTGCGCCGTGCTGGTGTCGCCCGACTTGAGCGCCATCCACCAGTGAACGGCCTCCTGTGCGACGGCGGGCGCGATGCGCTCGCTGCCCTGCATCAGGGGCAGGCCGGTGGCGTCTTCCTGAAGGAGGCCCATGCGCGGCACCGCGGTCATTCGGGAAAGAAGCAGCGCATGGCGGCCTTGGCCAGGTGCCGCTTCACGGTCGACACCGAAATGCCGAGCTCCGCCGCGATCTCCGCCTGGCCCAGTCCCTCGAGCTGCGCCAGCAGGAAGGCCTGCTTGGCCTGCGCGGGCAGGCCGCTCAGGCGGCGGTCGATCTCGACCAGCGTTTCCAGCACCATGAGGCGCGCTTCGGGCGACGGCGCCGCAGGCTCGGGCAGCAGGGCGAGCGCGTCGAGGTAGGCGCGCTCGATGGCGCGCCGCCGCACATGGTTGATGAGCAGGTTGCGCGCCACGGTGGTGAGGTAGGCACGCGGTTCCTCGACGCGGTCGAGGCCGGGCGCGCGCAGCACGCGCACGAAGGTGTCCTGCGCGAGGTCGGCCGCGTCGAAGGCATTGCCCAGCTTCTTGCGCAGCCAGCCCTGCAGCCAGCCGTGATGTTCGCTGTAGAGCAGGTGGACATGGGCGTGCAGGGCGGGCTCGGCAGCGGCAGGCATGAGGCGTGGGCGGACAGGGGACGGGGAGGCCCGTCATGGACCTGGGCGGTGATTATATGAATGAAAGTCATTCTCAAGTAGATCGTTTAGCGACGCTCCCCGCGCGCTGTTGCGGCTGGGCAAGGTTCTTGCACTCGACGCTGGGGCCGCCCGGGCAACTCCCATGGCGGCGAGCGGTTGCCGGACGTAGATTTCCGGCGTGCGACAGGCATCCTTTCCTGTTCGCCTTTCCCACTTTGATCCGCAGGAGTGTCCGTGGACGCATGGTCGAGCCAGCAGCTTTCCCCGTTGTATGGACGCGAAGTCTTCCGTTCGCGCGAGGCGGACGAGACCCATGCGCGCGTCGCCCGTGAGCTGAAGCCGCATCGCAGCGTGTGGGGCCGAGGCAACGTCGACGCCGTCTTCTGCCGCGCCGAGCTGGGCGCACTGTCGTTGTGCATCCTGCGTTATGGCTGCGACGTCGACATCGAGCCCGATGCGCTCGGCAACTTCGTGCTGGTGCAGATGCCGCTGCGCGGCCGTGCCGACGTCCACACCGGCGCGCAGACCCTGCAGATCCATCCGGGGCAGGGCGCCATCATTTCCGCGCACAGGCCCGTGCGGCTGCGCTGGCACGCCGACTGCGAGCAGCTGATGCTCAAGATCGAACTCAGCCGGCTGCAGGAAGTGGCCCGCCATGCCTTCGCGCTGCGAGGCACCGGCAACGTCGGCGAGATCGACTTCGACATGCCCTTTCGCCTCGACGACGCGGCAGGCGCGCAGTGGTGCCGCATGGTGGCCGGGCTTGCGAGTTCGTTCGACGGGTTCGACCCGCGCTGGCTCTCGCACTGCGAGGACAACCTGATGCTCTACCTGCTGTGCCACCGGCCCAACTCGGTGCTGCGGCAGCAGGCCGACGCGCGGCGCGGCTCGGAAGAAACGAGCCTGCACCAGTTGCGGCGCGCCGAGGAATTCATGCGCGAGCGGCTCGACACGCCGCTGTCGCTCGAGGACGTGGCGCAGGCCGCCGGCATGACGCGCCGCGGCCTCGCGCTGCTGTTCAGGCGCTTTCGCGACCTGTCGCCGGGCGAGGTGCTGCGCAACATGCGGCTCGACGCCGCGCATGCGCAGCTCGCGCGGCACGACGGCGCGAGCGTGACGGATGTGGCGCTGAACTGCGGCTTCTCGCACCTCAGCCGCTTCTCGGCCTGCTACCGCGAACGCTTCGGCCACCTGCCGCGCGACACCTCGCGCCTTCCTGCCGCGAGGCACTGAACCTTTCAGATTCCGGCCTCACGCTCGCCGGGACTGCCTTGCGTTCGCCCCGCTTCGCCCGCTGCAAGTCGGCCGTGGCCTGAAAGCGTCCATCAATGGCCCGAACGCCGCTGCCGCGCCTGCCCGCAGCGAGGCCCGCGTCCCTAGACTTTCGGCTTCCCATCCACGAACCGCCGCAGCGATGCGCACGCCCTTGCCGGCGCCGCGGCGTTCGCGTCAACCAGGAGCCACCATCAACACCATCGCCACGCCGAGCCGGACGGGCAGCCCGCGGCAGGCATCCGTCCGGCACCTTCCGGTCAATCTCTTCGCCTCCGTCATGGGCATCTCGGGCCTCGCCACGGCGTGGCGCCAGGCCACCCACCAGTTCGGCGCAAGCCCGCTGGTGGAAGGTGCGATCGGCGCGGTCGCGGTCGGCATCTTCATCCTGCTGTGCCTGGCCTACGGCGCCAAGGTTTTGCGCCATCCGGATGCGGTCCAGGGAGAGTTCCGGCATCCGATTGCCGGCAACTTCTTCGGCACGGTGACCATCGCCATCCTGCTGATCTCCTCCGTCGTGGCGCCGGTCAGCGCGCTGGCCTCGCAGGTGCTCTGGACCATCGGCGCGGCGACGACGATCGCGCTGTCCTTCACGATCGTCAGCCGGCTGCTGCGGGGCAAGGTCGATGCCGGGCACGCGGTGCCGGCCTGGCTCATTCCCGGCGTGGCCACGCTCGACATCACGGTCGCCGGCGGCACCATGCCGATGGCCTGGGCGCACGAGCTCAACCTGTTCGCGATGGCGGTAGGCACCACGATGGCGCTGCTCTTCTTCACGATGATCATGTCGCGGCTGATCCATCACCACGAGAAGCTCGCCAGCGAGATGGTGCCGTCGATGATGATCCTGATCGCGCCCTTCGAGGTGGGCTTTCTCGCCTACACGCACTTCTTCCAGCGCGTCGACACCTTCGCGGCGATGCTCTTCTACTTCGGGCTGTTCGTCTTCCTCGCGCTGGTCTTCAAGATCTTCAGGCGAAGCATTCCGTTCGCCGCCGGCTGGTGGGCCCTGAGCTTCCCGATCGCCGCGCTGTGCAACGCCGCATTGCGCTATGCCGAGCATGTGCACAACGCGGCGTTGACGGCACTCGCCGTGGCGCTGCTCGCCTTCCTCAGCGTGCTCATCGCCGTGCTGACGTACCGCACGCTCCACCTGCTCGCGAGCGGCAGGCTTCTCGCGCCGAAGTGATGCCCGCACCGGTCTCCGGCCGGCAGCCGATGCAGTCGGCCCGGAACGCTCGCACCTCGGCCGCAAAGAGCGGCAACCACCGGGGCGACGGCCTGCCGGACATCCTGGCGCCGGGGCTCGATGTCGTCTTCTGCGGCATCAACCCCGGCAGGCGTGCCGTGGCCTCGGGCCATCATTTCGACGGCCGGGGCAACCGCTTCTGGCGCGTGCTGTTCCTCGCCGGGTTCACGCCGGTGTCGATGACGCCGGCGCAGGACCGCCTGCTGCCCGCGCTGGGCTGCGGCCTGACCACGGTCGTGGGGCGCGCCACCGCCAGCGCGAGCGAACTGGCAGCGCACGAATTCGCCGCTGCGGCCGAGGGCTTCGTCGCGAAGATCCGGGCCTGCGGGCCGCGCCACCTCGCCTTCCTCGGCAAGGCCGCGTACGCAGGAATGACCGGCCGCCAGGAACTCGCGTGGGGCCGGCAGGCCGAGCCCTTCGCGGGCGCGCAGGCTTGGGTCCTTCCGAACCCGAGCGGACTCAATCGTGCGTTCTCGCTCGACGATCTCGTGGCGGCGTACAAGGCGTTGCGCGTGGCGAGCGCCTCCGGACCTGCGAAGAGGCCCTGAGCCGCTGCCCGCGCATCAGCCTCAGGATTTCATCGCGCACTGGGCAGCGGTGGTGTCCTGGTAGTTCTGCAGCACCGTGCCGATCACCTTGTTCGAGATGCGCCCGCTCGCGTCCTTGCCGATCACGCGCAGGTAGTAGTTCTGGATCGGGAAGTTGTTCGCGCCGTAGCGGAAATCGCCGCGCACCGACTTGTAGTTGGCCGCCTTGATGGCTTTCAGCAGCGCGGGGCGGTCGGCGACCTTGCCGCCGACGTCGCGCACCGCGGCATCCATCGCCATCAGCACGTCGTAGGCCTGGCCTGCGTAGAACGACGGGTTGCGGCCGTTGTTCTGCTCGCGGAAGGCGGCCACGAAGCGCTGGTTGGCGGGGTTGTCGAGGTCGAAGGACCAGTGCGCGGTGTTGAACAGGCCGAGCATCGGATCGCCGACGGCGGGGATCATGTCCTCGTCGGCCGAGAACGCGGTGGAGACGAGCGCCACGTCCTTCGACAGGCCCGCGCCCACGAACTGCTTGATGAAGCTCACGCCCATCGCGCCCGGCAGGAAGAAGTAGAGCGCGTCCGGCTTCGATGCGCGGATCTGCGCCAGTTCGGCCGAGTAGTCGAGCTGGCCGAGCTTGGTGTAGAGCTCGTCGCCCACCGTGCCCTTGTAGGTGCGCTTGAACCCGGTGATGGCGTCCTTGCCGCCGGGATAGCTGGGCGCGATGAGCGCGACCTTCTTGAACGCCTTGTCGGAGGCGAACTTGCCCGCGGCCTCGTGGTACGCGTCGTTGGGGTACGACGCGCCGAAGAAGTACGGGTTGCAGCGCGCGCCCGAGTAGTCGCTGGGGCCTGTGTTGCTCGACAGGTAGGGCACCTTGGCTGCGAACAGCGGCGGGCCGACGGCCAGCGCGACCGACGAGCCGACGGGGCCGGTGAACAGGTCGATCTTGTCGCGCATGAGCATGCGCTCCACCACCTGGCGCGCCGTCTCGGGGTTGCCGGCGGTGTCGGCTTCGACGAACTCGACCGGAACGCCGCCCAGCTTGCCGCCGAGCTGCTTCATCGCCACGGCGAAGCCGGCCTTGGCCTCGGCGCCGCCGACGGCGAACGGGCCCGAAAGGTCCATGGCGAGACCGACCTTGACGGCCTGTGCGTGCGAGGGAGTGGCCAGCGCGCCGAAGGAAACGGCGGTTGCGATGGCGATGGCCCACCGGGCGGTGGGGGTGCTTGCCTGCGACATGGAAGAACTCTCCTGTGGAGGGGGTCGATGAACGTGGGGACGGAAGTGCAGGGCGCAGTCTGTGGGCCGGCGCGCCACGCCGCTATCCGTTTCGTGCAGGGAAAGCGGCTGCAGGAAATGGACAGACAGCAAGGCAGGGCGCTCCACAGAATGGCCGCCGAACCCCACCACTCCAGAGACGAGACCCGATGAGCAGCTACATCGACATTCCGGCCGGCGACGGCACGCAGAGCTTCCGCGGCTACCTGGCCCTGCCGGCCTCGGGGCGCGGCCCCGGCATCGTGCTGTGCCAGGAGATCTTCGGCATCAACGACTACGTGCGCGAGGTGGCCGACCTCTACGCCGAAGAAGGCTACGTGGTGCTCGCACCCGACCTGTTCTGGCGCATGGAACCCAACGTGGAACTCGGCTATTCGCCCGAGGACTGGCAGCGCGCCTTCGGCTTCTTCCAGAAGTTCGACGTCGATGCCGGCGTGGCCGACGTCACTGCCAGCGTGAAGGCGCTGCGCGCGCACCCGGCCTGCACCGGCAAGGTCGGCGCGCTGGGCTTCTGCCTGGGCGGCAAGCTCGCCTACCTGGCGGCAGCGCACTCCGGCGTGGACGCGGCGGTGGGCTACTACGGCGTGGGCATCGAGGGCGCGCTCGACCTGGTGCCGAAGATCGGATGCCCGATCGCGCTTCACTTCTCCGAACTCGACCAGTTCTGCCCGCCGGAGGCGCGCACGCAGGTGCTCGAGGCCTTCGCCGGCAAGCCCGGCGCGCAGATGTATGTGTACCCCGGCGTCGACCACGCCTTCGCGCGCACCGGCGGCGACCACTTCGACAAGCCCTCCGCGCTCATGGCGCACCAGCGCTCCATGGCGCTGTTCAAGGAGGCGATCGGGCCGGTCTACGACCTGTCGGCGCTGTGGGACAAGCACTGCGAGTACGAATTCGCCACGCGCGACGTGGTCGCGACCATGGCCACCATGGTGGGCGAGCCCTACGTCAACCACATCCCGACCATGACGGGCGGCGTGGGCGCCAGGGAGCTGTCGCGCTTCTACAAGCACCACTTCATCCCGACCACGCCGCCGGACACGCGGCTTACGCCCATCTCGCGCACCGTGGGCGCAACGCAGATCGTGGACGAGATGCTGTTCTGCTTCACCCACACGGTGGAGGTCGACTGGATGCTGCCGGGCATCGCGCCCACCGGCAAGCCCGTGGAGATCCCGCTGGTGGCCATCGTGAAGTTCCGCGGCGACAAGCTCTACCACGAGCACATCTACTGGGACCAGGCCAGTGTGCTGGTGCAGATCGGCCTGCTCGACCCTGCGGGCCTGCCCGTGGCCGGCGCGGAAACCGCGCGCAAGCTGGTCGACGAGACGCTGCCTTCGAACGGGCTGATGGCGCGCTGGGCGAAGTCGGACGCGCTCACCATCGCCGATCCTGCGCTGCCGCTGGGATGAGCGCTGCGACGGACATGCTGGAGCTGGTCGTGGCATCGGTCACGTCGCTCACGCCGGCCATCAAGGCCTTCGTGCTGCGCAGTGCGAACGGCGAGCCGCTGCCGCCGTTCGCGCCGGGCGCCCATCTGGGCGTGCAGGTGATGCAGGCCAACGGGCACGCCGGGCAGCGCGCCTATTCGCTGGCGCGGCCGCACGGTGCGGCGGACTGCTACGAGATCGCGGTGCTGCACGAGCCGCAGGGCGCGGGCGGCTCGGCGTGGATGCACGATGTGAGGGAAGGCGCGGTGCTGACCTCGCATGCGCCGCGCAACGACTTCGCACTGCACCGGGGCGATGTGGCGCCGCTGCTCGTCGCGGGAGGCATCGGCATCACGCCGCTGCTTTGCATGGCGCGGGCGCTGGCGGCCGAAGGGCAGGCCTTCGAGTTCGTCTATGCCACGCGCAGCGAGGAGGCCACCGCCTATCTGCACGAGGTGCGTGCGCTCGGCGGCACGATGGTGCACGACGGCGGCGATCCATCGCGCGGCATCGACCTGCGCGCCCTGCTCGCGGCCCCGGCCGCCGGGCGCCACCTGCACGTCTGCGGCCCGCGCGGCCTGGTGCAGGCGGTGGTCGACACCGCCCGCGAACTCGGCTGGCCCGGCGACCATGTCCACTTCGAACTCTTCGCCGGTGCGCTCGAGCAGACCGGAGACAAGGCCTTCGAGGTGCGCACGCTGCGCTCGGGCAGGACGCTCACGGTGCGGCCCGAGCAGAGCCTGCTCGACGTGCTCATCGCTGCCGGCCTCGATCCGCTCTACGACTGCCGCCAGGGCGACTGCGGCGTCTGTGCGGTCGACGTGGCCGAGGGCGTGCCCGACCACCGCGACCACAACCTGAGCCCGCGCGAGAAGGCGGGCGGCAAGACCCTGTGCACCTGCGTGTCGCGCGCGAAGACGCCGGTGCTGGTGCTCGACATCTGACGAACCCACGATCCCAAGGAGACCCACCCCATGACCATCGACCTGCAGGCCCTCGTGCAGCCCGACCGCGTGCACAAGCGCGTCTATACCGACCCGGAGATCTTCGAGCTGGAGATGGACCGCGTCTTCGGGCAGGCCTGGCTCTACGTCGGCCACGAAAGCCAGGTGCCCAACCCGGGCGACTACTTCACCACCCGCCTGGGGCGCGAGCCCGTGGTGATGGTGCGCCACACCGACGGTGGCGTGCACGTGATGTTCAACCGCTGCCCGCACAAGGGCGCCAGGATCGTGCCCGAGGGCAGCGGCAGCGCCGGCAAGTTCCTGCGTTGCCTCTACCACGGCTGGACCTTCAAGTGCGACGGCAGCCTGCTGTCGGTGCCGCTGCGCAGCGGCTACGAGGACACGGCGCTCGACCTGAAGGACCCGCAGTACGGCGTGCGCAACGTGGCGCGCGTGGCTACGCACCGCGGCTTCGTGTTCGCGAGCCTGTCGAAGGAAGGCCCGGAGCTCAAGGACTTCCTGGGTGGCGTGGCGACCTCGCTCGACAACTTCTGCGACCGCGCACCCGACGGCGAGGTGGAGG
Organism: Variovorax paradoxus; assembly: GCF_902712855.1. Lineage (NCBI taxonomy): Bacteria > Pseudomonadati > Pseudomonadota > Betaproteobacteria > Burkholderiales > Comamonadaceae > Variovorax > Variovorax paradoxus. The sequence continues at coordinate 1,416,086 of NZ_LR743508.1, forward strand.
TGGCCGGCGGCGTGCAGCGCGTGATACAGCGCAACAACTGGAAGATCTTCTTCGAGAACCTGCACGACACCATCCACGCGGTGGCCACGCACGAGTCGTCGTGGCGCGCGGCCAAGGAAGAGTACGAGTCCATGCCGGCCGGCACGCCGAAGCCCTTCGAGGTGGTGATCGTCGACGGCAACGGCGAGCCGCTGGACTTCTGGGAAAAGCTGGAGCTCAAGGGCTACGACAACGGCCACGGCTTCATGGAGGGCATCTTCGTGCCGCCGACCGACCCGGTGAGCCTGGCCTACGTGGCCTCGCTCGAGGCCAGCAAGGGCGCGAAGCGCGCCGAAGAGATCCTGCGCGTGAACCGGCACAACACCATCGTCTATCCGAGCTGCTCCCCGCACACCTCGTTCCAGCAGATCCGCGTGATCCGCCCGTTGTCGGTGGACCGCACGCTGGTCGAGATCTTCAGCTTCCGGCTGAAGGGCGCACCGGAGGCCACGTTCCAGCGCACGCTGAAGTACACCAACATCGTCAATTCGCCGTCGTCCAACGTGATGCCCGACGACCTGGAGGCCTACAACCGGGTGCAGGAAGGCCTGGGCTCCGACGGCGGCGACTGGGTCAGCATGCACCGCGCCGCGGGCCGCGACCAGCTGCTGCCCGGCGGCCGCGCTTCCAACGGCAACAGCGAGATGCCGTCGCGCAACATGTTCGGCGCCTGGGCGAAGTACATGGGCGTGCAGGCCGGGAGCGCCGAATGAACTTCATCGACTGGAACGAACAGCAGGAGATCACGCAGTTCCTGCACCACGAGGCGCGCCTGCTCGACGAGCACCGCTGGGACGAGTGGCAGCAGCTCTTCACGCCCGACGGCCTGTACTGGGTGCCGCTGGTGCACGGCCAGACCGATCACGTCAACCATGCCTCGCTGTTCTGCGAGGACGCGCTGCTGCGCTCGATGCGCGCCCGGCGGCTCGAGCAGGCCCGCGCCTACTCGCAGCAGCCGCCGACGCGCACGGTGCACGTGGTGGGCAACATCGGGCTCGCGTCGCGCGACGATGCCGGCGGCTGCGTCGTCCGCTCGAGCTTCATGCTGCTGGAATGGCGCAAGACCGAGCAGCGCACCTTCGGCGGCAGCGTGCTGCACACCCTGCAGCGTGATGAGGGCATGCTGCGCATCCGGATGAAGCGCGTGGATCTCGTCAACTGCGATGCCCCGCACGAAGCCCTGCAGGTGTTCATGTGAAGGCCGCGCTGCTGGCGATGCACTACCAGAACGACGTGCTGCATGCCGACGGGAAGGTGCGCGTGGGCGTGGCCGCTGACGACCCGGCGCGCCCGCGGCTCATCGCCTCGGCCGGCCGGCTGATCGCGGGTGCCCGCGCGAGCGGCGTGCCGGTGATCTTCGTGCGCATCGCGTTCGCGCCCGGCTACGCGGACTGCCTCGACAACTGCCAGTTGTTCCGTCGCGTCGCCGAGACTGGTGCGGTGCAGGAGGGCTCGTGGGGCGCCGGGTTCTACGGCGATCTCGCGCCGCTGCCGGGCGAGGCCGTGGTCACCCACAAGCGCAACAACCCCTTCTGGGCCAGCGGGCTCGAGGAGGCGGTGAGCGCCACCGGCGCGCGACGGCTGTACGTGGCCGGCATCGCGACCAACCATGTGGTGGAGCACGGTGCGCGCCATGCAAGCGACCTCGGCTATCGCGTGGCGGTGGTGGCCGATGCCTGCAGCACGGCACAGGCGCACCTGCACGCGGCGAGCCTCGAGACGCTGGCGATGCTGGCGGACGTGATCCAGGTCGACGACGCGGTGCGGCAGATGCGAGGCCCGCAATGACGCCGGACCTGAAGGGAAGGGTGGCCATCGTCACCGGTGCCGCGGCGGTGCTCGGCAGCGCCATCGTGCGCGCGTTCGTGCAGGCCGGTGCGCAGGTGGTGGCGCTCGACATCGACGTGCCGCGCGGAGAGGCGCTTGCGGCCGCGCTCGGGCCGCGCTGCCGCTTTGCGGCCTGCGACATCGGCTCCGACGAAGCGCTCGACGCCATGGTGGCCCAGGCGCTGCGCACCGAAGGGCGCATCGACTTCCTGGTCAACAACGCGGTCGTCTACGGCGACGCCGGCCTCGATGCCGCGCGCGCCGACTGGCTGGCCGCGCTGGACGTCAACCTCGTCTCCGGCGCGATGCTGGTGCAGAAGACCGCCGACGCGCTGGCGGCGCACGGCGGCGCGGTGGTGAACATGGGCAGCGTCGGCGGCAAGTTCGGCGCGGCGGGCCGGGCGCTGTACCCGGCGGCCAAGGCGGCGATCCTGCAGCTGACGCGCAACCAGGCGGCCAGCCTCGCGCCGCGAGGCGTGCGGGTGAATTCGGTGTCGCCGGGCTGGACCTGGTCGGACGCGCTGTCGCGCATGGCCGGCGGCGACCGCGCCCTGGCCGACCGCGTCGGCGCGCCGATGCACCCGCTGGGGCGCGTGGGCGACGGCGACGACGTGGCGCAGGTCGTGCTGTTCCTGTGTTCCGATGCGGCGCGCTTCGTGACCGGCGCGGACATTCCGGTCGACGGCGGCTTCTCGATGCTGGGCCCGGACCAGGGCCGCTCGGCACGGGACTGGTTCGCCGGCTAGGCAAGGGCCGAACGTCGTTGCCGGCCTTCGATGGCGGTGGCCAGGCCGGCGGTGTCGGCCAAACCCAACTCCCGAATGTAAAGAAACTTCAGCTTTCGACCGGCTGTCTACATGATCGGGCCATGAACAAGACAGAGGTCATGGCCACGTCCATCGACATGGCTCGCAACGGGCTGGGCATGACGCCGGCCGACGCATTCGACTACATCGCCGAGCTCATCGGCGCGCAGGACCCGACCCATGAGCTGTACGACCGCGAGGTCGAGCGGCTGCTGCGGCTGGCCGCCTGCCTGTGGACCTTGCGCCGGGATCTGGTGTCGCCTGGTTCATAGCCCTTCGCTCCCGGCGGGTCGCGCCCGGAACAGGGTGGGCGCACACGAGCCTGCAAGGCGCGCGCAGGCAGCGCAGGAGACGTAGCCCTCGTCCCACATCGGCGCGGGCCGCTAGCCGTTAGGGTGGTTCCTCTTTCCATTCGAAAAGAAGGAGACCGATCCATGGCCTATACCTTGACGCAAGCCCGTGGGCTGCTGACCGCGGCCGAACTCGCAATCTTCGACCAGAGCCGTGCCGGCCCCATCAAGGAACTGACGGCGGCCCGCTTGCGCGCAAAGGTGGAGCGGGCGCGCGCCCTGCGCGACAAATACCGCGACCTGTACCGGCGCCAGTCGGTGGCCACCCGCTCGGCGCCGGCCAGCCGGCGTTCCGCGGCCGGCGGCGACAACGAACGCACGCAGAAGAAAGCCACCGTGTTCACCGAGGTGCTGGAACGTTTCGAGACGCGGCTGGCGCAGCTGGACGCGAAGGCCGATGTCAAGCTGAAGCCGGCCGTCAGGACCGCAGCCAGAACCACGGTGAAGGCGCCGGTGAAGCCGCCGGTCAGGGCGCCGGCGAAGAAGACCGCAGCCAGGACGCCGGTGAAGAAGGCGTCCGCGACGCCGACCCCCGCGAAGAAGGCGCGCAAGCCCAAAGCCAAGGTCGTGAGCCTCAAGTCCGCCGTCAAGCACGCGCTGGAACTCAAGCAGGCGTCGCTCGCGGCGCCGCCGGTGGCCGAGCATTCGTCGAAGGCCCCGGCCGCGTTGTCGCCGCTGGGCGCCGCTGCGGCCGGTGCGCCCCAGGTGACCGCTCCGCTGGACATCAATCCGCGCGCGGCCCGGCTGAATCCGCTCAAGGAACGTGCGGAGAACATCGCGCTGCACGCCCATGCGGGCTCGCAGAACCGCCACGCGCAAGGCAAGCGGGACGCCCGCTGAGCCGGCCCCCGCGAAGCCGTCCGAGGTAGCTGCCTAGCGGCGTTCCAGCGCCGCCTGCCCGCTGCCCGGACCGTGCGCATCCGGCCGCAAGGCCTGGGGCTGTGATGCATCGGGCGAGGCGAGGTCCGCGGCGAAGGTGAACGACGGACCGGTGCGTTGCTGCTTGCCGTGGTACATCGCCCGGTCGGCCGAACGCAGCAGGCGGGGCAGGGTGTCGCCGTCGCCCGGATGGCAGGCGATACCCAGGCTCATGCCGACCGACACGCTGCGGCCCTCGTACTCGACCGGCTGGGTCCCGGCCTCGATCATGCGGCGCGCCATCAGGCTCAGGACCTCGCGGGACGGCGTGCCGCGCACCAGCACCGCGAATTCGTCGCCGCCGAGCCGCGCCACCACGTCGTCCTTGCGCAGCTGCTGGCGCAGGCGCTGCGCGACCGCGACCAGCACCGCGTCGCCGGCGGCGTGGCCGTGCGCGTCGTTGACGCCCTTGAAACCGTCGAGGTCCAGCAGCATCAGCGTGAACGGGCGTTCCTGTTCCAGCCATTCCTCGCCGCGGCTCTCGAAGCCGGAACGGCTGGCCGCGCCGGTCAGTGCGTCGGTGCCGAGCGCTTCCACCAGCTGCTGCGTGCGTTCGGTGAGGGCCTGCTCGGAGCGCAGCACCAGTTGCAGCCGCGAGCCCATCGCCACGGCGAACACGACCAGCTCGGCCGCCAGCGCACCCTGCGTGATGTTCATCTGGTTCGGCGCCCATTCGATCCAGCCCCAGCTCGCGACCACGATCGCGCCGATGCCGCCCAGCAGCAGTGCCACGCCGAAGAAGTAGAGCACCGCGGGCCAGTAGCGCCGGCGCATGGCGATCAGCGCGCCGATCACCATCACCACGGTCGAGGCGATCACCGAGAGCTGCACCAGCCGGAAGGTCACCAGCGGGTACGCGCCCCAGTTGGCATAGGGAATGGCCAGGGCCAGCGCGATCGTGAAGGCCTGCACCAACCGGTCGAGCGTCGGTGCGAAATGGCGCAGCCGCAGCAGCCGCCTGCCGAACTGCAGCTTGCAGATGGCCCACAGCGCCGGCCCCGCGGTGTAGGCGAAGCCGGCCGCCTCGGGCCAGTGCGAGAACGGATAGCGCAGCGCATGGCCGTTGATGCTGCCGAGCGCCAGCACGCCGCAGGCGCACGACAGCATGTAGAAGCCGTACAGCGCCTCGCCGAACACCTTGAACAGCACGAGGCCGTACACCATCAGCCCGAACAGGAGCCCGTAGGTCAGGCCGTCGAACATGCGCTTGTCCTGGGTCGACTGCAGGAAGTCGGCCGGGTCCCAGACGCTCACGTCGTAGATGCGCGCGAAAGTCGATTCGACCCGGAAGTAGGCGGTGTACGTGCCCGGGCCGGGCAGCCTGAAGCGCCAGGCCATCTGCTCGGACGAGGCCGGCCGGCTGGCCCACGGATGCCGCATGCCGGTGACGACCGGTTCGGCCAACGCGCTGCCGTTCTCGTCGAAGGGGCCGTAGAAGCGAAGGTCGTGCGTCGACACCGTGGGCACCAGCATCAGCCATTCGCGCGACGCGTCGGCAGGGTCGGCCAGCTGCATCTGTAGCTTGAACCACAGCACGCGGTCGGATTCCCTGCCGCGCAGCGGGTCGTCGGGGTACGCGAAGCGTGCCTCCTGCTGCGGCGTGCGCACCTGCTCGATGGTCAGCGACCGCGTGGCGTCGTCGAACACCTGCAGCCGGCGCACGGCGGGAAGCCCGCCCGCCTGGCGCTCGATGCGCAGCGGCTCCCGCTGCTCGCCGGCCTGCTGCGCCGCAGCAAGGGAAGGGACGAGCAAGGCCAGCAGGGTCGCCGATAAGGCGCGCCAGGCAAGCCGCATGGCGCGGGTGCGAAGGAAGCCGAGGCCCTCGGCGACGGAAAGCAGGAGGCGGAACATCATCGGGATGCGCAGCAACGGAGGTCGGGGGAAACCGCCGATTGTCGCCGGGGCCCGTCGGGCACCCCCCGGAGGCCCGAACCGGGGCGCAAAGGGGTGGCCGGACACGCATGGCGCGTGGGGCAGCGCATGGGGCATGGTGCGGGATTCCACCAAGGTTTCACGTTCGCCGCAGCGGCGCATACTCGCGCCAAAGCCACTCGCCGGCCCCTCCGGGGCTCCAGGCGACAGCCAGGAGACACGCGTTGCAGCGAACGAATATTGCCAACCCGGCCTACTTCCACAAGGTCGTCGATTGCCAGTACGCCTGCCCGGCGCACACTCCCGTTCCCGAGTACATACGCATGATCGCGCAGCGCCGCTACGGCGACGCATACATGATCAACTGGGCCTCCAACGTGTTCCCCGGCATCCTGGGGCGCACCTGCGACAGGCCCTGCGAGCCGGCCTGCCGGCGCGGTCGGGTCGAGGAAAGCAATGCCGCGGCGCCGGAGCCTGTGGCCATCTGCCGGCTCAAGCGCGTGGCCGCCGACATGAAGGAGGACGTGCGTGCGCGCATGCCCGGCCTGGCGCCGAAGAACGGCAAGCGCGTGGCCTGCGTGGGTGCGGGACCTGCCTCGCTCACCGTCGCGCGCGACCTCGCACCGCTGGGCTACGAGGTGACGGTGTTCGACGGCGAGGCCAAGGCCGGCGGCTTCATCCGCACGCAGATACCGCGCTTCCGGCTGCCCGAGTCGGTGATCGACGAGGAAACGGGCTACGTGCTCGACCTGGGCGTCGAGTTCCGCGGCGGCGAGCGCATCGGCTCCATGAAGGCGCTGATGGCGCAGGACTGGGACGCGATCTTCGTCGGCTGCGGCGCGCCCCGCGGGCGCGACCTCGACGTGCCCGGCCGGCAGGAGGCCGCGGCCGGCATCCACATCGGCATCGACTGGCTGAACTCGGTGTCGTTCGGCCATGTGAACAGCATCGGCAAGCGCGTGATCGTCCTGGGCGGTGGCAACACGGCCATGGACTGCTGCCGGTCGGCGCGCCGCCTCGGCGGCACCGACGTGAAGGTCATCGTGCGCAGCGGCTTCGAGGAAATGAAGGCCTCGCCCTGGGAGAAGGAGGACGCGCAGCACGAGGGCATTCCGATCATCAACTTCCACGTGCCCAAGGCCTTCGTGCATGAACAGGGCAAGCTGGTGGGCATGCGCTTCGAGATCGTCCGCGCCGTCTACGACGACCAGGGCCGCCGCACGCTGGAGCCCACCGGCGAGCCGGAGGCGTACTTCGAATGCGACGAGGTGCTGGTGGCAGTCGGCCAGGAAAACGCGTTCCCCTGGATCGAGCGCGACTGCGGCATCGGTTTCGACAAGTGGGGCCTGCCGGCGCTGGACAAGGACACCTTCCAGTCCACGGTGCCCCGCGTGTTCTTCGGCGGCGATGCGGCCTTCGGCCCCAAGAACATCATCACGGCGGTGGCCCACGGCCACGAGGCGGCCGTGTCGATCGACAAGCTGCTGCGCGCCGAGCCGGTCCATGTGCGCCCTGCGCCCATGACCAACCTGGTGTCGCAGAAGATGGGCATCCACGAGTGGAGCTACGACAACGACACCTCGAACGACCTGCGCTACAAGGTGCCGTGGGCCAAGGCCGAGACCGCGCTGGCCAGCATCCGTGTCGAGGTCGAGCTCGGCTTCGATGCCGCCACCGCTTTCAAGGAGGCCGAGCGCTGCCTGAACTGCGACGTGCAGACCGTGTTCGCCGAGTCCGCGTGCATCGAATGCGATGCCTGCGTGGACATCTGCCCGATGGACTGCATCAACTTCGTCGACAACGCCGACGAGGCCGAGCTGCGGCCCCATCTGAAGGCGCCGGCCCTGAACCTGGCGCAGGACCTGTATGTGTCGGGCGGCCTCAAGACCGGCCGCGTGATGGTCAAGGACGAAGACGTGTGCCTGCATTGCGGCCTGTGCGCCGAGCGCTGCCCTACGGGGGCATGGGACATGCAGAAGTTCTTGCTGAAGATGACGCCCGCGGGCGCGGAGCAAGGAGTACCGGCATGAGGTCCCCGTCTTGCCCCCTCTCCCCTCGGGGAGAGGGTTGGGGTGAGGGCAGGGGCCTGTGCAAGCGCGCCGCCTCTGCCACCGCCGTCGGCCCTCACCCCCGCCCTCTCCCCAAGGGGAGAGGGAGCCATACGAGCACGGAGGTGGCCGCATGAACGTCCCGCAGATCGAAGCCGTCAACGACTTCGTCATCAAGTTCGCCAACGTCAACGGCTCGGGATCGGCCTCGGCCAACGAGCTGTTCGCCAAGGCGATCCTTCGCATGGGCGTGCCGGTGAGCCCGCGCAACATCTTCCCTAGCAACATCCAGGGCCTGCCGACCTGGTACGAGGTCCGCGTGACCGAAGAGGGCCACCTGGGCCGTCGCGGCGGCACCGACATGATGGTGGCGATGAACCCGCAGACCTGGGACGCCGACGTGGCCGAGCTGGCGCCCGGCGGCTACCTGTTCTACGACAGCACGCGGCCGCTGCCGCCGTCGAAGTTCCGCGACGACATCCGCGTGATCGGCATGCCGCTCACCGAGATCTGCAACGCCGTCTACCAGGACCCGCGCCAGCGCCAGCTGTTCAAGAACATCGTGTACGTGGGCGCGCTGGCCATCCTGCTGGGCATCGAGCCGGAAGTGGTCGAGAAGCTGTTCGGCGAACAGTACAAGGGCAAGGAAAAGCTGCTCGCTTCCAACGTGCAGGCGCTGCACCTGGGCTGCGACTTCGCACGGGAAAACCTGCACGAGCCGGTCGGCCTGCAGGTGCGGCGTGCCGACCGGGTGGGCGGGCGCATCTTCGTGGACGGCAACAGCGCGGCGGCGTTGGGCTGCGTGTACGGCGGTGCCACCGTGGCGGCGTGGTATCCGATCACGCCGTCGTCGTCGGTGGCCGAGGCCTTCCAGAAGTACTGCACCAAGTTCCGTGTCGATGCGGCCACCGGCCAGCACCGCTTCGCCATCGTGCAGGCGGAAGACGAGCTCGCCTCCATCGGCATGGTGGTGGGCGCCGGCTGGAACGGCGCGCGGGCCTTCACCGCGACCTCGGGGCCGGGCATCTCGCTGATGGCGGAGTTCATCGGGCTGGCCTACTTCGCGGAGATACCCATCACGCTCATCAACGTGCAGCGCGGCGGTCCTTCAACCGGCATGCCCACGCGCACGCAGCAGGCCGACGTGCTCGCTTGCGCCTATGCGTCGCACGGCGACACCAAGCACGTGCTGCTGTTTCCGCAGGACCCGCACGAGTGCTTCGAGCAGGCGGCCGCGGCGCTGGACCTGGCCGACCGGCTGCAGACGCCCGTGTTCCTGATGACCGACCTGGACATCGGCATGAACCAGCGCCTGTGCGAGCCCTTTGCCTGGGACGACAGCGCGGCCTACGACCGCGGCAAGGTCATGAGCGCCGAGGAGCTCGAGGCGGGACGCGACTTCGGCCGCTACAAGGACGTGGACGGCGACGGCATTCCCTGGCGCACGCTGCCGGGCACGCACCCGACCAAGGGCAGCTATTTCACGCGCGGCACCACGCGCGACGCGTACGCCCGGTATTCGGAGCGCGGGCCGGACTACATCTACAACATGGAGCGGCTGCTCAAGAAGTTCGCGACCGCGGCCACGCTGGTGCCGCAGCCGGTGCTGCGGCCTGCCGCCGCAAGGACCGGGCTGGGCGTCATCTATTTCGGATCGACCAGCCCGTCGATGCACGAGGCGCTGGACGCGCTGGAGGCGCGCGGCATCCACCTCGATGCGCTGCGGCTGCGGGCCTTTCCGTTTCCGGACAGCGTGGCACAGTTTCTTGCGCAGCACGAGCGGGTGTTCGTGGTGGAGCAGAACCGCGACGCGCAGATGCGCAGCCTGCTGGTCAACGAGCTGGACGTCGACCCGGCACGGCTGATCCGGGTGCTGCATTTCGACGGCACACCCATCACCGCGCGCTTCATCGGGCAGGCGATCGCCGCGCACGTTCATCCGACGGAGGAAGCGGCATGACCTACCTCGCCAAGCCCAGGCTGCGGCACCCCACGCTGGCCACCAACAAGGTGGGCTACACGCGGCGCGACTACGAGGGCAAGATCTCGACGCTGTGCGCCGGCTGCGGCCACGACTCGATCTCCGCCGCCATCATCGAGGCGTGCTGGGAGCTCGACATCGAGCCGCACCGCGTGGCCAAGCTCTCGGGCATCGGCTGCAGCTCGAAGACGCCCGACTATTTCCTCGGCGCGTCGCACGGCTTCAACACGGTCCACGGGCGCATGCCCAGCGTGCTGACCGGCGCCAACCTGGCCAACCGCGACCTGCTGTACCTGGGCGTCTCCGGCGATGGCGACTCCGCCTCCATCGGCCTGGGCCAGTTCGCGCACGCCATGCGGCGCGGCGTGCGCATGGCCTACATCGTGGAGAACAACGGCGTCTACGGGCTGACCAAGGGCCAGTTCTCGGCGACGGCCGACCAGGGCTCCAAGAGCAAGAAGGGCGTGGTCAACACCGACAGCCCGGTGGACCTCGTCGCGATGGCGCTGCAATTGGGCGCCAGCTACGTGGGGCGCGGGTTCTCGGGCAACAAGGCGCAGCTGGTGCCGCTCATCAAGGGGGCGATCAGCCACGGCGGCTCGGCGTTCATCGACGTCATCAGCCCGTGCATCGCGTTCAACAACCACCCCGGCAGCACCAAGAGCTACGACTACGTGCGCGAGCACAACGAGGCGGTGAGCCGCATCGACTTCATCAGCGGCCGCGACGAGATCACCATCGATCAGGGACCGGGCGAGGTGGTGGACGTGCGCCAGCACGACGGCACGCTGCTGCGCCTGCGCAGCCTGCACCCCGACTACAACCCCGGCGACCGCTACGCCGCGATGGCCTACATGCAGCGGCACCAGGAGATGGGCGAGGTGGTGACCGGGCTGCTGTACGTCGATCCGCTGGCCACCGACCTGCACACCGCGCTGAACACCAGCGACCGGCCGCTCAATGCGCTGGACGCCGGCGAGCTGTGCCCCGGCGCCAAGGCGCTGGCGAGGCTCAACGACTCCTTGCGCTGAGGCGCCGTCGGCGGCACCATTGGCGCTCCTTCAGGAGGGCGCACCATGGCCGAGCGCACCGTTTTCCAATCGATCTCGCGCACGCACGTGATCAGCCTGGGCCCGCAGGCCAGCGTGCGCGACGCCGCCTGCGTCATGACGCGCGCCAACTGCGGCAGCGTGCTCGTCATGGAGCTGCCCGACATCCTGCTGGGCATCCTCACCGAGCGCGACCTCATGACCCGCGTGCTGGCCAAGGGGCTCGACCCCGACCGCACGCCGGTGCGCGAGGCCATGACGCCCAACCCGATCTGCATTCCGCCCGAGACGCTGGTGTCCGACGCGGTGGCGATGATGCTCGAGCGCGGATTCCGGCACCTGCCGCTGGTGGCGGGCGCGAAGATCCTCGGCGTGTTCTCGGTGCGCGATGCGCTGCCGCGCGAGATCGGCGCAGCGGTCAGCCTGAGCGAGTTCCGCGAGCAGGTGAACGACGCGCTGGGGTAGCGCGCCGCGTTTTCTTGCCGGCGACCGGTGCCGGGCGGGACCGGATCAGCCGCCGTTCGATTCCTTCGCCGACTGGTGCTCCGCCAGCGGCACGAAGCGGCCCGTGTCCGTGTCCAGGGCTTCGATCGAGCCGGTTTCGATGTCGTAGACCCACCCGTGCAGCGTGAGCGCGCCCTGCGCCAGCGCGAGCGACACGGAAGGGTGCGTGCGCAGGTTGTTCAACTGGGCCACGACGTTGGCCCGCACCATGCCGTCCACGCGCGAGCGCTCGTCGGCATGGGGCTGCGCTTCGTTGATCATGCGGGCCGCATCCGAGTAGCGCAGCCAGCTCTTGACGGCCGGCATCGTGTCGAGGCAGGCGCACGTTGCGATCGCCTTCATGGCGCCGCAGTCGGAGTGCCCGCAGATGACGATGTCGCTCACCTTCAGGGCGGCGACCGCGAACTCGACGGTGGCCGACACGCCCCCGGGCTCGGGACCGAAGGACGGGACGATGTTGCCCGCATTCCTGATGACGAAAAGGTCGCCCGGTTCACGTTGTGTCACGAGCTCCGGCACCATGCGGCTGTCGGAACAAGAGATGAACAACGCCGTGGGCGTCTGGCTCGTGGCCAGTTCCTTGAAGAGCTCCTTGTGAGCGGGAAACACTTCCTTCTGGAAGCGCACGAAGCCGGCAATGATGTCTCGCATGGCTCGAGTCTAGTCGCCCGAAAGTCATCCGGACAGCCCCGCGGGCCCGCGGGTTCAGCTCGCCGGCGCCTTCGCCGGCAGAAGGGCCTCCAGCACGATGCGCGTCGGGCCGCTCGTGTCCCGGTCGCTGACCGCGACGCCCAGCTGCCGCCACAGGGCCGGGCTGAGCGGGCGGATGGCGATGCGCGGGTCGTGCGCGGGCGTTTGCGATTCCTCCGGCAGCAGCGCCGCGCCGTAGCCGGCGGCAACCAGTGTCCGGATCGCGTCGTTGTAGTTGAGCTCGATGCGCGGCCGGCAATGGACGCCGGCCGCGGAGAACCATTCCGCCGTCAGCCGGTAGAGCCGAGTGGAGGCGTCGTTCATGATCAGCGGACGCTGTGCCAGCCATTGCGGTGTCAGCCGCCGGGGCGCCTTCCAGTCCGCCGGCAGGAAGGCGACGACGGCCTCGCGCCGCAGCGGCGTGAGGTGAACGCCGCGCACGGGCGCCTGCGGCAGCGCCACGACGGCCAGGTCCAGGCTGCCTGCCGAGAGCCGGGCCATGCTGTCGTTGGAGGTCAGGACCTGCACGTTCACGTCGATGCCCGGATGGTTCCGCGCAAGGCGTTCGAGCGCCGGCGGCAGCAGGTGCGCGATGGCACCCGTCGAGGCACCCACCCGCACCCGGCCCGTCTGGCCTGCGAGCTGGCGCCGAACGTCCTCCACCGCATCGTCCGCATCCGCCAGCAGCCTGCGGGCACGCGCGATGAACCGCTCTCCCAGCGCGGTTGCCTGCGCGGGCCCCCGTCCCCGAACCAGCAGTTGGCCCCCAGGCGCGATTCCAGTTCCGCGATCTGCACCGTGACGGTCGGCGCTGCCAGGTGAAGGGCGCGCGCGGCATTGGCCAGGGACCCGAGGTCGGCAATGGCGACCAGGGTGCGAAGGTGGTCGAGGCTCAGTTCACGCATGGCATGGATTCAATTTTTCTTAATCTCGGGTTGCATATATTTAGCTGGAGCCATCGAGGCCGCGCCCCTACGATCGCGTTCCATGGACCTTCATATTTTCATCGACGGCGACCAGGGCACCACCGGCCTCGACCTGCAGAACCGGCTCCAGGGTGGGGAATTCCGCATTCGCACACTGCCGGCCGGCCTGCGCAAGGATGCGTCTGCGCGCCGGGCTGCGCTCAACGAATGCGACATCGCGATCCTCTGCCTGCCCGATGCCGCAGCGCGCGATGCGGTGTCGATGATCGAGAACCCTTCGGTGCGTGTCATCGACGCGAGCTCGGCGCACCGCACCAGCCCCGGCTGGATCTACGGCCTGCCGGAACTCGATGCCGGGCAGGCGAACGCATCGCCTCGGCGTCGCGCGTGACGAATCCGGGTTGCTATCCGACGGCCGCGGTCGCGTTGCTGCGGCCTCTGACCGACGCGGGCCTGCTGCCTGCAGACTATCCGCTCGTCATCCATGCCGTCTCGGGCTATTCGGGCCAGGGCAGGGCGGGGGCGGAAGCGCACGAGGCCGGGGCGGAGCGCATTCGCTGAAGGTCTACGGCCTTGCACTCGAGCACAAGCACGTGCCGGAGATCGAGGCCTACGCCGGCCTGGCGGTGCGGCCCATCTTCGTGCCGGCCTATGGCAGCTACCGGCAGGGCATCGTGCTGACCATCGGGCTGCATGCGCGAATGCTTCCCGCAGATGCGTCCGGTGCACGCATCCACGAATGCCTCGCGCAGCGGTACCGCGACGCCACGCATGTGCGCGTGATGCCGATGTCTTCGAACGTGCCGATCACCGAACTCGATCCGCAGATCCACAACGGCTCAAACGACATGAGCCTCGGCGTCGCATGCAACGAACGCACCGGGCAGATCGTGTTGAGCGCCGTGCTCGACAACCTCGGCAAGGGCGCCGCGGGCGCGGCGGTCCAGAACCTTCGCCTGATGGCGCAGTCCGGCGCATGAACCCGTGGTGCGGAGGTGGACCGGCTTGCAGACGCCACGTTCGTACCTGTTCTCGGGTATTTACGCGAAGGCGGCGTGCGTGACATAACGCCGGGGTCCTCACTCCGGCCGCCTGCCCGCGCGCGATCCAGCATGACCCTCGGATACAACGTCCTGCTTTCCCAGCTCACCAGAGGCTATCTGCAGCAGAACTTCACGACGGCATTGGGCATCCGCCCTCTGGACGCCGGAACGGCATCGTTCGACCTGGTTCCACACCTTGTCAACGGGCAGCGTGTCGTCATCCTGCGCGCGGCGGACCTGTTGGAGGCCCAGCCCGGCAACGAGCGGGAAATGCCGATCTTCGGCTACTGGGTGCCGCAAGGCGATTCCTGTGTCATCCCGGTTCGTGCGGGCGGGCTGCGACAGCTGGTCTTCACGCCCGATTTGAGCGGCTGCTCGATCATGGTGGACCAGATCGACGCCGACAACTATCGCGTCTACCACGTGCAGGGTGGGGCCCTTCATTTCCAGAGGGAGTACCTCAACCATCCGGCGAGACTCAACGTGCTGGGCCTCGCCGCGGCCATGACCACCGACGACTACAGCGATCCGCAGCAGCCTCGCGGCTTTGCGTTCCTGAAGTACGAAGAGGATCGTTGGTGGATCTATGTGCAGAAGCAGACCGGTATCGGCCTGGGATGGGTGCAGGGCCAGTTGATGGCCATCGGCGGTGCGCAGCTTCCCAGGGGCGGAATCCGGATGCCCGTCGCCGACCTCATGCACGACATTCCCCGTGTCTACGGAAGCCAGAACGGCTTTGCCCTGCGCAGCGTGCGCAACTTCCGTGTCCAGAGGCGGTTGATGCCCAACGACGACATCTGGTGACACCCGCCGGTTTCGGGACAATGCGTCGCGCAAGGCCGGGGCGTGCGGTGTCCTCTCATTGCTTTTCTTCGTGCGCAATCTGCGCCGACATCTGGTAGCTCACGCCGAGCAGGCGGTTCGACAGCCTGTCGATGGTGCCGTCGGCGCGCATGTCCCTGATGGCCTTGCTCACCGCTTCGCGCAACGCAGGCTGGTTCTTGGGCATGGCGGCGGCCGACAGCTGGTAGGTGAGGATCGGACCCACTTCCTTGATCGGCAGCTTGTTCACCGTCGCGTACCGCATGCCGCCGAAGTGGGAGCTGATGAGCGCATCGATGCGTCCGATCGCGATGTCGTTGAAGACAAGGCCGCCGTTGTCGTAGGTCACGATCTCCGAGCCGGGAAGGTTGGCGCGCGACCACGATTCGTTGCTGGTGCCCGCCGTGACACCGATGCGCTTGCCCTTCAGGTCTGGCCGGTCCTTGATGTCGTTGTTGGAGGTGCGCACGAAGATGCGGAAGTCCTCGAGGCCGTAGGCGATGCTGAAGTCGACCTGCTTCTCGCGCTCGGGCGTGGGCGTGAGGTCGTTCATCACGAGTTCGTACTTGCCGGCCTTCAGGCCTTCGACGAAGTTCTTGAAGAGATCGGCAACGAACTCCACCCTGGCGACGCCGATGCGTCTGGCCACCTCCTTGGCCACCTCGACGTCGTAGCCGGCTGGCTGGTTTTTGTCGTCGAGCATGCTCCACGGCGGGCTGGCCTGCGTGTTGGCCACGCGGATCACGCCGCTGGCGCGCGCGTTGGCGAGCAGGTCGGCCTGCTGCGCCGAGGCCTTGGGGGCAAGCAGCATGCCGAGGGCCGACATGGCGAACAGGCTGCAGATCAGGTGGCGTCTGGAAGAAACTCGGTTCATGGCGCGTAGGAAGTTGGAGGTCGATGAATGAGCGCGATCTTGTCGCGCGCCACGGCCTTGCCACAATCGGGCGCAGGTAGTTGCTCAATAAGCCGGGCTTATGCACCAATCAGGGAAACTACTATCGCCGTTTGGGTGCCTTCCGCGGAACCGGGACGACCGCGCCGCCCACCGCCTCCCGTACGCGCTTCAAGTCGGCTTCGAGCTGGATGCGCATGACGCGCAGCAGCTCCTTGGCGTTGTCCGACAGCGGCATGCCCGGCCTGAACACGAGCAGCGAGGTGGACGGGATGTCGAAGGCCATCGGCTTGAGCAGCAAGCCGCGCGTCACGTAGTCGAGCGCCATCACGGGGTGTGCCATGCCCATGCCGACGCCCTGCAGCGCGAACTCGCACACCGAGTTGGAGTAGGGCGTCTCGATCACAGGGCGAAGGCTGCGGCCTTCGGCTGCCAACGCTTCGTCGAGGGCGCGGCGTCCGACGTCCTCGGGGTTGAGCGCAATGAAGGGGTGGCTCGCAAGATCATTGGCGTCGAGGATCTTCTTTCGCGCCAGCGGGTGCTTCGCATTCATCACGATCACGCCGTGCACTTTCGCGAAGGGCGAATGCTCGAGGCCGGTGACGGAAAGCTCTTCGGCCATCAGGCCGAAGTCGAGCTGGCCGGCAGACACCTGCTGGTAGACCTCGCGCGAGCTCATGACCTGGAACGACAGTTGGATCTGGCGCCGCTCAAGGCCGAAGGCCGCGATGGCCCGCGGCATGAAGCCCGTGCCGAGGGCCGGAAGGGCGCCGATGGCAAGCCGCCCCAGGCCGAAGGACTTCAGGCTGCGGATGCGGTGCTCGATCATCTCGAGGCCGGTGAAGTAGCGGTCGACCTCGACCATCAGGGCGATGGCCTCCTGTGTGGGCACCAGGCGCCCGCGCACCCGCTCGAACAAGCGCAGTTCGCAGGCGAGCTCGAACTTGCGCAAGGACTGGCTCACCGCGGGTTGGGACACGCCCAGCAACGTCGCGGCCTGGCTCGTGGTGCCTGCCCGCATGACTGCGCGGAACACCTCGATGTCACGCTTCTCCATCCATAACCTCCGTTTATCGAGCGAGTAGCCGGCGCTGTTGAGCTGATAGGTCGCCTGACAAATACTTCAGCGCATCGGCCAAGACAACCTAACCTGAACGAATAGCATAAATGCAATCAATTGCTCCAGCTAATGACGCATTCGAGAGCCTGTCGCCGCCCGTGATGCGTGGCTCGACGGTCGTCTTCGAGAACTTCAACGACTTCGTGAACCGCAAGAGCCGGCAGCCCGACGGCTTCAGCTACGGCATCACTGGCACCCCGACCGCGCGCGGGCTCGAACGCAGGATCGCGCAGCTCGAGGGTGGGCGGCATTGCGTGATCACGCCTTCGGGGCAGTCCGCGCTGATGACGACGGTCATGGGCTTCGTGCGCGGCGGCGACCACCTGCTGGTGTCCGCGGCCTGCTATGGCGCGTTGAAGACCTTCGCGCAGAAGTGGCTCGCTAGCATGAACGTGGAGGTGGAGTTCTACAGGCCTGCGATCGGCGCCGAGATCGAGTCGCTCATCCGGCCGAACACGCGGATGATCTGCATGGAGTCGCCCGGCACGGTGACGATGGAAATGCAGGACACGCCCGCCATCGCGGCCGTGGCGAAGCGCCGCGGCGTTCTCACGATGATGGACAACACCTGGGCCAGCCCGCTGGGCTTCCGGCCGCTCGAGCACGGCGTGGACTTCAGCATCGAGGCTGCGACGAAGTTCCTGGGCGGCCATTCCGACCTGCTGATGGGCAGCATCAGCATGAACGACCACGCGCACTACGACGTGCTGCGCGAGACGCAGAGCATTCTCGGCCAGCAGGTGAGCCCAGAGGACTGCTTCCTGGTACTGCGCGGACTCGAGACGCTGAAGCTGCGCGTGGCTGCGCAGAGCGCATCGGCGTTGCACGTCGCGCGGTGGCTGCAGGCGCAGCCCGAGGTCGACCGCGTGTTGTACCCGCCGCTCGAATCGGACCCGGGTCATGCGCTGTGGAAGCGCGATTTCCGGACCAACGGGTGCCTGTTCTCCCTCGTGCTCAAGCCAGCGCCGGAAGCGGCGTTCCACGGCTTCTTCGATGCGTTCAAGCGCTTCGTGATTGGCGCCAGCTGGGGCGGTGTGCACAGCCTTGCCGCGTACTATCCCGCGCCGCTGCAGGCCGACCGCCTGTTCCCGGCCACCGACCAGCCCGTGGTGCGCCTGTCGATCGGCCTGGAGGACACGGCCGACCTCATCGCCGACCTGCAGGCCGCACTCTCGGGCTACGCCGCCCGCCGCACGGGCGCCGCGCCGCGCTGAGGACGGAGGCCGAACATGATGGACCTGTTCATCAGGGCGCTCCCCCTGCTCGAGAAGGCGGTGCTGGTCACGCTGGGCCTGGGCCTGTCGGCGTTCTTCTTCGGCTGCCTGCTGGGCTTGCTGATCGCGCTGGCACGCATCTCGCCGTTCGCGCCGCTGCGGTGGTTCGCCTTCACCTACGTGTCCGTGTTCCGCGGCACGCCGCTGCTGATCCAGATCCTGCTGATCTATTTCGGCCTGCCGTCGTACGGCATCGTGATGGGACCGATTCCTTCCGCCTTGCTGGCCCTGAGCCTCTTCGCCGCTGCCTACCTCAGCGAGAACTTCCGCTCGGGGATCATGGCCGTCGACAAGGGCCAGTGGGAAGCGGCCTGGTCCATGGGCATGGGCTACTGGAAGACGCTGTTCCGCGTCGTGCTCCCGCAGGCGACACGCATCGTGCTGCCGCCTGTCGGCAGCCGTCTGATCGGGCTGATGAAAGACACCTCACTGGCGTCGACGGTCACCGTGGTCGAGCTCACGCGCGTCGCCGAGCAGATGGGCGCCACCACCTTCCGGTACATGGAAATGTTCCTCATCGTCGGTGCCATCTACTGGTTCATCAACCAGGTGCTCACCCTCCTGCAGACCTGGCTGGAAAGCCGCCTCTCCAAGCGCTACGCATGAACGCAACAACCACTCCGCCGGTCCACGTCAGAAACCTCGCCAAGAGCTTCGGGCCGAACCATGTACTCCGGCAGATCGATCTCACCGTCGCGCGCGGCGAGGTCGTGGTGATCATGGGACCTTCGGGCTCCGGCAAGACCACGCTGATCCGCTCGCTCAACTTCCTCGAGATGCCCGACCGCGGCACCGTGCGGATGTGCGGCATCGAGATCGCCGACGCGGGGTCCAGACCTTCGGCAGAGACTCGCCGCAAGATGCGCGAGATCCGGAAGAAGACGGCGATGGTCTTCCAGTCGTTCAACCTGTTCTCGCACATGACCGCCGTCGAGAACGTGATCGAAGGCATGGTCTCGGTGCAGGGCATTCGCAAGGCTGCGGCGTTGCCCCGCGGGCGCGAGCTGCTCGGCCAGGTCGGGCTGCTGGAAAAGGCCGACGAATACCCCGGCCGGCTGTCGGGCGGACAGAAGCAACGGGTGGCCATTGCCCGCGCTTTGGCGATGAATCCCGAAGTGATCCTTTTCGACGAGCCGACCTCCGCCCTGGACCCCGAGCTGCGCGGCGAAGTCCTGAAGGTGATGCGCGAACTCGCCGACAAGGGCATGACCATGCTCGTGGTGACGCACGAGACGCACTTCGCGAAAGACGTGGCCGACCGGATCGTGTTCATGGAAGGCGGCGTGATCGTGGACGACGCCACGCCGGAGCACTTCTTCGGCCCCACCGCGAGCCAACGCTCGAAGGACTTCCTGGGGCTGATCAGGGATTGAGGACAGCGTCGCGTTGCCGATGGGCGGATGGCGTGGCGATCCTGCCCGCCACGCTGGCGCTTCAGGCCTGCGATTGCAGGCGCACGATTTCCTGCTTCAGGAGCCCGAGAAAGGGATCGCGAAGCGCCGCGTCCGTGTAGGAGGGCAGTGCGATGGGCAGGTTGGCGCCGGTCGACAGCCGGTCGCCTTTCTCCGATATCTGCAGGGCGCTCGCATCCACTTGCGCAAGCGCGATGCGCAACGGCGATTCCATCAGGTCCTTTCCGTACAGCGCCTTCGAGGTCAGCGCGAGGCCGTACGGGCCGCCGAAGAGCGGGAAGTCGACCAGCGCAAACTGCAGGGCTTCGTCGGCGGGAATCTGGAACTTGCCGATGACCTTGCCGAGCTTCTTGGAGAGCTTGGGGTTGAGCGGATCGAGCAGTGCCTCGCCCGCATCATGCTCGGCCACCAGTTCGGCGAGCTTCCATTCGCGCAGCCGGGGCTGCCGCAGGCTGCCATGCTGCGCGTGATACCCGATCACCGTGCCGATCACCGCCTGCAGCGATGCGCCGCATCGCGCCGACAGATCGGATTGCGGACACTGCGCGAGGTCGGCCCAGTCCTTCCAGGCTTTATAGCCTGCGAGCAGGGGCGACACGAAGCCTTGCACCACATCGACGCCCGTCGGCAGAGCCTGGCCTCGCGCAGGCGCCGGTGCGGCCGACAGTACCGTGAAATCGTCCTGCACGTAGATCGCCTGATCGGTCAGCAGAAAACCCTGCGACGTGCGCTTGCCGCTGAACCGGTTCATCGCGTGATAGCCGAGGAAGAGAAGCGGGATCTCGTCGTCCACCAGGGGCCTGGGCAGGTACATCTGCTCCACCGCCTGGGCGAACACCTGTGCGGCGTCGTCGTGATCGGGATGGTCGAGCTGGTCGGGCAGGAAGAGGAACGCGGAGAGTCCGGCGCTGGACGGTTCCTGCACCTGCTGGCGAACCTGCGAACGCAGCGCATCGCCGTGCCGCGCCTGCTCTTGCGGCAGCATATCCAGGTAGTCGGTGAAAGACGAAAAGACGATCGACATGTCGCAGTCCCTCCCTGAAGGTGTTCTTGGAAGGCCCAGTATGCCGCCAGTGGCGGCGATCGGCCCGCCGGCAGCGCGCGCAGGCGACGCGATGCGTTGCGCGCGCCGGCCCTCGTGGAGGGCTGGCATCTGCCGGCCGCTGCAGCGAGAGTGATTCTTCTGAGCGCGAGATATGCGTTCTGAGCCGGTCCGCCCGCGATCCTGAAGTGAGGCAGCCGCTGCAGCAAGTGCGGCGAGCGTCATGAAGACACGCCGCCGGCCGGTGCCTGCGTGCCGGGGCCTGCTCGCCGTCCTTGCAGCCGCCGCAGACGAAGGCGTGTTCCGATGAACTCGTCGTGACACAGCGTGCGGGGCGGACGGTCCCTCGAGCCAACGAACGTGGCCGTCGGATGCTCGACCCGCCCGGCACGCGTCCTGCAGCGCGCGATCTTTCTCAAGCATGACCAGCAAACGCAACGCGACCCTGATGGCGACCAGGGCCGGTTCTCGACAGGAGAACCTTGCGGTGGGGCCGGCGGGGGACGCCTGAGGTCTGCGGCGGGCCGAGCGGCTACGCCGCCGATTCCTGCGCCGTGCCAACGGCCTTCAGCTGCGCAGGATGCCGCGGGCGCTGCAGGCCCAGGTGCTCGCGCAGCGTGCGCCCCTCATACTCGGTGCGGAACAGTCCCCTGCGGCGCAGTTCCGGCAGCACCAGCTCGATGAAGTCATCCAGCCCGCCCGGGAACCACGGCGACATGATGTTGAAGCCGTCCGCGCCGCCTTCCTCGAACCACTGCTGCAGCTGGTCCGCGATGCTGGCTGGCGTGCCGACGACCTGCTGGTGGCCGCGCGCGCCGGCGATGCGCAGGTACAGGTCGCGGATGCTCAGGTTCTCTCGGCGCGCCAGGTCGACCAGCAGCCGCTGGCGGCTCTTCGGCCCGTTGGTCTCGGGCAGCTCGGGCAGCGGCCCGTCCACCGGCAGGCCCGAGAAATCGAAGCCCCCGATCACGCCCGACAGCAGCGACACGCCCACCACCGGATGCACCAGGTCCTGCAACTGCGCGAACTTCTCTTCCGCCTCGGCCTGCGTCCGGCCCACCACCGGGAAGATGCCGGGCATGATCTTCACGCTGTCGGGGTCGCGGCCATAGGCGGCCGCGCGGGCCTTGATGTCGGCGTAGAACTCCTTCGCCTCGTCGAAGGTCTGGTGCGCCACGAAGATCACCTCGGCCGTGCGCGCCGCCAGGTCGCGGCCGGCCTCCGATGCGCCGGCCTGCACCACCACCGGCCGGCCCTGCGGCGAGCGCGAGACGTTCAGCGGCCCGCGCACCGAGAAGTGCTTGCCCTTGTGGCCGAGCACATGCAGCTTGTCTTCGTCGAAGTAGCGGCCGCTTTCCTTGTCGCGCACGAAGGTGTCGTCTTCCCAGCTGTCCCACAGCCCGGTGACCACGTCGTGGAACTCGGCCGCACGCTCGTAGCGCAACGCGTGTTCGAAGTGCTCATCGCGATTGAAGTTCTGCGCCTCGCCCGTGCCGCTGGAGGTGACCAGGTTCCAGCCCGAGCGGCCGCCGCTGATCTGGTCGAGCGAGGCGAACTTGCGCGCCACGTTGAAGGGCTCGTTGAAGCTGGTCGAGACGGTGGCGATCAGGCCGATGCGCTCGGTCACCGCGGCCAGCGCCGACAGCAGCGTGAGCGGCTCGAAGTGGTCGCTGCGCGCGGTGCGCGACAGCGAGGGGAGGTCGCTGCTGCGCACGCCCACCGAGTCGGCCAGGAACACCGCATCGAACTTCGCGGCTTCCGCCTTCTGCGCGAGCTGCACGTAGTGCCTGAAGTTGCTCCCCGCATCGGCCTGCGCGCCGGGGTGGCGCCATGCGGCGATGTGGTGGCCGGTCTGCATGAGGAAGGCGCCGAGCTTGAACTGGCGGGTCGATGTGGCCATGGCGTGGATTCGGGTGATGGAAATGGCCCTGAAGCGTAGGCGCGGCGCCCGCATGTCCAAAGAAGGCTTTCGCGTTTGCTTAGGCGCTCGCGTGCATGTGCGGGCAGACGGGCGTCCCGCCGCTCGCGGCAAGTGTGAAGAGGATGCCGTTCACCAGGCGAGCTGGAGCCCGGGCGGCAGCCCCGGCACCGGCAGGCCGCCCCGGGGCTGCGGCGGCACCGGGCGCGCGTCCGCGCCGCTGTCGATGAAGTCGCCCAGTACATCGTCGCGCAGGCGGATGAACGCGGGGTCGCTGCGGTTGCGCGGGTGCGGCAGGTCGATGTCGACCGTGCGGCGGATGCGCCCCGGCGACGGCTGCATCACCACCACGCGGTCGCCGAGGAACACGGCTTCTTCCACGTCGTGCGTCACCAGCAGCATGGTGATGCGTTCCTTCTGCCAGATGCGCTGCAGTTCGTTCTGCAGCCGCGAGCGGGTGAGCGCGTCGAGCGCGCCGAAGGGTTCGTCGAGCAGCAGCACGCGCGGGCGGTTCACCAGGCCGCGCGCGATCGCCACGCGCTGCGCCATCCCGCCGGAGATCTGGTGCGGCCACGAGCGCTCGAAGCCCTCCAGGCCGACCAGCGCCACGTGCTCGGCCACCAGTTCAGCCTTCTCGCGCGCGGTGAGGTGCGCGTTGCGCAGCCCTACAGCGATGTTCTGCGCCACCGTGAGCCACGGGAACAGCCGGTGGTCCTGGAACACGATGCCGCGCTCGCGGCCGGTGCCCGAGACCGGCTGGCCGCCCAGCAGGATCTGTCCTTCGTACTGGGTGTCCAGCCCGAGGATCAGCCGCAGCAGGGTCGACTTGCCGCAGCCGCTCGCGCCCACGATGCTCACGAAGCGGCCCTCGGGCACGTGCAGGTCGATGCCTTCGAGCACCTGCAGTTCGCCGCCCTGCGCCTGGGCGTGGGTGTAGCGCTTGCCGAGGCCGCGGATGTCGAGCTCGTTGGAGGTCTGTGTGGTCAGGGGAGTGCTCATGGGTTGAAGCCTTGTCTCAGTTCGCGCGCCCGGTCCAGCGCGCCAGCCGGCGTTCGAGTGCACGGGCGGCGGCGTTCATCAGCCAGCCGACAGTGCCGATGACGACCATGCCGAAGATGACCAGGTCCATCTGGAAATGCTCGCTGCCTTCGATCAGCGTGTTGCCGATGCCCTTGCCGGCCACCAGCAGGTATTCGGCGCCGATGGTCGCGAGCCAGGAATAGATGAGGGCAAGGTAGACGCCCGTGAAGATCGACGGCAGCGCCGCCGGCAGCACCACCTGCGTGACCGTCTGCCAGCGGGTGAAGCCGTACACGCGCGCCACCTCCAGCAGGCCGGGCGGCACGGTACGGATGCCGTCGCAGGTGTTCACCACCACCGGCACCAGCGCGGCCAGCGACAGGAACACCACCTTGGCCACGTCGCCCAGTCCGAACCACACCGAGATCAGCGGAATCCATGCGAACAGCGAGATCTGCTTGAAGGTGTTGAAGCTCGGGCCGACGATGCGGTCGAACAGCGGCGACAGGCCGAGCAGTGCGCCCAGCAGCAGGCCCGACAACGTGCCGATCGCGAAGCCCGTGGCCTCGCGGGCCAGGCTGGCGCCCAGCGCGCGCCACAGCCGACCGCTCGCGACCTGGTCGACGGCGGTGTCGACCACCTTGGCCGGCGACACCAGCAGGGCGGAATTGGCGATGTCCAGCGATGACAGCAGCCACCACATCGCAATGGCGAGCGCCGGCAGCACCAGGCCGCGCCAGCGGCTGCGCCCGGCCTGCCGCAGCGGCTGCACGGCGGCCAGTTCCGCGGCGTCCGTTGCCGTGCGGTTCATCGCTTGCCTCCGGGCCGGTGGCGGTTCGCCGCCGCTTCCAGGCGGTCGAGCAGCCGGTCGATGGCATAGCCGATGGCACCGACCACGATCACTGCGGCCATCACCAGGTCGAGCTGGAACAGCTGGCGCCCGTACACGATGAGGTAGCCCAGCCCTTCGCTCGATGCCACGAGCTCCACCACGACGAGCGACAGCCATGCCTTGGTGAAGCCCAGGCGCACGCCCGTGAAGAGCGTGGGCACTGCATGCGGCAGCACGATCTCGAGCACCTGCTGGCGCCGGGTGTAGCCGTAGACCTCGCCCACCTCGCGCAGCGACACCGGCGTCTGGCGGAAACCTTGCAGCGTGTTCAGCGCCACCGGCACCAGCGCCGCCTTGGCGATGAGGATGTACTTCAGCGGCTCGCCGATGCCCACGATCAGCAGCACGAAAGGCAGCCAGGCGAGCACCGGGATCTGCACCAGCGCGTTGAAGCTGGGCAGCACATAGGCCTCGAGGCGCCGCGACAGCCCCATGGCCGAGCCCAGCACCAGCCCGATCAGCGTGCCGATGGCGAAGCCCACGCCCACGCGCGTGAAACTGGTGCTCACGTGCAGCCACAGGTCGCCGTTGGACGCCAGGTCGCGCAGCGTGTCCCACACGAACTGCGGCGGCGGCAGCACCTGCGGGGAGATCCAGCCCTGCTCGGCGCCGGCGAACCACAGCGCGAGAAGAGCGACGGGAAGCAGCCAGGGCAGGGCGGCGTCGACCAGCCGCACGGCGATGCGGCGCCAGGGCAACGTCGGACGTGCGGACGGGGCGCCGTGCCGTTCAAGCGCCGCAGAGAGTTCGGCTTCGGCGCTCATCGGTATCGCTCACTTCGCGGCGAGTGGGATGAAGACACCGCGCGGTCCGGGTCTTGCTCCCTCTCCCGCGAGCGGGAGAGAGGGCAACGCGAGTCGCCCTGCCCGAGCTTGGAGAGACAAGGCAACGGCGCGCTCATTTCGCAGCGACCGATGCACCGGCCGCCGGCTGGCCCTTCGCATCGAAGGCGGTCCAGAAATCCTCCAGCCCCTGCTTCTTCAGTGCCGCCTTCAGGTAGCGCGTGTCGAACCAGTCGTCCACCGACACCTCGCGCCGTATCAGCCTGAGCTTGAGCGCGTCGGCCACCACGGCCTTGTAGCGCGCGACGATGAACGCGTCGGCCAGCGGCGAGTTGCGCACGGCCAGCGGCTGCCGGTCGAACTCGGCCGCCCACGACGCCACCGGCGTGCCGCTGCGCGCCCAGATCCGGAAGAGTTCGTCGCGGTTCTTCTCCTCCGACGACCAGTGCGCCGCGCGCACGAACACGTCGACCACGCGCTGCACCTCGGCCGGATTCGCCTGCTCGAACTCGCTGCGCACCAGCAGCGAGGCCTGGCGTGTGAAGGCCGGGTCCTGCCCCTGCGTGGAGTACACGACCTTGGCCAGCCCCTGGTCCCGCACCTTGAACCACTCGTAGCCGCCGAAGGCCGCGTCCACACCGTTGGAGACCAGGGCCGCCTGTGCGCTGCCGGTGTCCAGGTTCACGCCCTTGATGTCGCGCTCCGCCAGGCCGTTGGCAGCCAGCACGTTGATGGCGACCAGATGCCCGTTGGTGCCCCGGAAGATCGAGACGGTGCGGCCCTTCAGGTCCTTGATCGACTGCACCTGCGACTTCACCGGCGCCACCAGGTAGAGGTTGTTGCGCGCGCCGCTCACCAGCAGCAGCTTGGTCTTCAGCCCGTTGGAGCGCCCGACGATCGACGGCAGGTCGCCCTGGTATGCAAAGTCGATCTGCTTGTTTGATAGTGCCTCGTTCACCGCCGGGCCCGCGCCCTTGAAGAACAGCCACTCGACCTTGATGCCCGAGGCCTTGAACTCTTCCTCCAGCCAGTTGTTGGCGCGTGCCACGCCGCCGGGCGAACCGCCCCAGGTGACGGGGTCGCCGCCGCCGGCCGTGGCCACGCCGATGCGGATGGTGTCGGGCGCCGCGTGCGCGGCGGTGGCGCAAGCCAGGGCGACGGCGAACGCCGCGGCCCAGCGCGACAGATGCTTCATGGCGCTCATCGCGTGCCTTTCAGCGCGAGCTTGCGGCCCACCTCGGTGCCTTCGAAGAAGCGCGGATTGGCCTCGGTGTAGAAGCGGTGCGGGTTGCCGAAGACGAAGGCTTTGAAGTCGTCGGAAGAGATCACGCCCTGCTGCACCAGGTCCCAGGTTTCGGCCAGCGGCTCAGTGAACTCCGGCACGTCCCAGTGGCCCACGTCGGACGACCAGATCGCGTTGATCTTCGTGCCCAGCGGGTTCACGCGGGTGTTGAAGGCGGCCGCCACGGTGCGGTCGTCGGCCTCGGAGCCGAAGTAGAAGTTGTTCACCCAGCGGTCGCGGATGTCTTCACCTTCTCGATGCCGGCGAGCGCGAAGTCGTCGATTTCCGACTCGTTCGGCTCGCGGCTGTGCGGCAGCGCCGAGATGCCAAGGCTGTCGCGCAGCAGCGTAGCCTTGTCGAGCGTGCGGCCCTTGACGAAGTCGCCGCCGTAGCGCTCGAACAGCGAGGCCAGCAGATCGATGTCGGCCTCGGCCGGATCGTAGTTGCGCACCGCGTGCCTGTTGCGCTTCTCCCAGCGGTCGACCAGGTGCGTGTACACATGCGCGCCCCAGTCGGCACCGCCCTCGAGCAGGCCCACGCGCAGCCCCGGAAAACGCCGCGTGACGCCGCCGAAGAACAGCGCCTTGGCGAAGGCCTGCGAACCGTCGGCGAAGTGGCCGATGTGGTTGTTCATGTAGTTGCTGATCGACTGCCGCCCGGTCCAGCCCTGGCTGCCGTAGTGCGTCGTCACCGGCACGCCCAGTTCCACCACCTTGGCCCAGAACGGGTCGTAGTCGTGCTCGCTGTCGATGCCGTAGAAGTCGATGTATCCGACCTGCTTCGCGATGTCGGGGTGTTGTGCCGCCGGGTACTTCTCGGCGATGGCGCGGATCGGCCGGCGCACGCCGCCGGCGATGTTGATCACCTTCAGCCCCAGCGTCTTCACCGCGAATTCGAGCTCCTCGATGCCTTCCTGCGGCGTGTGCAGCGGGATGCCCGCCACCGGCGTCAGGCGGTCGGCATAGGGCCGGTACTGGTCGGCATGGAAGTGGTTGATGGCGCGGTGCAGCGGCTGGCGGTACTCGCTGCCGGCCGCGGCGGGCGAGAGCACGTCGTTGGGAAAGAGGATCGAGTAGTCGGAACCCTGCTCGCCCAGGCGCTCGTGCAGCAGCGCGGGCAGGGTGTAGGTGGCCAGGTCGTAGGTGTTGCGCGTCACGCGGGCCCACCACGGCGCGCGCAGCGTGCGGTGGAACTGGCGCTCCTCGGCGCTTTGCTGGTACCAGTCCTTGCCGCCGCCGTTGCGAGTGACGAAGCGCCCGCCCAGCGCCTTGCGCAGCGCATCGACGAGCTTGTTGCCGCCGTATTGCGCCACGTAGTCCTCCAGCACCGGAGCGAAGTCGTTGACATGCACGTCCGTGTCGATCACGGGGTGGTCGAGGCCTGCCTTGACGGCGGCGGAGCGCGAGGCGTGCACGCGGTTCAAGCGATCGTTCATCTGCGGGTTCCTTGTTGGTCGACGCGTTGGAAGAAGAAAGGACCGCCGCAGGCTACGCGGGGCGCGCATGCTTGCCAAAGAAGGCTTTGGCGCTTGCTTAGGCAAAGCGCGCATTAGGCGTGCGGTGCGCGCTCCAGGAACTTCGGAATGGCCGCGGCCAGTGCAGCGGTGTAGGCATGGCGAGGGCTGTCGAGCAGTTCGCGCGCAGGGCCCTGGTCGACGATGCGGCCCTCGCGCATCACCAGCACACGCTCGCACAGCAGGCGCACCACCCCGAGGTCGTGCGAGACGAACAGGATGGCCAGGCCCAGTTCGCGGCGCAGCCGGTCGAGCAGCGCCAGCACGCCGGCCTGCACCGACACGTCGAGCGCGGCCGTGGGCTCGTCGAGGATCAGCAGCTCGGGCCCCGGCGCCAGCGCGCGTGCGATGCCCACGCGCGCAGCCTGGCCGCCCGAGAGCTCGTGCGGGCGCCGCTGCAGCAGGTCTGCGCCCAGCTGCACGCGCTGCGCCACCTCGAGCACGCGGCGGCGCAGCGCGTCGCCCTTCAGCGCCCGCTGGCCGCCGGCGGAGCGCAGCGGCTCGGCGATGGCGTCGAAGGCGGTCCGGCGCGGGTCGAGGCTGTCGTGCGGGTCCTGGAAGACCATCTGCACGCGGTGGCGCCATGGCGACCGCGCGGCGCGTGCCGCGGGGTGGCCGGACAGCTCGATGCCGTCGAACACGATGCGCCCCGAGACGGGATCGCTCAGGCGCGCCAGCAGCGACACCAGCGTCGACTTGCCGCAGCCCGACTCGCCCACCAGCCCGACCGCTTCTCCGCGAGCGAGCGTGAAGCTCACACCGTCGACGGCCTGCAGCCAGCGGCGCCGGTTGACCAGCCCGCCCCATGCCGGCGCGCCGGGCAGGGCGTGGCGCGCCACCAGGTCGCGCACTTCGAGCAAGGGCGATGGCGTGCTCATGCGGCAATCGGCAGCGGCGGGTGAACGAACTGGACCGGGTGCCAGCAGGCCAGTGCATGCGGGCCCGTCAGCCGCGTGCGCGGCGAGGCTTGCGCGTGGCAGCGGGCGTCGGCCCGGTCGCAGCGCTCGGCGAAGCGGCAGGCGGGAAGGTCGGTGCGCGTCAGGTCGGGCAGCACCCCGTGCACGCTGCGCAGGTCACCGAGCGTGGCTGCCGATTGCGGCGTGGCGCGCAGCAGCTGTCTGGTGTACGGATGCGCGGCACCATCGCGCAGGCCGCGCGACGGCAGCGTTTCCACGAGCTGGCCGGCGTGCATGACCGCGATGCGCGCGCAGCGCTGCGCGGCCAACGCCAGGTCGTGGGTGATGAGCAGCGTGGCCAGCCGCCGTTCGCGCGCGAGCGCGGCGATGAGATCGAGCACGCGCGCCTGCGTACTCACGTCAAGGCCGGTGGTCGGCTCGTCCGCGATCAGCAGCTCGGGTTCGCCGGCCAGTGCCAGCGCGATCATCACGCGCTGGCACTGGCCGCCCGAGAGTTCATGCGCATGGGCCTTGAAGCGGCGTGCGGGCTCGCTCAGGCCCACGCGCTCGATCCACGCGAGCGCCTCCTGCCGCGCGGCGGAGGCCTTCAGGCCGCGATGCACCTGCAGCACCTGCTGCAGCTGGTCGCCGATGGTGCGCAGCGGGTGCAGCGCACGCCGCGGGCTCTGGAACACGAAGCCAATGCGGCGCCCGCGCAGGCCCTGCCAGGCGGCGGTGTCGGGCTCGCCCCGGCTGTCCAGCAGCGAGCGGCCCTGGAAGCGGAGCGTGCGCGCCTGCGTTTGCGCGCGCGCATCGAGCAGTCCGGCCAGCGCCAGCGCGGTCACCGACTTGCCCGAGCCGCTTTCGCCGACCAGGCCCAGCGTTTCGCCGGCCTGCAGCGTGAAGCCCACCCGGTCGAGCACGTTCACCAGGCCCGTGGGTGTGCGAAAGCGCAGCGTCAGCCCTTCGACCTCGAGCATCGGCGCGGTCATGGCCGGGCCGCCTCCGCGGCGCCGCGCGGATCGAGCAGGTCGCGCAATGCGTCGCCCAGCAAGGTGAAGCAGCCCACGGCCGCGAACAACGCCAACCCGGGAAAGAAGGCCAGCCACCACTGGCCGGTGATGATGTAGGGCGCGCCCTCGCTCACCAGCACGCCCCATTCCGCCGTCGGCGGCCGCACGCCCAGGCCGATGAAGGACAGGCCCGCGCCGTTCAGCAGCGCCCAGCCCAGGTTGATGGAGCCCTGCACCGCGAGCATCGGCAGCACGTGCGGCAGCAGCACGCCGAACAGCAGCCGTGGCGCGGTGGCCCCGCCGAGCCGCGCCGCGAGCACGTAGCCCGCGTTGCGCCGCACGCCGACCTCGCTGCGCGCCAGCCGGATGTAGAAGGGCAGGTTGATGAGCGCCGTCGCATAGACGATGTTCGCCACGCTGTTGCCCCAGGCCGCGACCAGCGCCATCGCCACGACGAAGAGCGGGAAGGCCATGAGCACATCGACCAGCCGGCCGGTCCAGCGGTCGAGGCGGCCGCCGACGAAGCCGCACCATGCGCCGATCGCACTGCCCGCGAGCAGCGACAGCACCACCGCGCCCGCGGCCATGCCCAGGTCGAGGCGCGTCGCCACCAGCACGCGGGAGAACAGGTCGCGCCCGAGCGCGTCGGTGCCGAACCAGTGGGTGGCGCCGGGTGGCTGCAGCCGCGCCAGCATGTCGGTGGCCAGCGGATCGAAGGGCGCCAGTGCGGGGCCGAAGAGCGCGGCCAGCAGGAACAGCGCGAGCAGCAGGAGGCCCGGCGCGGCGCGGAAATGCTGCGGCTTCATGCCTCGCCTCGCGCGCGCGGGTCGATCCGGCCGTGCAGCAGGTCCACGGCCAGGTTCACGCCCACGAACAGCAGCGCCACCAGCAGCACGAAGCCCTGCAGCGGCGCATGGTCTGCCGCCAGCAGCGCGTCGAGCGCATAGCTGCCGATGCCCGGCCAGGCGAACACTTTCTCGATGACCACGTTGGCGCTCAGCATGTACGAGAACACCATCCCGGCGCCGGTGACCACCGGCAGCAGCGCCAGGTGCAGCGCGCTCGCCAGCACCGCGCGCCGCGGCAGCCCGAGTGCGCGCGCCGTGCGCACCGGGTCGCTGCGCAGCACGCCGAGCAGCGATGCGCGCATGAGCCGCGCCACCGGCGCGAGCGAGAACAGCGCCATGGCCACCGAGGGCAGCAGCAGCCGTCCGCCGGCCGATGCAAGCGCATCCCGCTCGCCTGCGAGCGCGGCGTCCACCAGCATGAAGCCGGTGACGGTGGGCGGCGGCGCGAGCATGGCGTCGATGCGGCCCGTGGGTTCCGGCGCCCAGCCGAGCAGGAAGTAGAAGACGTACACCAGCAGCAGCGCGATGACGAAGGTCGGCATGCAGCTGCCGCCGACCGTGAGCAGCGTGCAGGCGCGGTCCCACAGCGAACGCGGCCGCAGCGCCGCGGCTGCGCCCAGCGGCAGCGCGATGGCCAGCGTCAGCACGAAGGCGAAGAAGGTGAGCTCCAGCGTGGCCGGCAGGCGCTGGCGCAGGTCGTTCCACACCGGCTGGCCGGTGGTGTGCGACTGGCCCCAGTCGCCCTGCGCGAGCGCCACCAGGTAGTGCCAGAGCTGCGTGGGCAGTGGCTGGTCGAGGCCCATGCGGGCTCGGATCTGCGCGATCTCCTCCGGCCCTGCGCTCGGCCCCGATGCGAGGAACGCGGCCGGGTCGCCGGGCAGCACGTGCGTCAGCAGGAAGGTGAAGACCACCGCGCCCAGCAGCACCGGCACGGTGGCCAGCACGCGCGCGCCGATGCGCGCCGCGAAGTTAGCGCCCATGGCCACGTCCCGGCTCATCCGCGCGTGAGAGGCCGGAAATCCACCTGCCCGTGGATGTAATAGGTGAAGCCCTGCAGGTCGGGCTGCAGCGCGGCCTCGAACGCGGGCAGCCACAGCGGCACCAGCGGCACCTGGTCGAAGGCGATCTCGATCGCGCGCTGGATGGCGCGGTCGTACTTCGCGCGGTCGGTTTCCCAGCGCGCCTGCTCGACCAGCTTCGCGAGCTCGTCGTTCCTGAAGGAGCCGAAGTTCCAGCGCCAGTCGCCCTGGAAGAAGATGCGGAAGAAGTAGTCGGGGTCGTTGAACCAGGCCGACGAGCTGTCGATGAAGAAGGGCAGCTTCTTCTCGGTCTGCAGCGTGCCCCATTGCGCGCCGGGCACCTTCTCGATGCTCAGTTCGATGCCGATCTTCGCCAGCGCTTCCTGGATGAGCAGCGCCGCCGGCTCGGCCAGCGTGGCGTCGCCGACGTTGTAGCTGAAGCTGGTCTTGAAGCCCTTCGCCAGCCCGGCCTGCGCGAGCAGCTCGCGTGCGCGCAGCAGTTGCGTTTCGTACGGATAGGGCTGCGGAAAGCGACTGCCGGCGGGCTTGCCCGGCTTCGCGCCGTACAGCGGCTCGCCGCGCCCCAGGTTGGCGCCGCGCAGCAGCGAGGTGTAGGGCAGCGCATAGGCGATGGCCTGGCGCACGCGCACGTCGTCGAAGGGCTTGGCCTGGGTGTTGAAGGCCACGAAGCGGAAGCTGGTGGTCACGGGCACGGACACGACCTTGGCGCGCGTGGTGTCGGTGAGCGCATCGAGGTCCTTGGGCGGCAGCTGCAGCGCGACGTCCGCATCGCCCTTGAGAAGCGCGGCCACGCGGTTCGAGGCGGAGGGCACCACCTGGAACACCGCACGGCGCACCTGCGGCAGCGCGCCGCTCTTCCAGCCGTCGAAGCGCGCATAGATCACCTGCTGGCCCGGCGTGAAGTTCTCGACCTTGTAGGCGCCGCCGCCCGCGGCATTCGCCTTGACCCACTCGGCGGCCCATGGATCGGCCGGGGTGGCGTGCGAACGCGCGAGTTCCGAATTGAGCACCGACGCGAAGAACAGCGCCAGGTTGGGCAGCGTATAGCGGTCCGCGCGCGGCAGCGTGATGCGGAAGGTGTGCGAATCCACCACGCTGAACTGCGATGCGTTCTCCAGCGATCCGGTGGCCAGCTGCCGCTTGCTGGCGGGCAGCGACACGGCACGGTCGAGCGACCATTTCACGTCGTTGGCGGTCACCGGCCTGCCGTCGTGGAAGGTGGCGTCGCGTCGCAGCCTGAAGGTCAGCGTGCGGCCGTCGGCGGACTGCTCGAAGCTCTCGGCCAGCTCGCCGCGGAAGCGCCCGTAGTCGTACTTGAACACGCCCGGCGACACCTGCACCCGGTCGAAGTTGATGAGCCGGTCGTACACGTTGGTAAAGAGCCCGAGCGATTCGCGGCTCACGCCTTCGCCATGCGGGTCCTGCGAGTTGGGCGCACCTTCGGCCAGCACGCGCACGGTTTCCTTGCGCGACTGCGCGAAGGCCGCCAGCGGCATGCCGAGGCCGGCGGTGGCGATGGCTCCTGTGGCGCCTACGGAGACGAATGCGGTGCTCTGCTGGATGAAACTGCGACGGTCCATGTCGAACTCTCTCTGTGGAAAACTGGAAGTGGTGGTTGGGCTCGGGTGCTGCCGCGGTTCGTGGCGCGTGCACGTTCCGCGGGCTCTCTAAGACGCGGGGCGGCGCCCTCACAAGGAGGCGTGGCGCTGGGGCGCCGCGCCGTTGAGCCAGTGATTGCCGATGGCGTGCGGCTTCCAGCGCACCGGGTCGTGCACCGTGTGCGTGCGCGCATTGCGCCAGTGGCGGTCGAGGTTGTGCTCGGCCAGCGTGGCCTGCGTGCCGCCGAGTTCGATCAGCGTGGTGGCCGCGAGCAATGCGAATTCGGTGGTGACGACCTTGGCCTCGGCAACGGCCATCGATGCTTCGGTGACGCGTCCCGGCGAGCCGTCGTCGCGGGCCTTGTCGAGGCAGCGTCCGCTGCGCTCCAGCAGCGCCTCGGCCGCGTGCTGCCGGATGACGAGATCGCCGAGCTTGGCGAGCGTGAGCGGGTCATCCGCCGCGCGTGCCACGCCGCTGTCGGGCCAGGGGCGCGCGCGGTCCCGCACCCACGTGCGCAGGTCGGCCATGGCGGCGCGGCCGATGCCCAGGTCGATGGCCGCATGGAGGATCTGCGCGAACGGGCCGTGGATGGTCGGCGGGTCGAACAACCGGGCGCGGGGCAGCACCTGCAGCGGCTCGACCGCCACGTTCTCGGCCGTGACCGTGCCGCTCGCGGTCGTGCGCTGGCCGAAGCCGCTCCAGTCGTCGATCACTTGCAGGCCGGGGGCGTCGCGGCGCACGTACACCAGCACCTGGCGGTCCTCGTCGTCCCTGGCGGCCACCGGCACCCAGTGCGCGAACAGCGCGCCCGTGCAATAGAACTTGCGGCCGTTCAGCCGCAGGCCCTCCGGCGTCCGGCTCAAACGCGCGGTGACGACCTTGGCATTGGGCGTGCCGCTTTCCGACACCGCGTTGCCGAAGCGTTTGCCCTCGAGCGCCTCGCGAAAGAAGAAGTCCTGCTGCGCGGGGCTGCCGATGAGCCGCACCGCGTCGACCAGGCAATGGTGGTTCTGCGGGATCTGGCCGAGCGCGGGGTCGGCCTCGGAGATCAGCGCGATCACTTCCGCCAGCGTCGCGTGCGACACAGCGGCGCCGCCAAAGGCGCGCGGCACCGCGAGGCCCCAGAGTCCGCTGGCCGAGAAGCGCTCGACCTCGGCATGCGGCAGCCGGCGCTCGCGGTCGCGCGCGGAGGCGCCGGGTGCGAATTCGGCCGCGAGGGCGCGGGCGACCTCGAGGGCCTCGGCGTCGGTCGTGATGAGATGGGCAGTCATGAAGAAGCAGGCTGTCGTCTGGCCGCAAGGGCGGCGGGCGGGCGCACGCTGGCGCGCCCGAAGATCTTTTCGCGCCAGGTGCCCTCGGCATAGGCGCGCTTGTGCAGGCCGCGGTGCTGCAGTTCGGGCACCACCAGCTCGACGAAATGCTCGAGGCCCTCCGGGCTCACCGTGCGCACGAGGTTGAAGCCGTCCACGCCCGCTTCCTGCACCCAGGCCTCGATCTCGTCGGCCACCTGCGCGGGCGTTCCCACCACCGGTGCGTGCCGGCCGCCGAGCGGCATCTGCGCGAGCAGCTGGCGCACCGTGGGTGCTTCGCTGTGCCGCCGCAGCGACGCGACCGAACTCTGGATCGCATCGGCACTGCCCCCGGTCACCGGGTCGTCCGGGCCGTGGCGCGACAGGTCGACACCGATGGCGCTGGCGAACTGCACCAGGCCCGCTTCGGGGCGCGCGTAGCGGCGATAGTCCTCGTAGCGCGCTTGCGCCTCGTCTTCGGTGCGGCCGGTGACCACTTGCAGCGTGGTCACGAAGCGGGCCTGCGACGGGTCGCGGCCGGCCTCGGCCATCGCGGCCCGGAGCTTGCGCACCACGGCTGCCGTCGCCTGCAGGCCCTGGTTGGGCACGAACACGATCTCGGCATGGCGTGCCGCGAAGGCGGTGCCGCGAGCGGAGGCTCCGGCCTGGAACAGCAGCGGCGTGCGCTGCGGCGACGGCTCGCAGGGATGCACCGCATCGAGCGTGTAGAACGGGCCCTCGTGATGGATGGGGCGCACCTTCGCCGGGTCGGCGTAGATGCCGCGTTCACGATCGGCGACCACCGCGTCGTCGTCCCAGCTCGATTCCCACAGGCGGTAGACCAGGTCCATGAATTCGTCGGCGCGGTCGTAGCGCTGGTCATGGCCCGCGGTGGCCTTGTCGCCGCGCGCACGCGCGGCGCTGTCGAGGAACCCGGTGACGATGTTCCAGCCGATGCGCCCCTCGCTCAGGTGGTCGAGCGTGGACATGCGCCGCGCGAACGCGTGCGGCTGCTCGGCGGAAATGGTGGCGGTGATGCCGAAGCCGAGGTGCCGCGTGACGCCGGCCATGGCGCCGACAAGCACCGCAGGGTCGTTGATGGGCAGCTGGATGGCGTCGCGCAGCGCCGCGTCGGCATTGCCGCCCCACACGTCGTACACGCCCGTGACGTCGGCCAGGAACAGGCCGTCGAACAGGCCGCGCTCCAGCGTGCGAGCCAGATCGAGCCAGTAGGGCAGGCGCTTGTAGCCGGTGGAACGGTCGCGCGGGTGGCGCCACAGGCCGTGCGAGATGTGGCCGACCGTGTTCATGTCGAACGCGTTCAGCAGGATAGGGCGGCGGGAGGGCATGAGCGGGTCCGCGCGCCGCCCCTTGCGGGGCGCGCGTGTCTTCGGTGGGTTCGGCGTCGCTCAGTAGGGGCGGCTGCCCGACAGGCTGATGCGCTTCAGCAGCCGGCGTTCGCCGTTGTCGAAGGCGCTGCGCGCATGCAGCGTCGCCTGGTTGTCCCAGTACACGATGTCGCCCACCGACCAGCGGTGCGTGTAGGCGAAGCGCGGTTGCAGCAGGTGCCTGCGCAGCCGGGCGACCAGCGCCGCGCCGTACTGCGGCTCCACGCCCACGATCTCCACTTCGGTCTTCTCGCCGAGGTGCAGGATGCGCCGCCCGCTGTCGGGATGCGTGCGCACCAGCGGATGCACTTCGAAGGGCTCCAGCGGCTCGATGTCGGGCGTGCGGTACAGCGGGAAGCCGGTGGGCAGCGGCTTGAGCTTGCGCAGGAACGGGTTGTAGGTGATGAGCCTGAGATCGGCGATCTCGCGCTGCGTGCCCGTGTCGAGCGAGTCCCAGGCGGCCGCGAGGTTGAACCACGTGGTGTCGCCGCCTTCGGACGGCACCTCGATGCCGTAGAGCAGCGAACCCGACGAGGGCACCGGGGTCCAGTGGTGGTCGGCGTGCGCGGCCAGTTCGTCGTGCCCGAGCACGCCGCCGGCGAGGTTCGACACATGCACGATGTCGGGCGTGTTGCCGCCGTAGGGGTCGGAGCCGAGCACCGGCACGTTCGCGGGCGGCCGGAACACGCTGCCGAAGTAGCTGGCCAGCCGCTCGAACTGCGCGTCGTCCAGCTGCTGGCGCTTGAAGACCAGCACATGGCGCTCGAGCAGCGCGCGCTTCAGCGCCAGCACCTCGTCGGCGCGCAGGGGCCGCGTGGCGTCGAGGCCCGTGACCTCCGCGCCGAGTGCGGCGTTGATGGGCGCGATACGGAAGGTTTCGGCGGCGCTTGCGGTCCTGCCGGACTGCGCAGCGGATGGCGCGACGGGCGGCGCGGGTGGGGCGAGGGTATCGGTCAGGGACATGGTGTGGCGTCTTCGGCGCGATGCAATGGCTTGAATGCTAGGAAAGTTCGCGTTCGTCGCATGCGCCCATTGCGCATGTGCATATGCGCAAACCTCGTTTGGGCCGCGCGGCCGGTGCGAGGGCGCTCAGGTTCAGGCGTCGTTCGCCGCGGCCGCGGCGAGTTCGATCGCGGGGCGCGCCAGGTCGGGCGCGAAGCATTCGATGAAGGCATACACATAGCTGCGCATGTAGCCGCCGCGGCGCACCGCGATCCGGGTCTGGTTCACGCCGAACAGGTGGCCTGCGTCGAGCGCGCCGAGCTGCACGTCGCGCACCGGGTCGCAGGCGAGGTCGGCCACGATGCCCACGCCCATGCCGAGCGCGACGTAGGTCTTGATGACGTCCGCGTCCATCGCGGCCAGCACGATCTCGGGCGCGAGGCCTTCCCGCTCGAAGGCCTCGTCGATGCGCGAGCGGCCGCTGAGGCCGGTGTCGTAGGTGATGAGTGGCCAGGCCGCAAGCCCGGCCAGCGTGAGGGGCCCGGTCGCGCGCAGCAGCGGATGCCCCAGGGGCGCGATGACCGCATGGCGCCAGCAGCGGCACGGCAGCGCGAGAAGCTGCGCATGGCCTGCCAGCGCTTCGGTCGCGATGCCCACGTCGGCCTCGCCGTCCTGCAGCATCTGCGCCACCTGCCTGGGAGAGCCCTGGTGCAGGTGCAGGCGCACGCCGGGAAAGCGCAGGCGGAACTCCTGCACCGCGGGCGGCAGTGCATAGCGCGCCTGCGAATGGGTGGCGGCCACCGACAGCACGCCCTGCTGCTGTGCAAGGTAGGCGTGCCCGGCCTGCTGCAGGTGCCGGCTCTCGGCGAGCACGCGCTCGATGATCGGCAGCAGGTGGTCGCCCGGCGGCGTGAGGCCGGTGAGCCGCTTGCCCGAGCGAACGAACAGCTCGATGCCGAGCTCCTGCTCCAGGTCGCGGATCTGCCGGCTCACGCCGGACTGCGAGGCGCGCAGCGTCTGCGCGGCCTCTGTCAAATTGAAGCCGCTGCGCACGGTTTCCCGCACGGAACGCAATTGCTGGAAGTTCATCGGCAGTTCGGCGTGTGGGTTGTCTCTGTGCAGATCACCGGGAAGCCCCGCTGGCCTGCAGAGTGTGGGCGGAGCGCGCCGACGCGGCCAAAGAACGAATGCGGCTATGGATATGCGGGATAACGGGGCGGTGGCCGAGGTCCGGCAACCGCCCCGACGCTCAGGAATGGCAGACCAGCCCGTCCTTCAGCAGCGTGATCTCGAACTGCAGGTTGCCCGCACGCGCGCTGCGCGCCCTGGCCAGCGTGCCGTCGGCTTGCCAGCGGCGAAGCGCGGCGGCGATGTAGTCGCGCGACACCGCATCGCCTTCGGCCAGCCGCACCGAGGCATCGGCGCGCGGAACCAGCCCCCGCGCGAGCGGCCTGTAGAAGCGCCACTCCTCGTTGCGCATCAGCCGCTGCAGCACCTCGCCATCTTCGGCCAGGGCCGCGCATTCGCCCGCCATGAAGGCCGAGGCCGCATGCACCGACGACGGGTAGCTGCGCGGCTGGGCGCCATAGCGTTGCGCCACGGCGCCCGCATAGCCGGAGCCCTCGCCCACGCAGACCGATGCGCCGCGCAGGGCCGTCTCGTCCTGCACCCGGCCGCGGCGCAGCGCCACCACCTCGCCGCGGCCGGTGTCGTAGCTGCCCGGCGCCGCGGCAATGCCCTGCTGCGGCGCCGCGTCGTCGGAGACGCCCGCCACGAGCAGGTCGACGCGGCCGTTGCGCAGGGCCGATTCGCGCTCTTCGGGTGCGAGGCCTACCAGTTGCAGCCGCACGCCCAGCGAATCGGCAAGCCGGCGCGCCAGCGCGGCGTCGAAGGCATCGGGCTCGGGCGGTGTCGGTGCCTCGGGTGGCGCCGGACGCGGATAGCGGCGCACGCCCACGCGCAGTTCGCCGCGCGCTGTCGCGTGCGCGAGCACGGGGCCCTTGGGCAACGCGGCCAGCGGCGGCGCGGTGTCCAGCAGCCGCAGCCAGCCGAGCGAGGCCGGCAGCCGTGCATCGCCCGGGTCCGTGAAGGCCCACGAGCCGCCGATGCCGCCGAGCACCGCGAGCGCCAGCGCCGCGGCTGCGACCGTGCCCGCTGCGACACGGGACGCGCGCCGGCGGTCGGCCGGGCCGGATGCGGCTTCATTCATCAAGGCTCAATCCCCGGCGCCAGCGCAGCAGCCTGCGCTCCAGCAGCGCGAGCAGGTAGTTCAGCAGCAGGCCCAGCACCGCGAGCATCAGGATGCCGGCGTACATCGTCGGGATCTGGAAGGTCTCCTGCGAATTGAGCGTGAGGAACCCGAGCCCGGAGTGCGCGCCGATCATTTCCGCCGCCACCAGCGCCGTGATGCTGTAGGCGCCTGCCAGCCGCACGCCGGTGAAGATCGACGGCAGCGACGCGGGCAGCACCACCTTGAAGAAGACGAAGCGGCGCGACGCACCCATCGACAGCGCGGAGTTCACCAGCAAGCGGTCGACCTGCTTCACGCCGCTCACCGTGCTCAGCAGCACCGGCCAGAAGGAGGCCCAGAAGATGATCGCCACCTTCGACAGCTCGCCGATGCCCAGGAACAGGATGAACACCGGGAACAGGGCGAACGCCGAGGTCTGGCGGAACAGCTGCAGCACCGGATCGACGATGGCCGCGAGCCGCCTGAAGCCGCCGATGAGCAGTCCCAGCACCACGCCCGCCGCGCTGGCCAGCACCAGCCCCCACAGCGAACGCTGCAGGCTGGCGGCGACGTGCTTCCAGAGCTGGTTGTTGTCGACGAGCTGGCCGATGGCGGCGAGCACCGCCGAAGGCGGGCTCAGGTAGGCATCGCTCACGATGCCCAGGCGCGGCAGTGCCTCCCACAGCAGGAGGAACAGCACGATGCCGATGCCGCGTTCGGCCCAGCGGAGGGCGCCGCGCGCGAATCCGGGGAGGCGGGCGGGATGGCGGGCCTTGGGTGCTTCGAGGACGGCGCTCATTGGAAAACCTCTGTGTTCGGGGTTTGCTCCCTCCGCCGCTGGGGAGGTTGGGGGTCGGCGGCTTGTCGAGCGGCATCGGCATCGGCATCGCGACGGCCGAATGCTTCCATCCCGGCCTTCTCCCAGGGGGGAAAGGAAAAGAAGCCGGGCGCGTTCATGGCAACGCCCTTGCTGGCCGCAGCTGCCGCTGCACGGGCTGCCCCAGCTGCACCTCGTCCTTCAGCACCTCCCACGCGCGATGCCGCAGGGCGGCGAACTCCGCCGTGTGGCGCAGTTCCGCGGAGCGCGGGCGTGCGAGCGGGATGTCGATGATGTCCTTGATGCGCCCGGGCCGCTGCGTCATCACGGCCACGCGGTCCGAAAGGTACACCGCCTCTTCCAGGCTGTGGGTGATGAACACGATGGTCTTGCGGTGCTGCTCCCAGATGCGCAGCAGCTCGCCCTGCAGCACCTCGCGCGTCTGCGCGTCGAGCGCCGCGAAGGGCTCGTCCATCAGCAGCACGTCGGGCTCGTAGGCCAGCGAGCGCGCGATGGCCACGCGCTGCTTCATGCCGCCAGAGATCTCGTGCGGGTAGCGCTCGCCGAAGCCCTGCAGGCCCACCAGCTCCAGGTACTCCTGCGCGGTGCGCCGGCGCGCGGCCTTGCCGAGGCCGCGAATCTCCAGCCCCACGGCGATGTTGTCGAGCACCGAAAGCCACGGAAAGAGCGCATAGCCCTGGAACACGACGCCCTGGTTGCGGTTGATGCCGGCAATGGGCTGGCCGTCGATGGCGATGTGCCCGCCGGTGCGCTCGGTGAGCCCGGCCAGGATGCCGAGAAAGGTCGACTTGCCGCAGCCCGAGGGGCCGAGCACCGAGAGGAACTCGCCCTCGCGCACTTCCAGGTCGAAGCCCTCGAGCACGCGCACGCGCTCGCTGGCGCCGCGCGCCGCATAGTCCATCCGCACACCGCGGGCCGAGATCTTGGTCTGCATCGGTTCAAGCCTTCGCGGCTTGCGGCTGTGCAAAAGGGTTGAACTCGTTGGTGTAGACCTCCTTCACGGAGATCTTGCCGGCCGGGATCTTTCCTTCGGACTGCAGGATGTCGACGTAGTACTGGATCGGCGGCTCGGTCACCACGAGGTCGTCCACGTAGGCATAGCGGTCGACGTTCTGCAGGTCCATGTTGATGCGCTTGGCCACCAGCTTGCGCGCTTCCTCGGGGTTGGCGTTGACCCAGTTGCCGGCCTTGGCCAGCGCCGTGACCACGTCGCGCACCGCCTCGGGATGCTCGCGTATGAACCTGCCGTGCGCGCTGTAGGGCGCCATGCCGCCCAGGCCGCCGTCGAGGTCGAAGTCGCTCCACAGCCGCACCAGCGCGTCGGCATGGTCGGCACGGCCCGAGAAGGGCGCGTGGATGATGGCCAGGTCGGTGTTGCGCGTGACCAGCGTCTGCTCGGCCTGCTCGTCGGGAATGACGACGAAGTTGATCTTGCTCACGTCCACGTCGTGCTGGCGCAGGTACTTCTTGGTGACGAACTCGGCGCAGGCGCCGAAGCTGTTGAAGCCGATGGTCTTGCCCTCGAGGTCCTTCGGCGTGCGGATGCCGGAGTCCTTGCGCACGAAGTACTTCATGTGCGGCGCTTCCTGCAGCGTCTTGCCGCCCGCGGCCACCACCTTCAGGTCGGCACCGGAGGCGATGGCCGAGATCACCAGCGGCACCATGCGGCTGCCGAAGTCGATCTCGCCCGTGCCCACCAGCGGAATGATCTGCGGGGCGGCGATCTTGCCCACGTACTGCGGACGGGTGTTGGTGCCCTCGAAGTAGCCGAGCTGGTCGGCCAGGTAGATCAGGTCGAAGGAGGGGTTGTCGGGGTACTTGAAGGCGACCTTGTCGCCGGCCTTCTTCACCACCGCCGGGCCGCCGGCCGACGCGCTCCGGCCTTCGTCGCGCGAGCAGCCGGCGAGTCCCAGCGCACCGAGGCTGCCCAGCCCGCCGATGGCCGTCAGCGACGCGAAGGTCTTGAGCGCCAGGCGCCTCGAGGGCACGGCACGGGCGGGAATGCGGGAGGGCGACTCGATGGACATGGCGGCGCGCTCTACAAGGGAGCGTTCGAAGTGTTGGAAGGCCCGCATCGTAGGAAGCGCGGGCGCGTGCCATCAACGAAGAAAACCGCGCATGCATATGCGCCGCGCGGGATGGCGCGCGTGGCCGGCCGCAAATCCGGAAACCGAATCAGCGTATGCGATTTACGTGCTTCGCCCGGTGCGCCGGCCCGCCAAGAATGGCGGCTCTTGCCTTCGAGGGTGAGTGTCTCCTGGTCGCCGGAAAGCGGCGACGGTTCGCGGGCCCTTCGGGGCCCGCACTTTTCCATCACCGGTCTCCAGCCCATGACATCCCCGACGACATCGAATCCCGACACGTCCGCCCATGAAGCCCTGCGCCTGCTCGGGCCCGCGCCCGCCAACTGGGTGCCCGCGCACGAAGGCGTGGACCACAACGTGCTGATCGTCGGCAGCGGCCAGAGCGGCAGCGCCTTCGCCTTCGCGCTGCAACGTGCGGGCATCG
Organism: Variovorax paradoxus; assembly: GCF_902712855.1. Classification (NCBI taxonomy): domain Bacteria; kingdom Pseudomonadati; phylum Pseudomonadota; class Betaproteobacteria; order Burkholderiales; family Comamonadaceae; genus Variovorax; species Variovorax paradoxus. Next base: position 1,458,699 of record NZ_LR743508.1, read on the forward strand.
GCGGCGTGAGCGTGATCGACGCGGCCGGCGGCGCCGCGCAGGCGGGCGTGTGGCTCACGCGGGCGCGCATGCACAAGCTGCGCACGCTGAAGAACCTGGTCGGGCCCGAGGGCCCGGTCTCGGCGCTGGGCTTCCAGGCCTGGTACGAGGCCCGACACGGCCAGGAGGCCTACGCCGCGATCGACCGCATCGGCCGCACCGACTGGGCCGCGTACCTGGACTGGTTTCGCGGCATCACCGGCACGACGGTGCGCTACGGCACGCGGCTCGTGCGCTTCGAGCCGGTACGGGGCGGCGCGGTGCCGCATTTCAGGCTGCACCTCGAAGTGAACGGCGAGCCTTGCACGGAGACCGCGCGCAAGCTGGTCTTCGCGAACGGCGTCGCCGGCAGCGGCGCTCCCTTCATTCCCGAACTGCTGTCTGCAGCAGTGGACCAGGGGCTGGCAGCCCACACCGGCCATGCGATCGACTTCGCGGCGCTGGCCGGCAAGACCGTGGCCGTGATCGGCGCGGCGGCATCCGCCTTCGACGCGGCCGCGGTGGCGCTGGAGAGCGGCGCCGCCGCGGTGCACCTGTTCGCGCGTCGCGACCACATCGCGGCCACGCCGGTCGTGCGCGTGAGGGGCTACCCGGGCTTCTACGACAACTACCTGTCGCTGCCCGATGCCACGCGCTGGCACCATGCGGCGCGCTACCGCCGCCTGGGCACCACACCCCCGCCCGACTCGGTGCAGCGCGTGCTCGCGTTCCCGAACTTTCACCTGCACCTGGGCGCGCCATGGCAGCGAGCGCAGGTGCAGGGCGGGCAGGTGGTGGCCGAGGTGCAGGGCGAGCGGCTGCACTTCGACTTCGTGATCGCCGGCACGGGCTACACGCACGAGCTGTCGCAGCGGCCCGAGCTGGCCGGCATCGCCGGGCTGGTGCTGCGCTGGCGCGACCGTTACCAGCCCGCGGCGCACGAGCGAGACGACGAACTGGGCGCGGCACCGTACCTGGGCGCGGGCCTCGAGTACCTCGAGAAGACGCCGGGAACGGCACCATGGCTGCGCGACATCCACACCTACAACCCTGGCGGCTTCGCTACCACCGGGCTGCCGCTGGGCGACGTGCCCAGCATCCGCGGCTATGTGCCCGCGGTGGTGCGGCGCATCAGCCACGACCTGCTGCACGCCGACCTGGCGCTGCACGAAGCGCGCACCCGGGCCGACGTGCCGGCGGACTTCGGCGAGGAGTTGTACGCGGGCGCGCTCTGGCAGCCGCAAAGCGCTGCGCTCGGCGCAGCCTGAGGCTCGTGGAGCGGACCGTCTTCGCGTAACGAGAGCGCTCGCGGGCCGGCTGCTCACCATGTGCGCGGCCATGCAGCCGCGCCGGATCGGAACCCATGTTTCCCGAAAGCGACTGCGCCGCCGTGGCGCGCATCGCCGGTCGTCATCGACAAGCCGGATGCGACCTGATGGTCGCACTTGGCCTACTTCACATACTTTCCATAATTAGCGTACTTGGGGATAATTCCTGCCACCGTGTTCAGCCCGGAATCGCACCCGAAGGACAAGCATGAAGCTGCAGGACGAGGAGATCTATCACCGCGATGCTTTGGCGCGCACCTATGTCGATCTTCTTCAGACCTCGTACGCGTCGTCCGGCGTGTTTCTCGCCGCCCCCCGCCGCACGGGAAAGACGACCTTCATCAAGGAAGACCTGAACCCGTTGCTGGCCACCGAAGGCGCCCTGGTGATCTATGTCGATCTCTGGGAAGACAAGGCGGTCGACCCGGCCAAGGTGGTCATCGAAGGCATCCGCAAGGCGATTCTCGGCCTGGAGGGCATGGTCCTCAAGGGGGCGAAGGCTTCCGGGCTCACCAGATTCAAGGTCGTCGGCTTCGAGATGGACCTTGCAGCGATCGGCACGCCCGACGGCATGACGATCTCGGCCGCGCTGCAGGTGCTCAGCAAGATGGCCCGCAAGCCGATCTTCCTGGTGATCGACGAAGCCCAGCATGCGCAGACGACGGAGGCAGGTCGGGCCATGCTGTTCGCGCTCAAGGCGGCACGCGACGCATTGATGCTCGACCGGTCGCTGTTCGGCTTCCGGCTCCTGGCCACGGGCTCCAACTCGGACAAGCTCACGGCCCTCATCAACTCCAAGGACCAGGCGTTCTACAAGGCCCCGCTGGAACAGCTCGAGCCGCTGGGCGACGACTACCTGGCGTGGTTGCGAAAGACGAGGGGCAGGCAGCCGATGCCGGCGAAAGGCGTATTGAAGCAGGGCTTCGAGCGCATGGGCCATCGGCCCGAGCCGCTCAAGGGCGTGCTGAAGGACCTGCTCAAGCGCAGCCCGGGCGCCGCCCAGGCGGACATCGACGCCCAGTTCCTGAGCCTGGTGGAGGCCTCGCTGGAGGCCGACCGCGACCTGTTCCTGCGAAGCATCGAGGGCCGCGACCCCCTGGATGCGGCCGTGCTGTTCCGCATGGCGAAGGTCGACAAGTTCGCGCCTTTCGACGAGGCTTCGATGGAAAGCTATCGCCGCGCAAGAACGGCGCGCTCGCCGGACGACGACACGCCCATCAGCAAGTCCTCGGTGCAGTCGGCGCTGGAGCGGCTGCGCAAGGACGGGTTGGTCTGGAACCATGGCCGCGGCGCCTGGGTCATCGAGGACAGCCAGCATGCCGCCTGGCTGCGTTCGAGCTGAGCAAGTGAGCGGGCGTCCATCCGGCGTGGGTGGACGCGATGGTCGGCCTGAACTTCCAGGCCCGGCGATCGCAAGGGGCTGACCTCGAGGCGGGCCTAAGGCGTCGAAGCCGGCATCGTGCGCCGCATGCGCAGCCGGCGCTCGGATGGCGTCGCCATTTCGTTCCGTCTTCTCTCCCCGATACGCGTGCCGCGCTGCGGCGTGGACGCCTTTCCATGTCGATCCGGCTGGCTCGGCGCGTCGTGAAACCGCCCTGCTGTGGCAGGCGCGGCCACTGGCCATATCTCGTTCAGGATCAGGGAATACTCTGAGAAATGGAAGCTAAAACCATTTTGGAAGTGACTTCCAAAATGAAAACTACTTGCTTAGAATTCCGGCGAATACTGGAACTCCACATGAGCAACATCGTCGACCGCTGCCTGAAGATCCTTGACGAGCTTTCGTACCACCCGAACGGCAGGACGCTGTCCGAACTGGCCGAGAAGGCCGACATTCCGCTCAGTGCCACGCACCGCCTGCTGAACGACCTCATCGCTGCAGGCTACGTGCGCAAGGACGAGCGGCACGGCGAGTTCACGCTCACGATGCAGGTCGTTTCCCTGGCGCTGCGCCACCTCAGCGCCGGCGGCATCGTGGACGTTGCCCAGCCGATCCTGGAGCGTCTGGCCGGCAAGAGCATGGAGCTCGTGCGGCTCGCCGTCGTCGACCAAGACAACCTGGTGTACGTCGCCAAGGCGCAGGGCGCGACGCACGGCCTGCGCTACGACCCCGAAATGGGCCAGCCGGTCACGCTGTCCTGCAGCGCGGCAGGGCTCGTCTGGCTCGCCACCAAGTCCGAGGACGAAGCGATGCGCCTCGTGTCCATCCAGGGCATGGGCGATCCGAAGAACTACGGCCCCGGCGCGCCGACCACGCTCAAGGCGCTGATGGCGCAGGTGAAGGCCGTGAAGGGCCGCGGCTACGCAACCACGGTCAACGTCTTCCTCCCGGGCATGAGCTCGATGGCTGCGCCGGTGTTCAACGCCAGGAAGGAAGTCATCGCGGTGCTGATCATCGCGGGCCCGATGAACCGCCTGACGCAGGAACGCATGGATTCGCTCAGCGACGCGCTGATCGACACGGCCAGCGAACTGGGCACGGCGAGCGCTGTCTCCGCGGTGTTCCAGCGCCGCCCCAACCAGCCGGTGCCCGCGCGCAAGTCCTGAGCCGCGGCCGCCCGGCCCGCAGCGGCCGGGCGCGCTGCGCCGTTCCCCGTTTCTCGTTTCCCTGTCGTTTCTCCATATCCACTCCAACAGAGACATTCCATGCCGTCCTCCTCCATCAGCCGCCGCGCCGTTCTCGGAACGCTTGCCGCAGCACCGTTCGTCAGCGGGCCCTTCGTCAGCCGCGCGCGCGCCGCCGAGTTCGTCTTCAAGGTCGCGCACCCCCTCGCGGCCAACCATCCGACCAACGTGCGGCTGCAGCAGGCGGCCGATCGCATCGCCAAGGACAGCGACGGCCGCGTCGAGCTGCGCCTGTTCCCCAACAACCAGCTCGGGGGCGAGGTCGACCTGCTCAACCAGGTCCGCTCCGGTGCCGTCGAGATGTTCGTGGTCGGCGGGCTGATCGCGTCCAGCGTGGTGCCGATGGCTGCGCTGGATGGCGTGGGCTTCGCGTTCAAGGACTCCGCCGCCGTGATGAAGGGGATGGACGGTGCACTGGGCACGCACATCCGCAATGCGCTGAAGCAGGCGAACCTGTATGCACCGGCCACGGTGTGGGACTACGGCTTCCGGCAGATCACGTCCTCGGCGCGCGTGGTCAAGTCGGTCAACGACATCGCCGGCATGAAGATCCGTGTGCCTGGCGCGGCGGCTTACGTCGATCTTTTCAAGGCCCTGGGCGCGGCACCCACGAGCATCCAGTTCAACGAGGTCTATCCCGCCCTGCAGACCAAGATCGTCGACGGCCAGGAGAATCCGCTCGGCGTGATCGTCACCTCGAAGTTCTTCGAGGTTCAGAAGCACTGCGCGCTCAGCAACCACATCTGGCAGGGCAACTGGGTGCTGATCAACGGCCGCATCTGGCGCGGTCTTCCTGCCAACCTGCAGGAGATCGTCGAGAAGCGGCTGAACGAAGCGGGCCTCGCGCAGCGCCAGGACCTGGCCGGCCAGGAGCAGTCGTACAAGGACGCCATGGCCAAGGGCGGCGTGATCTTCAACGACATCGATGCGGACTCGTTCCGCAAGAAGCTGACCGCCGCAGGCTACTACGGCGACGCACGCAAGAAGTTCGGCGATGCCGCCTGGAAGGTGCTCGAGCAGGCCGCCGGCGGAGAGCTTGCATGAGCCTGCACTCGGTGTCGCATGCGTCGCCGGGCAGCTCGGGTTCCTCCGGGCCTGCAGGCGTGCGCTGGCTCGAGGCGGCAAGCCTGTGGCTCGGGCGTGCGGTCGACCTCGTGGCGGCCGTCCTCATCGTCGCCGAGGTGGTGCTGCTTTTCGCGGGCGTCATCGCACGCTACGCACTGCACAGCCCGATCGTCTGGTCGGACGAGCTCGCGGGCAGCATGTTCCTCTGGCTCGGCATGCTCGGTGCGGTGATCGCGCTGCGCAAAGGCGAGCACCTCGCCTTCACGGCGCTCTCGCGCAACGCGACGCCGCGAACGCAGACCTTCCTGCGCGCAGCGGTCATGGCGGTGCTGTTCGCCACGCTGTGCCTCATGCTGCGTCCGTCCATCGACTACGTCGAGGACGAGGCGTTCGCGGTGCTCCCCAACCTCGGTGTGCCCTCGAGCTGGCGCGTATTCGGGATCGAGCTGGGCATCGTCCTCATGATGGTGACGCTGGCGCTGCAGGCGGTCCGCTCGAGGCTGCTGGTGCCCACGCTGGCCGCCGCGCTCGGGCTGGCCGTGCTGGGCCTCGCGCTCTGGGGGCTCGCCCCCTGGTTCATGAAGATGGGCAACCTCAACCTGCTGGTCTTCTTCGTGCTGATCGTCGGCGTGGCCATCTTCATCGGCGTGCCGATCGGTTTCTCCTTCGGCATCGCCACGTTGAGCTACCTTGCGCTGACCACCTCCACGCCCATGAGCGTGGTCATCAACCGGCTCGACCAGGGCATGTCGCAGCCACTGCTGCTGGCGATCCCGCTCTTCATCTTCCTGGGCCTGATGATCGAGGTCACCGGGTTCGCGCGGACGATCATCGCTTTCCTCGCGGCATTGCTCGGCTTCGTGCGCGGCGGGCTGTACTACGTGCTTGTGGTGGCGATGCTGCTGGTGTCGGGCATCTCGGGCTCCAAGGTGGCCGACATGGCGGCGGTTGCGCCCGGCCTCTTTCCCGAGATGCGCCGCCGGGGCGCAAAGGACGGCGATCTCGTCGCGCTGCTGGCCGGATCGGCGGCCATGGCGGACACCATTCCGCCCAGCATCGTCCTGATCACGCTCGGCTCGGTCACCGGCATCTCGATCGCCAGCCTGTTCGCCGCGGGCCTGCTTCCGGCGCTGCTGCTGGCGGGCTTCCTGGCCGCGCTGATCTTCGTGCGCACCCGCGCCGAGCCGCCGCCGGCGGATGCGCGTCCCGACTGGTCGCTGATCCGCAAGTCGTTCCTGGCCGCGCTGCCGGCGATCGCGCTGCCCTTCGTCATCCGCTGGGCGGTGGTGGAGGGGGTGGCCACGGCCACCGAGGTCTCGACCATCGGCATCGTGTACGCCCTCGTCGTCAGCGTGCTGATCTACCGGCCGGTGCAGTGGTCGCGCTTCTATCCGATCCTGGTGGAGACGGCGGCGCTCTCCGGCGCGATCCTGTTCGTCATCGGTACGGCCACCGGCATGGCGTGGTCGCTCACGCAATCGGGTTTCTCCGGCGACCTGGCGCGTGCGATGACATCGATCTCGGGCGGGCCCTACGGCTTTCTCGCGATCACCATCGTCGTGTTCCTGCTGCTGGGCAACATCCTCGAGGGCATTCCGGCGATCCTGCTGTTCGCGCCGCTCCTGCTGCCGGTGTCGCACGCCTTCGGCATCAACGACGTCCACTACTCGATGGTCGTGGTGGTGGCGATGAGCATCGGCCTGTTCGCCCCGCCTTTCGGCATCGGGTTCTATGCGGCCTGCGCCATCGGCAAGGTCGCGCCGGACGCGGTCATCGGGCACATGTGGCGCTACCTGGCGGTGCTTGTTGCAGGCCTCCTCGTGATCGCCGCGGTGCCCGCGATCTCCACCATCTTCATTCACTGATTCCGATATGTCTCTGTCAGGTAAGGCGGCACTCGCCATGTGGTGGGACATGGCCGCGGATGTGCGCGGCGATTTCCAGGATTGGCATGCCCACGAACACTTTCCGGAGCGGCTGGGCATTCCGGGCTTCCGTCGTGCGTCGCGGTGGTCGAGCGCCGATGGCGGCGAGGGCGTCTTCGTCCTCTACGAACTGGAGGATTTCGAGGTGCTGTCCTCGCCGGCGTATGCGAGCCGGCTGAACGCGCCGACCTCCTGGTCCACGCGGCTGATGCCACACCACCGCAACATGGTGCGCAGCCAGTGCCGCGTTCTCGAGAGCGCAGGCGGCGTGACTGGGCAGGCCGTGCTCGCCGTTCGCCTGTCGCCGTCGCCAGGGCAGGCAGACCGTCTGCGCGATGCGGTGCGCGAGCTCGCCGGGCCATTGCGCGAGCGCCCCGGCCTCGTCGGGCTGCATCTGCTGCGGCACGAACCGCCGCCCATCCCGCCGACCCGGGAACAGGCGATCCGCGGAAACGCCGACCGTTTCGCCGACCATGTGCTGCTGGCCTGCGGCTACGACCCGCGGGCGGTCGCGGCGTTGATGGATGGCGAGCTGTCCGCGCCTGCGCTGCATGCCGCGGGTGCTGCCGCGGAAATGGAACACCAGCTGTACCAGCTGGCCTATTCGGCCACGCCCGCGGACATGCGGTGACGATCGCCCGGCGCCGGCGCGCGGGCACGACGGCGGGGCGCTGTCGCCGGGATCAGGCTGCCTTCAATGCCGCATCGATGGCGTCGAGGAGCTTGTCCGGGTCCACCGGCTTGAAAAGCACGGGCACGCCGGCTTCGCGCACGCGCTGAAGCCGGTCGGGCGCCGTCTCGCCCGTGATCAGCAGCAGCGGCAAACGCCTGCCGTTGCGCCATCGCAGGCGCAGGCCCGCGTCGAGTCCGCTGCCGCCGTCCGCCAGCCGGAAGTCGCACAGCAGCAGTTCGAACGGCCGCTCTTCAGTCTCCGCCTGGGACAGCGCCATGGCCGCGGTGGCCTCGTCGGCCACGGCGAGCACATCGAAGGCGTAGGCGCGCAACAGCTCGACCATCGCCTGCCGGATCGACGCTTCATCGTCGATGAGCAGCACGCGCCGCGACAAGGCCGGCAACCGGGGGCGGGGCGCCTGCCCGCGTGGCTGCTCATGCTGCGCATGAACAGTTGGCAGCGGGATGGAAGGCGTTCCGGCCGGCGGAGCTGCTGCGGCAGGCAGCAGGACACGGAAGCGCGTGCCGCGATCGATGCGCGATTGCACCTCGATTGGATGGCCGAGAAGCCGGGACAGCCGCTGCACGATCGACAACCCGATGCCGAGGCCGCGCGCGCGGTCCCGCTCCGGGTTGCCGACCTGGTAGAACTCCTCGAAGATGCGCTCCAGCTGCCCCGGCGCGATGCCGATGCCGGTGTCGCGCACCTCGACCCACGCGCGCTCGCCGCGCTTTCGCACGCGAACGATCACGCCGCCGCGCACCGTGTACTTGAGCGCGTTGTCGACAAGGTTCGAGAGCATGCGCTGCAGCAACTGCGGATCGCTGCGCACCCACACACCGCTGGCCTGTATGCGCAGTTGCAATCCAGCCTGCTCGGCGCGGGCGAGGAAGACGTGGTTGAGCGAGACCAGCAGCGCGTCGACCTGGAAAAGCTGCACATCGGGCGTGATCACGCCGGCATCGAGGCGCGAGACATCGAGCATGGTGTCCAGCGAGCTGCCCAGTGCATTCACCGCGCGCATGAGCCGCTCCGCGTTCTGGCGCTCGGGGTGGCTGTGCAGCGCATTCTGGAGTGCGGCACCGAACAGCGCGATGGCGTGCAGCGGCTGGCGCAGGTCGTGGCTGGCCGCCGCGAGGAAGCGGGTTTTTTCCACGCTCGCGCGCTCGGTGGCCGCGATCTGCTCTCCCAGCCGGCTTGCCAGCGATTCGTTCTCGAAGCGCAGGATCAGCGCGTCCGTCAGCTGCCTGTTCTGCAGCACGCCGCGCCGCAGCGCGAACAGCAGGTAGGCCGTGCCGACGGCGGCCAGGAACAGGTTCACGCCGTCGCTGTGCCAAAGCAGCGCAGTGATCAATCCGCCCATCATCGGGATGCCGTAGCCGAACAACGACGACGTCATGGGCCACAGCGACTGCATGGCAAGTCCGCACCCGACCATGATCAGGATGGCCATGAGGGCGGTCACTTCCGGGTTCTGCGTGGACACGAAGAACCAGGGGACGGGTGCGGTGGCCACACCGATCAGGATCATCTGCCGCGTGTGCCGGCGCGCCCAGCGGCGGCCATCGGCCAGCGCGACGCCTGCATGCCAGCGCGGTGTCGAGAGCACGTACAGGTTCACGCAGACCAGCAGCAGCACGAACGGCAGCACGAAGGGCAGGTGAAGGTAGAAATAGCCCATCGCGCCGCCGATGAAGGTGAAGCACAGGTGACCGCAGACGCCGGCCATGCGCGATGCATAGACCGAGGACAGGTGCTCGTGCAGCACGCGCTGGCTGCTGGATGGGTCGATGGCGGGATTGTTCAACGCGTGGGGTGGATGGGTTGCGGAGCCGGACCCATTTTCCTTCTTTGCCCGGCGGGATGCCTGCTCGAACCGGAGGAATGCTTTCAGGTGAACGGGGTCGGCGAGTCCGTGGCATCTTCAGGCATCGCGTGTGCAGGTCGGCGCTATATATTCGGCGCCCGGCACACTGACCAACGCGCAACGGCGACGGCCCGCGAAGCACACCACCCCAAAAAAATGCCCCCCACCCCCGTCACGGAGATCGAAGAGCGGATCGATGCCTTGAGAGGCCAGGACGCCGGCGACAGGCACCCCCGCGTCAGCCTGGATCACACGCCCTGCGCGGCCTTCGTTGCACCCCTGCTGGCGGCAACGACCGACCCGGACCCTTACATCCGCGCGAGCGCCGTCCATGCGCTCGCGAGCTATGAACCCGAAGAACACGCGCAGTTGCAGGAGGCGCTGTTCAAGTCGCTGGCAGACGACCCGGACCCGTCGGTGAGATCGGCTGCGGCGGAGGTCATGGCACGCATGCCGGGCGACACGGTCGCCGCGCTGCTCGCGGCCCTCGGCGATGCAAGCGCCGACGTGCGCATGGAGGCGGTCCTTGCACTCTCGGCCTTCGAGGCGAGCGACGTCGTGGCCGCCGTGACGGACCGCCTGCATCGTGATTCAGCGCCCGAGGTGCGCGAGCGCGCCGTCATGGCACTGGAGCGATTGAAGCCCGAGGGCGTGGCCGGCGACCTGGTCCGCGCGCTCGAAGACCCGAGCGCGCTCGTGCGAAGCGCCGCGGCATGCGCGTTGGGCGAGCATGACGCCGGCGAGACGCCAGTCGTCCTGGACGCGTTGCTGCTGGCGCTGTCCGACCCGTCGGCCGGCGTGAGGGAAAACGCGGCGCGGGCCCTGCGCTATTCGGCCGCCGAAGCGATTCCCGGGCTGATGGCGCTGCTGGCCGACGAGGCCTCGGAAGCGCGCAGGGAGGCGACCGGCGCGTTGGGAACGCTGGGTGCGAACCAGGCCATCGGTGCGCTGGCAGAGCGGCTTCGCAACGACACCGACGCCGAAGTGCGCCGCGGCGCCGCAGCCGCATTGGGCGATCTCGGAACCGAGGCTGCCACTGCGCACTTGATCGACGCGTTCGGGCAGGAGGCCGAGTCTGCCGAAGTGCGCACGGAGATCGTGCGGGCGCTGGGCAGTGCGCACGATGTCGAGGCCTTGCCCGTGCTGTGCGCGGCATTGGGCGACGCGGACGCCGAGACCAGGGAAGCTGCGGCCGAAGCGCTCCAGTGGCTTCTCGATCCGGAGGTCCCCGCAAGCATGGCGGCGCTGGAGCCGTTGTGCCTGGCATTGAAGGACGCCGTGGGCAGCGTCAGGGCAGTCGCCTGCGGCGCGCTGGGTGCGTTGAACGACGCGCGTGCGCTGCCTTTCCTGATGCAGGCCGGCCGTGACGGCACCGAGGAATGCAGGATCGCGGCCCTGGAGGCCATCGCCAGGATCGACGCCACCGCAGGCGAAGCGTTGCTGCTTGAGGCGCTTGCGGACGCGGCGACCGATGTCCGCAGGGTGGCCGCGAAGTCCCTGGTCCTGTCGGCGCATGCACCGATTCCCTCCGAGGTGCTGGACTGCATGGCCGACCCCGAAGGCGATCCTTTCGCCCGATGCGACCTGGCGAAGTCCCTGGCGCAACGGGGAGGGCTGGAGGCCGTTCCCGTGCTGCTCGATCTGCTTCGCGATGGGAGCGGCCATGTTCGCGCGGCGGCCGCGCAAGCGCTGTGCGAGCTGCCGGACCCGCGTGCGATGAGGCCGTTGACGGCGCTGCTCGATGACGACGACGAGGATGTGCGCGGCGAGGCAGCGTTGGCCCTGGCGGCCCTCGCGGACGATCGCGCCATCGAACCGTTGCAGGCGCTGCTCAACGACGACTGCCCTCCGGTCCGCAGGCGCGTCGTGTGGGCCTTGAGCTTCTTCACGCCGTCGAAGGTGCTGCCGCTGCTGGTCGACGCCCTGCAGGATGACGATCCGGATGTCCAGTCCACTGCGGCCAGCGCGCTTGCGGACGTGTGCGATGCACCGGCGCTGCGCCGCATCCTGTCGGCGTTGCCGGCTGGATGCGACGACGTGGGGAGTGCGCTTGAAGAAGCGGCCGCAGCATCGGAGGAGGACGAAGGGGCCTTGCCGCGCAGCGCTGCGTCACGCCGCGTCCAGCTCGGCACTGTCCACTACGAATAGACGGCGCGAAGCTCGTCGTCGAGCTGCGGAAGGCCGGCCCTTTCGAGCCGGCTTCCGCAGGGCGTTGCCGGGCTCGCGGGCGTCTTTCCCGTCACGTGCGGCCGGCTGCCGCCCGTGCCTCGTTGCGCAGGTCACGGATCAGGTCGTGGTTGCGCTGGGCGGCTTGCGCCTGGGTGCTCACCACCTGGCGGACACCCTGCGGCAGTTGCTGCTTCAGCGCCTTGCGGTAGCGCGCCACCGCGACGTCCTCGCCGCGTTCGCACTCTTCCAGGATCGACAGTTCGCTGTTGGCGCCCACCGCTGCCTTGACCTGCACCCAGCCGCGGTGCAGCGCGCCTGAAGCGGTGCCGCCTTCGGCCGGCTTTCCGCCGTAGGACACGACCAGTTCGGCCAGCTGCGTCGCGGCACTGCGGCATTGGGCGGCACGGACGGAAAACACCTCCTGCAGGCGCGCGGACTTGACTTCCTCGGCGCAGGTGCGGAAGCCGGCTTCGCCGTCGCGCGTGTTCTCGATCAGGTCGTTCAGCACGTCGGCTACGTCGTCGTTGGATAGCGGTTCGCCTTCGGGAAACGCGGTGTCTTCCTCGCGCATGTAGAGCCGGTCGGCGCGCTCCCAGGCAGCGTGCGACGCAGGGCGCGCCTGTTCCCACGACAGCGAGGACGTGCCGCGGCGCGTTTCCCATTCGCGCGCCAGGGACGGCTCGACGGCCGCGAAGTCGTCGTCCACCACCGCGCGGCGGCTCCAGCCGAGCTCGTAGGCCGGCGCATAGTGCTCGTAGCTCAGGCCGGGTTCGTAGTACGGCTCGCGGGTGTAGGCGTCTTCCCAATGGCTGTGCTCCGCCGTCGGGTTGATGCGCTCCGCGGCCGCCTTGCCGCCGAGGCCGCCGACCACGGCGCCGACGAGCATGCCGGCGACCGCACCGGCGGGTCCGCCGACCGCACCGACGGCCGCGCCGGCCACTGCGCCTCCGGCGGCGCCTGCGCCGGTGCCCAGCGGATGGGCACCGGGCTCGCCGGTGATCGGGTCGAGGTTGAGGTCATCGCGACCGGTGGGCTTCGTGATCTGGGTCATGGCGTTCCTTGGATGGTGTGGAGTAAAGCTGGCGTGAAACGAAACGAGACGAGCTGTTCGCGTTGTTTTCTCCATGCTTGGCGGCCCGTGGGCACCGCCGGGTCGGCGGCTGCCGCCGGCTTCTGTAGTCCATCCCGTCACGGTGCGCCTGCCATCGCGCGCTTACCATCGGCACATGAACAACAAGAACAACAACATGGCATCGACAGGCGAACGGCCGCAACTCGTCGACATCGGCGTCAACTTCCACTCCGCGCAACTCGCGGCCATCACATCCCCCTTGCTGGCACGCGCGAAAGCGGCAGGCGTCGCGCAAATCCTGGCCACCGGCACCTCGCTCGCATCCAGCCGCCTGGCGCTCGATCTTGCAAGGGCGAACCCGGGCGTCGTGTTTGCGACCGCGGGCGTCCACCCTCACGATGCGAAGTCGTGCGACGCGCGCACGTTCCACGAACTGGTCGAACTCTGGAAGCGCCCGGAGGTCGTGGCGGTCGGCGAGTGCGGCCTCGACTACAACCGCAACTTCTCGACGCCGCAGGCGCAGCGCGCCGCATTCGAGCAGCAGCTGTCGATGGCCGTCGAAACGCGCAAGCCGCTCTTTCTCCACTGCCGCGACGCGTTCGCCGATTTCCACGACATGCTCGCGCCCGTGGTGGCTGCCGGTGCGCGCGGCGTCGTGCATTGCTTCACCGGCAACCGCGCCGAGGCGGAGGCTTTCCTCGAGATGGGCGTCGACATCGGCATCACCGGCTGGGTCACGGACCTCCAGCGTGGCCAGGCACTTCGCGAAGCCGTGCCGGCCATGCCGCTGGACCGCCTGCACCTCGAAACCGATGCGCCCTACCTGTTTCCCAAGAACACGGGCGCGCGCCGCGGGCACAACGAACCGGCGAACCTTCCGTGGGTGGCTGCCAGCGTGGCGGAACTCATGCAACGCGACGTCGAGGACATCATCCGCGCCTGCAGCGCGAACACCCGCCGGATGTTCGGCCTTCCGGACGCGTAAGGCGGTGCTTCATGGTGCACGCGTGCCGGCACAGGGAGCGTCTTCGCTGACAAGGACGGTCGATGCCGCCCCACCCGGGCAACGCCGCGAGCCGACTTCATTGGGTTCTTCGATCACTTTGTTTTTTCAAGGACCCGACATGAACCGTATCGCCACCGTATTTCTTTCGAGCTGCATCGCACTGGGCGCTGCGTCTGCCATGGCCCAGGCGGGAGGCGGAGGCGGCAGCGGCAGCGGTGGAGGAGGGGGCCCCGGTCTCAACAGCCCGGACAGCGGCGCCATGCAGCAGAAGCCCGGCACCTCCACCGGTCCCACCAGCGGCACGACCGCGCCGACGACCGCCAACCAGGGTGGCCGCGCATCGGGCGGCAACATGGCGAGCCCGAGGTCGTCGGACACGAACGGCATGGGTGCCGGCAAGAACCGCGACATGAAGTCGAACAAGGGAACGGGCAACAACACCCAGGGAACCGGCCAGGGGCAGACACCCAGCCCGCAATGACGGCCACGGCGCGCACCGCGCGCCTGCGCGAAGACGGGTCTCGGGGCGAACGCGCCGTGCCTGTCTTCGCCGGGCTTCGCTGTCCTTCGTTCAGTCGATGAAGGACGCCAGTTCTTCGGGCGAGCCCATCGGAAAGGTCTCCTTCAGCACGCCCAGGAATGCGGAAACGCGGCTGTTGAGCAGCCTGCGCGAGGGATAGAGCGCCCAGAGGGCAATCTCCGGCCCCTCGACATCGCCCCAGTTCAGCAAGGTTCCTGCTGCCAGGTCCCCGCTGACCAGCGACAGGGGCAATTGCGCGGCACCGACGCCCGCCCTGACCGCGTCGCGCACCATGAACAGCGAGGACAGGCGCAGCACGGGCTTCACGGCGATGCGCCTCGTGCGGGATGCGCGGGTCACGTTCCATGCCGGAGGCGTGTCGCCTGTGCCTCCACGCAGCACGGCAGGCACCGGTGCAAGGCCTGCGGGCCGCTTGAGATCCGGGCTTGCAACCACCAGGAGCCGGTCCCTCAGGAAGATACGTCCGATCAGCCGCGCATCGGGGTCCGGGTTGACGCGGATCACGAGGTCGTAACCTTCCTCGACCATGTCGACGGTGCGATCCTCGGTGGTGACCTCGAGGCGGACGTCGCGGTACTTCAGCGCGAACCGCCCGGCCAGCTTGCCCATCGCGGCCTGCGAGAACAGCAGCGGCGCGCTCACCCTCAACCTGCCGCGGGGCGCAGCGCCGCCCGATGCGATCGCGGCCGTGGTCTCCTCGAGTTCCGTCAGCAGCACCGAGGTTCGCTCGTGAAGCGCGCGGCCTTCCTCGGTGAGCTTCAGCGTGCGCGCGCCGCGTTCGAACAGGCGCAGGTCGAGGCCGCTTTCCAAGTCGGCGACCCGGCGCGACAAGGTCGCCTTGGGCCGGCCGGACTCCCGGGCAGCGCGTCCGAAGCCGCCGTGGCGCGCCACGAGGTTGAAGTCGGTGAGGGCAAGCAGGTCCATGTGTTCCAACAGTGAGACGAGGTATCCAAATATAGAGGCTATCGGACCGCCGCTGGAACTTTGAAGATCGAGGCTCCTTCAACGAACCGGAGCAATTCCATGACCATCCTCATCACCGGCGCCAGCGGCAACATCGGCCGCCAGGTCGTCCAGCAACTCTCCAGCCGCGGCGCGGCTGTGCGCGCCCTCGTGCGCGATCCGTCGAAAGCCGAATTTCCCGAGGGAGTCGAGGTCGTGCAGGGCGACCTGCTCGATGTCGAGGCCCTTCGCCGCGCCATGGCGGGGGTGTCGACCCTGTTCCTGCTCAACGGCGTCGTGCCGGACGAGTTCACTCAGGCCCTCATCACGCTCAACCTGGCGCGCGACGCGGGTGTCGAGCGGGTCGTCTACCTGTCCGTGATCCACAGCGACAGATACCTGAACGTGCCCCACTTCGCAGGCAAGTTCGGCGTGGAGCGCATGCTCGAGCAGATGGGTTTCGGGGCGACCATCCTGCGGCCGGCCTACTTCATGCAGAACGACCTCACGATCAAGGATGTCGTGCTCGGGCACGGCGTCTATCCGATGCCGGTCGGCAGCAAGGGGCTCGCGATGATCGACACGCGCGACATCGCGGAGATCGCCGCCCTCGAGCTGATGCGCCGCGACGCATCCGCGCCGCTGCCGCTGCAGCGCATGAACCTGGTCGGCCCCGACACGCTGACGGGCGCCGACGTTGCCGAGGCTTGGTCGGCGGTGCTGGGCCGCCCGGTCGTCTACGGCGGCGACGACACCGCAGGCTTCGAGAAGAACCTGCAGAACTTCATGCCGGGCTGGATGGCCTACGACATGCGCCTCATGAGCGAACGCTTCCTGTCGGATGGCATGAATCCCGAGGCCGGCGACGTGGAACGCCTGGTGGCGCTGCTGGGACGCCCGCTGCGCACCTACCGCGACTTCGCTGCCGAGCTTTCCGCCTCGGCCTGAGCGCCGGCACCCGCGACGCAAGACAAGGATTCCACATGATCCATTCGACCGCCACCGTGGCCGTGAACCCCCACGGCCAGACACCGCTCACCCGCGCGCAGGCCTGGAAGGGCCTTGAACTGAAGGCGCGCGATGCACGCCTCTTTCTCCCGCCGGGCCTTTGCACGCGCTGCGACGTCGTGGAAGAAAGCACGACCCACTTCGTGCGCGAAGCCACCATCGCAGGCGCAGACCTGCGCGAGATCATCACGCTCGAGCCGCAGCGCAAGGTCACCTTCTTCCAGGCGACGGGCCCGCGCGAAGGCGCGATCGTCAACGAGCTGTTCGAGGACGCGGCCGGTGAACTGCAGCTGCGGTTCTATTGCCTCCTCGGCCTGCGCGGCAAGGCGCCGGGCGGCCCCGAGGCGCAGGCCGAGCAGGCGCAGTTCGACAGCGCGGATCGGGGCTACCGGAGCGCGCTGCTGTCGACGCTCGCGCGCACGCGCGAACTGCTCGCCCAGGGCAAGCTGTGAGTGCGATGCCATGAACGCACACGACACCGCCGGCAACGGCAACAACAGCGGCAACGCTCGCACCGGCGGCGCAGGGCCGAGGCGAAGCAGGATCCTCGTGCTCGGCGCCACCGGCGGCATGGGGCGCCTGATCGTCCGGCAGGCGCTCGCACGCGGCCACGACGTCCATGCGCTGGTGCGCTCGCCGGACAAGGCGGCCGGCCTGGAGGGCGCATCGATCAGCGTCGCCGACGCGCGTGACGAACGCGCCCTGCGCCGCGCCCTTCAGGGCAGGGACGCCGTGGTGAGTGCGCTCGGAACGCCCGTCAGCCCCTGGCGGGATGTGACCGTGCTTTCATCCGCCACGCGGTCCCTCGTCGCAGCCATGCAGGCCGAAGGCGTCAGGCGGCTGGTTTGCGTCACCGGCATGGGCGCGGGCGACAGCGCCGGCCATGGCGGGTTCGTGTTCGACCGGCTGATCCTTCCTCTCCTGCTGCGCAAGGTCTACGCCGACAAGGACCGGCAGGAGACCCTCGTCCGGGAGAGCGGCCTGGACTGGGTGCTCGTGCGGCCCTCGGTGCTGAATGACAAGGCACCCGGCCCCGCCGTGCGCGCGCTCACGGACCTGTCGGGTTTCCATGGGGGAACCATCGCGAGGGCAGACGCAGCGGCATTCGTCCTCGACCAGGTCGAAGGCAACGCCTGGCTGCATCGCTCACCCCTGATTTCCTGGTGAGCGGCGCGGGCTGGCGTCGCGTGCCGCGAACGCACGCAGGGTCGCGGGGCGCGATGCCAGGTGCCTGCCGTGCCTAGGAACTCGTGAACACGAGGACCGAGCGCCCCGTCACCAGGTAGTCGGCGACGCCCGGTGCATCGCCGGTGCCGAGCGCCGGATCGGCCGTGTCGAGCCGCAGCGTCCACGCGCCCGCGGGCGGGGTCGGCAGCACGAAGGGCACCGGGTCCTGCCAGGCGTTGAACACCAGCAGCACGCTCGCGTCATGCGCTTCGACCGGAAGCGCCGATGCGGGCGCGCGGCCGTCGAGCAGCAGTGCGAACGAGCGCGTCTGCGGGTCTTCCCACTGCGGCGCCTGCATTTCCTCGCCTGCTGGCGTGAACCAGGTGGCATCCTTCGCGCCGATGCCTTCGTAGTAGGCGCCCGCCAGGAAGCGGTTGCGCCGCAGTGCAGGCAGTTCGTGGCGCAAGGCCAGCAGTCGCGATGCGAAACCGGCCAGTGCCTGCCCGGTCTCGCCGTGCGCGGCGGTCCAGTCGACCCACGAGATGGCGTTGTCCTGGCAGTAGGCGTTGTTGTTGCCCTGCTGCGAGCGGCCGAACTCGTCGCCTGCCAGCAGCATCGGCGTGCCCTGCGACAGCAGCAGCGTCGCGAGCAGGTTACGCTGCTGGCGTGCCCGGAGCGCCAGCACGGCTTCGTCGTCGGTGGGGCCTTCCACCCCGCAGTTCCATGAGCGGTTGTCCGAATGGCCGTCGCGGTTGTCCTCGCCGTTGGCCTCGTTGTGCTTGTCGTTGTAGCTCACGGTGTCCGCCAGCGTGAAGCCGTCGTGCGCGCTGATGAAATTGACGCTGGCCCACGGCCGGCGCCCGCGCTGGTTGAAGCGGTCGCCGCTCGCGGTCAGGCATTGGGCGAGCTTGCCGGCCATGCCTTCGTCGCCTTTCCAGTAAGCGCGCACGGTGTCGCGGAACTGGTCGTTCCACTCGGCCCAGCCGGGCGGGAAGCCGCCGACCTGGTAGCCGCCGGGGCCGATGTCCCAGGGTTCGGCGATCAGCTTCACGCTGGAGAGCACCGGGTCCTGCCGGCAGCTCTTGAGAAAGCCGCCGCCTTCGTCGAAGCCGTGCGGCTCGCGTGCCAGGATGGTCGCGAGGTCGAAGCGGAAGCCGTCCACGCGCATCTCGGTGACCCAGTAGCGCAGGCTGTCCATCACCATCTGCAACACGCGCGGGTGGCTCAGGTTCACGGTGTTGCCGGTGCCCGTGTCGTTGATGTAGTAGCGCGGCCCGGGCCCGTCGCCGTCGGGCATCAGGCGGTAGTAGCTGGCGTTGTCGATGCCCTTGAACGAGATCGTCGGGCCCAGTTCGTTGCCCTCGGGCGTGTGGTTGTAGACCACGTCGAGGATCACCTCGAGCCCGTGCGCGTGGAAGCGGTCGACCATGTGCTTGAACTCGTCGATGTGCGGCCCGTCCATGTAGCGCGGGTCGAGCGCGAAGAATCCGATGGTGTCATAGCCCCAGAAGTTGGTCAGGCCCTTCTCGAGCAGCGACGACTGGTTGAGGAACATCTGCACCGGCAGCAGTTCGACGCTGGTGACGCCGAGCGCGCGGATGGGCGCCAGCACCTCGTCGCGCGCCATGCCGGCGAAGGTGCCGCGGAAGTGTTCCGGCACCGCGGGGTGCTGCATGGTGAAGCCGCGCACGTGGGTCTCGTAGAAGACGGTGTCCTTCCACGGCACGCGCGGCGCGTCGGTCTGCGTCCACTCGAAACGCGAATCGACCACCACGCACTTGGGCATGAGCGGCGCGCTGTCCCGCTCGTCGAAGCTGAGGTCGGCGTCGGCGTGGCCCACGGTGTAGCCGAACAGCTCCGGACCCCAGCGCAGCTCGCCCATGTAGGCCTTGGCATAGGGGTCGAGCAGCAGCTTGTGGTGGTTGAAGCGATGGCCCTTCGCTGGTTCGTAGGGGCCGTGCACGCGCAGGCCGTATCGCGCGCCCGGCTGCAGGCCCGGCACGAAGCCGTGCCAGATCTCGTCGGTGTACTCGGGAAGCGTCACGCATCCGACCTGCGTGGTGCCGGCCTCGTCGAAGATGCAGACCTGCACCTTCGTGGCATGGGCCGAGAACACGGCAAAGTTCACGCCGTCGCCGGTAAAGGTCGCCCCCAGCGGGTGCGACACGCCCTCCAGCACTTCCAGGGGGAGGGGAGAGGATGAGGAAACGGACATGGGGCAGGGCTCCGGTGGTTGACGGTGTTTGAGGCGAGGGGCCACCGTAGTCTCCGCATGCCGGGGCCCGGTCCGCGTAGTGCTTTTTGCGCAGCCGGATGTAGGCGCCTTGCCGTACATGGACAGGCGCGGCACGCCGCAGCCGGTACGGACGTTCTTCATAGGCCGAACGGCCGTGCAGCCACGGCGACCGGAAATCGACACAATCGCGCCGTCCAATTCCGGAGTCATTCATGCTCGTGCGTTCCGTCCCCGCTCTTGCCCGGCTGCTCGCCGGTCCTGCACTCGCCGGCCTGCTGTTCCTCTCGACCGTCGCATCCGGCCAGGACCTTCCCGGCGCCAAGGACAACCCGCTGCTCAAGCGCTTCGCAGGCTCGACCATCGTCGGCTACGACTTCAAGCGCTTCGACGAATACCTGGTGCCCACGGGCACCTACAAGGGCTACGACACCACGTCCCGCAAGCGCAGCTGGACGAGCAGCGTGCCGGTCGAAGGGGCACTGACCCGGCTCTGGTACGAATCGCCTGGCGACACCTCCACGGCGGAGCTGATCCGCAACTACCAGAACGAAGTGCAGGCCGCCGGCGGCGTCACGCTCTACGACTCGGGCCGCGACGACAACTTCAAGAGCCGCAGCTGCTTCCTCTGTGCCTACAGCTGGAACGAGATCAAGACCAGCCGCAGCACGTACACCTTCTCGACGGCCGATGTCGGGACGGCGCGCCTGGCCAGCTTCAGGATTCCGCGGCCGCAGGGCGACCTCTACGTCGTCGTCGAGGCGGTGCAGTGGGCCAAGGACAGCAAGGACTACAAGGCAGTCAAGGGCGCCTATGCGGCGGTCGACATCGTCGAGGTCGGCGCCATGAAGCAGAACATGGTCACCGTCAGCGCCGGCGACATGTCCAAGGCCATCGCCGCCAACGGGCGCGTGGCGCTCTACGGCATCCTGTTCGACACCGCCAAGGCCGACATCAAGCCCGATTCGAAGCCTGCCCTGGACGAGATCGCCAAGCTGCTCAAGGCCGAGCCCGCGCTCAAGCTGCGCGTGGTCGGGCACACCGACAACCAGGGCGCGCTGGAGAGCAACATCGCCTTGTCGAAGCGCCGGGCGGAGGCGGTCAATGCGGCCCTGGTCGGCCAGTACGCGATCGCCGCCAGCCGGCTCGGCGCGTATGGCGTCGCAGACCTGGCGCCCGTCGCCAGCAACGCGGCCGAGGAGGGCCGCGCCAAGAACCGGCGCGTGGAGCTGGTGCCGCAGTAGGCGATCTTTTCCGTCTGCACGCGCTGCTGCGCCCGATGCGGCATGAAGGCAGCCACCGCCACGTCGGGCGCCGCAAGCATTCTGGGAGCGTCCCGCCAGCGCCAGTAGGCGGGCCGAGCTTCGCGCACGAGCGGGGTCAGCTTCGAACGTCGGTCATGCCTGCCCGTCGGGTCCCCATGCGCGAAGGGGCGCCCGGTCAGCGTTCGTTACTGCCGTCACGGCGCGGCAAATGCGATGCGATCCTGAGTCTCCAGCCCTCGAAGGGCGCGTCTGCAAAAGCCGCCATGCCGCCTTCGAACGACTAATATCCCTCGTTTACAAATGTCATGGCGAGCTCCATGCCGAGAGGAACATGATGAACATCGAGCAGACATGCGACGTCCTCGTGATCGGCGGCGGTCCTGCGGGCTCCACGGCCGCGGCATTGCTCGCGAAGCAGGGGCGCAAGGTGGTCCTGCTCGAGAAGGCGCACCACCCGAGATTCCACATCGGGGAATCGCTGTTGCCCGGAAACGTGGAGCTCTTCGAGCGGCTCGGTGTGCGTGAGGAGGTCGAGAAGATCGGCATGCCGAAGTTCGGCATCGAGTTCGTGCCGCCCGACCTCGACTATTGCAGCTACGTCGACTTCGCAGAAGGCTGGGACCCATCGAAGGGGTCGGCATGGCAGGTCAGGCGTTCGGAACTGGATGAACTGCTGTTTCGCAACGCAGCGCGATCCGGCGCGCAGACCCATGAAGGAACGAAGGTCACCGCGCTGGACTTCGATCAGGCAGGGGCCACCGTGCGCAGTCGGTCCGACGATGGCGTCGAGCAGACCTGGCGAACCAGCTTCGTGGTCGATGCCAGCGGCCGCGACACCATGCTCGCCACGAAGTTCAAGAGCAAGCAGAAGAATCCGGACCACAACAGCACGGCCTTGTTCGGTCACTTCACGGGCGCCCGCCGGCTCGAGGGCAAACGCGAAGGCAACATCAGCATCTGCTGGTTCGAGCATGGCTGGTTCTGGTTCATTCCGCTGGCCGATGGCACGACCAGCGTCGGCGCCGTGTGCTGGGCCTACTACCTGAAGGCGCGCGACAAGCCGCTCAAGGACTACTTCTACGACACCATCGCGCTGTGCCCGGAACTGGCCGACCGGCTCAAAGGCGCGACCCTGGTCGATGACAAGGTGCATGCGACGGGCAACTTTTCCTACTCGAGCACCCACGCGACGGGCGATCGCTATCTGATGATCGGCGACGCCTTCACCTTCATCGACCCGATGTTCTCCTCGGGCGTCTACCTTGCCATGCAGAGCGCCTTCGACGGGGCCCAACTGGTCGCGACGGCGCTCGACCAGCCCGAAAGACTGCCACTGGCGCGCCATGACCTCGAGAAGCGCATGCGCACCGGGCCGCGCGACTACTCCTGGTTCATCTATCGGGTCACCAATCCGACGATCCGGGACATGTTCATGCACCCGCAGGACATCTTCAACGTGAAGAAGGGCCTGATGTCATTGCTGGCGGCCGACATCCACCATGGCGCCCGGTACCGGCGCTCCCTGCTCATGTTCAAGGTGGTGTACTACTTCGTCTCCATCCTCAACTGGCGACGAACCTATGCCGGCTGGAAGCGGCATCGCTTCAACATTCGCGACACGGGCGCCCTGAACGGCGAAACGATCATGAAGGCGGAGTGATCCGCAAGGACCACGTCCGCCAGATCAACCCTTCGCAGCCGCGAGCGATTCCTTGAGGTTGCGCCGGCGCCAGGCCCAGGTCTTCACGGCCTGCGGCAGGATGCCCAGGCAAGACGCGTAATACGTCACCTTGAAGCCCCAGAAGCGCGGTCCGATGGGCGTGTCGCGGAACAGGTCGCCGGCCAGGATGGACAGCAGCGCCTCCTGCATGCGCCAGATGTTGCGCGGCGCCATGAACAGGCGGCGAATGGCCGGCGAGGTGATGCGGTAGATGAACCACGAGAACATCTTCGGGCCGTGCTTCATGACCTTCTCGTAGTGACGGAAGGCACGCTCGGCCTCCTTCATCTCACCCTTGAGCCAGAAGTCTGCAGCGGTGGCGGCCTCGAAACCGCTGTTCATCGCCAGGTACACGCCCGAGGAGAACATCGGGTCGACGAAGGCGTAGGCGTCGCCCACCATCATGAAGCGGTCGCCGCGGCAGAACGCGGAGTCGTAGGCGTAGTTGCCGGTGGAGGTGGCGCCTTCCATCAGCGTGGCGTTCTTCAGGCGGGCCGCCAGCTTGGGTGCGAGCGCGATGGTTTCCATCAGGAACTCCTCGAGCGAGCCCTTGCGGTTCTTGAAGTAGGCCGGCGAGGCCACCGCGCCGACACTCACGGTGCCGTCTTTCAGCGGGATGTACCAGAACCAGCCATGGTCGAACCAGAACAGCGAGATGTTGCCCTCGAAGCGGCCCGGCCGCCGCTCGGCATTGGCGAAGTGGCCGAACAGCGCCGCGCTGGCGTGCTTGCGGTTGCGGCGCTTGGCGTCGAACTGGTTCGACAGCAGCGTGTCGCGGCCGCTGGCGTCGATCACGAAGCGCGGGCGCCAGGCGGTTTCGGTGCCGTCGTCGGCCTTGACCTTGACCAGTGGCCGGTTGTCGGGCGTGCCCTTGCCGGCGTCCATGTCCACGCCCGTCACGCGATGCTGCTCGAAGGTGCGCGCGCCGCGCTTGCCGGCATGGCGGAACAGGAGTTCGTCGAATTCCGAGCGGCGCACGTGCACTGCGTAAGGGAAGCTCTTGTCCATCGCCTCACCGAAGTCGAAGTGGCTGTTGTGGTCGTGCCACGGCGAGACGAACTCCGCGCCGTGCTTCCTGATGCCGATGGCCTCGACCTCGGTACGCACGCCCAGCCGGTCGAAAAGCGGCATGTTCATCGGCAGCAGTGACTCCCCGATGTGGAAGCGCGGGTGCTGCGCCTTCTCGATCAACACCACGTCATGCCCCTTGTCCGCAAGCAATGCCGCCACTGTGGAGCCAGAGGGACCTCCGCCGATGACTACGACATCGGGCTCGGTGGTGACGAACTGTCCACTGCTCATATGCTGCTTCTCCGTGTTGGAATTGGTTTGTGAGGGGTCGCTGTTCGGTCGAACCCGGCAAGTTTAGGCGAGCCCGGAACGGCTGAACGCCATGCTCCGACCGGGACTTCCAGCGAACCAGCGTGGCCGTCGCGACCGTCAGCGGACGCTCCCGGTGGTGGGACCGAAGCTGCGGCGCACGAAGGACATCGTCCGCAGATCGCGCTGACCGGTGTTCGAGCCCCGCCGGTCCGGCGCCCACCGCCGGGGCGCAGCGGTAACATGTCTCCCACATGTCACATGGGGAACCGGACTTTTTTGCCAACCTGCGCGGCGAGCTGTCGAGTTGGCGCCTGTGGGTGGATCGCGCCATCGTGCTGGGGTACGCGATCTTTGCCGGGCTGTTCGTGGTGGGCTTCACGATTGCAGCCGATTGGGCATTCGCTCTCTTCGAGCACATCTATTCTGTCCATGGTTGGCTGGTGCTTCTGTGGACCCCCGCGCTCACCGCCGGCATCGTCTGGGTCACGAGGCGCTGGTTTCCCGGCGCCTCAGGCTCGGGAATCCCGCAGATCAAGGCGGCCCTCGATCCCGACCTTCCCCCCTCCAGGCGTGGTCGATTCGCTTCGCTGAGATTGACGGTCGCCAAGGTGGTTCTGGGGGTCGGCGGATTCGCCGCGGGCCTGTCCATCGGACGCGAAGGGCCATCCGTCCAGGTCGCTGCCGGTGTGATGCAGCACGCGCGTCGCTGGCTCTCTCCCCATTCGACGATCGATATGCGTTCGCTGCTGGTGGCGGGAGGTGCGGCAGGTATCGCCGCTGCCTTCAATGCACCCCTTGCCGGCGTGGTGTTCGCGATCGAGGAGCTCTCGGGCCGCCTGGAGGCTCGCTCCAGCGGCGTGATCATCACTGCCATCGTGCTGGCCGGCCTCGTCGCCGTCTCGGCGTTCGGCAACTTGAGCTACTTCGGCGTCATCAAGGTGCCGCGCCTGGGTTGGGACATTGTGGGGCCCGGCCTGCTTGTCGCACTCGTCACGGGCGTCGCCGGTGGCGTCTTTGCGCGGCTGATGATCGCGTCGCTGACAGGCGCGCCGCAGCGGCTGAACCGCTGGCGGGCGCGCTGGCCGATACGCTTCGCCGCTGCCGGAGGGCTGGTCGTCGCGTTGATCGGCCTCGCAAGTGGTGGAGCCACTTTCGGTGCGGGCTCGGAGACGGTCAAACACATGCTGGTCGGCAAGTACGAGTTGGCTCCGCTGTACTCGGTGCTGAAGTTGATCTCCACCTGGATCACCGCCTGGTGCGGTGTGCCCGGCGGAATCTTCGCGCCGTCCCTGTCGGTTGGCGCAGGGATCGGGAACAGCGTGGCGCAGTTTGTGGCTTCTGACCTTGGGCCGGCGCTCATTGCATTGGGCATGGCGGGATTTCTTGCCGCGGTGACACAAGCACCGCTCACCGCTTTTATCATCGTGATGGAAATGGTGGATGGCCATTCGATGGTGTTGAGTCTGATGGCGTGCGCGATGCTTGCCAGCCTGGTGTCGCGCATGATCAGCCGGCCGCTCTATGAGGCGCTCGCCGATCACATGGTCAAAGCGATCGCGGCCGAACCCGAGCCGGTAAAGAACGCCGCTGCCTGATTCGGACACGACCTGATTCGCTCCATATCTCGAGCGTCGGCAGCGGGGAACCAGGCCGCGAACAAGGCGGCCACTTTGGGAAGTGTCGAGAAGAACAGACCGGACTTCCGCTGTCGGCCGGAACCTGTCATTGGCGGTTCAAGCCCGGTTTCGCCGCGCGCAGCGCGCGGTCACCTTCTGTCGTCCGAAGAACCTGCCGAACGGTTAGGGATGCCGCCGGCGCCTGGCCTCGACTCACCGGGTGCGACCACCTCCGGCCAAGAGCATGAGATCGGTCGCCAGGCGGGCGCCGGTGCGGGCACCCGCAACCAGCTGCGCGCCCCGATAACATTGCGACCACATTTGTTTCGCAATTACACGATGCCGCCACTGCTCGCTCGCACCCGCCTACATCTCGCCTTGGCCATCGCCGTGCCCTTGATGCTTGCATCGTGCGGCGGCGGCGGCGGCTTCTCCTTCGGGCCCGTTCCTCCGTCCAGCGGCGGCGGAGGCGATACACCGTTGCCACCACCACCTCCTCCTCCTCCTCCTCCTCCTCCTCCTCCTCCTCCTCCTCCTCCTCCTCCCGCGCCCAAGTTCACCGTCGGCGGCTCCGTCACCGGCCTGGCAGGCGGCGGGCTGGTATTGCAGAACAACGCGGGCGACGACTTGGCCGTCGGAGCCGACGGCAGTTTCAGTTTCGGCACTGCGCTGGACGACGGTGCCGACTACGGCGTGACCGTGAAGACGCAGCCGGCGGCGCTGCAAGTCTGCGTGGCGAAACAGGCCTTCGGGAAGGTGGCGGGGGCGTCGGTGAGTTCGGTGACGGTCAACTGTTCGGAGGCCGGAGCCGATCGGTTCGGCTTTGCGGCCAACGAACAACCCGACTATCTGACTGCATACACCGTTTCTCCGGATGGCAGTTTGACGGCAGCCACCACGTACCCACTGGCAGGCGCACCCCAGCACGTGGCAGCGCATCCCTCCGGGAAAAAGCTCTACGCCAGCGTTTTCACCGGCACCCGAGGGGTCACCCAATACACGATCGATCCCGCCGGCCTGCTGTCGCAGAACCTCAATATCACCACCGGTGTCGGCGCAAGCCCGGTGTTTGTCGGCGTCGAACCCAAGGGGCGTTTTGCCTACGTGATCGGCGATGGGCAGATCCATCGGCTCCATATCGATGCCGCCACTGGCGACCTCGACAGCGCTACCGCCGTGGCCGTGGCCGGCGGCAACGGCCGCAAGCTGGGTTTCGATGCCGACGGGCGATTCGCGTTCGTGCCCAACGGCGCGTCGATCGAAGTGTTCCGCCTGGATCAGAGCACCGGCGTTCCGACTTCGCCACCTATGTCGGTCGCGCTGCCTGTCGGCGGCTTCGTCGACGTCGCGGCCGAGCCCAGCGGCCGTTTCGCGTACGTGAGCGCCGGCAGCAACCCCGGCACCCTGCTCGCTTATTCCATCGACCAGACCTCGGGAGCGTTCACTTCGATCGGTTCGGTGCCCTTGGGCACCACACCCTTTGGCATGGCCATCGATCCGACCGGACGCTTCGTGTACGTTGCGAACAGGAACTCTCACAACGTCTCGGCCTACGCCATCAACCCACGAACCGGCGCGCTGACAGCGGTGCCGGGCCAGCCGTTCTCGGTCGGAGCCAACACGCCCAACTCCGTGACCGTGGATCGCACAGGCCGGTTCGCCTACACGGCGAACCAGGGCAACAGCACGATCTCGATCTTCGAGATCGACCGGGCCACCGGCGCGCTCGCTCTGCAAGCTGCGCACCCGGCCGGAGCCGGCGGGCCGCAGTTCTTCGTGCTCACGAAGTAGCGCGGGCCCCGGCGCAGGTCCCGCGAAGCACCGACGCAGTTGGCGCTCATGCTCTGGACCCAGTCGCTGGGGCCGCTCGCGGCCTCCTGGACGCTGGGGAAGGTCGCGTACAACGTCGCGCACAGGCGAACATGGCGAAGGGCTTCGCGGCCAAGGCAAGCTGGCAGGCGCCGCCCGCGTGCCGGACCGGTCACGGCAAGCGGTTTCGCCTTGCCGGCCTGTGCGCAGGGACGCATGGGGTGCGCCGTGGCGAACATCATCTGCGCCTGGTCGCCGCGTCCCGGGCATTCGCCGCTGTTCGATGAATCGCCAACCCGCGACAGGGCCGCATCGGGCATCGTCGATTCGTTTGCCTCGACCTATACCAACAGCTGATTGATGCGGCATGGCCGCGCCATGTCTACTCCAAAGCACCGACCAACGAGCGCAAGATGGTCTGGCGACGAGGAGTCGCTTCGCTTCGCACGCAATGCCCGATGCGTTGCAGCAGCCATCGTGCGCTCACATTGCAACACCACTGGAGCCGCGAAATGCAACGACAAGTCATCCATACCGATCTGGCACCCGCAGCCATCGGCAACTACAGCCAGGCGATCCGCACCGGAAGCACCGTGTACCTGTCCGGGCAGATTCCGATCGATCCGAAGACGCAGAAGATCAGCGCCGCCAGCGCGGAGGAGGAGATCCACCAGGTGTTCTCCAACCTGCGCGCCGTGGCGGAGGCTGCCGGCGGTGACCTGGCGCACGTGGTCAAGCTCACTGTGTACCTTACCGACCTGGCGGATTCGCCCAAGGTCAACAGCATCATGGCCGAGTACTTCTCGCGGCCGTACCCCGCCCGCGTCGCGGTCGGCATTGCGAGCCTGCCCCAGGGATGCCGCGTCGAGGCCGACGCCATCATGGTGCTCGAGTGAAGCGGGCCATATCCCTGCGCCGGTGTCGCCAGACGGGCGATCGCGCATCACGCAAGGCATGCGGCAGCCGCCACCGGGCACACATCCGAACGGAGCAAGAGAACAATGCAAAAGACGGTCGCTGAACAATTCGTCGACACGCTGGTCACCGCCGGCGTCAAGCGCATCTACGGGCTCGTGGGAGACAGCCTCAACGGACTGACCGACGTGATCCGGCGTCGCGGCGACATCGAGTGGGTGCATGTGCGCCACGAGGAAGTGGCCGCCTTCGCGGCCGGCGCCGAGGCCCACCTCACGGGGTCGCTGGCGGTGTGCGCCGGCAGCTGCGGGCCCGGAAACCTGCACCTGGTCAATGGCCTGTTCGATGCCCACCGCTCGCGCGTGCCCGTGCTGGCGATCGCCGCGCACATTCCATCGGCGGAAATCGGTTCGGGCTACTTTCAGGAAACCCATCCGCAGACCTACTTCAGCGAATGCAGCCACTACTGCGAACTGGTGTCCAGCAGCGCGCAGATGCCGCGAACGCTGCAGATCGCCATTCGCGAGGCCGTGGGCAAGCGCGGGGTCTCGGTGGTGGTGATTCCGGGCGATGTGGCGATGCAGCGAGCCGAGGCGGCGCCGCCCATCGACATCGAGAGCCTGCTGCCGGCGCCGCCGGTGGTGACGCCGGCGCCGGCATCGCTGCGCCGGCTGGCCGACCTGCTCCACAGCGGCCGGCGCATCACCATGCTGTGCGGCGCCGGCTGCGCAGAAGCGCACGAGCAGCTCGTCGCGTTGGCCGAACGGCTGCAGGCGCCGGTGGTGCATGCGCTGCGCGGCAAGGAACACGTGGCCTGGGACAACCCGTACGACGTCGGCATGACGGGGCTGATCGGCGTGTCGTCGGGCTACTACGCGATGCGCGATTGCGACGTGCTGCTGATGCTGGGCACCGATTTTCCCTACCGCCAGTTCTATCCGCAAGGCGAGGGCGTGCGCATTGCCCAGGTCGACATACGCCCCGGGCAGATCGGGCGACGCGCGCATGTCGAGCTGGGCGTCGTCGGCGACGTGCGCGCCACCCTGGATGCGCTGTTGCCCTTGCTCGAGCACAACCCGCACGGCGATCACCTCGCGCGCGCACGGGCGCACCACGCACGCGGCGAACGTGCGCTGGACGAACTGGCCGCGATCACGCCAGACAGCCGCCGCATCCATCCGCAGCAGATCGTGAAGACGCTGAGTGACCTTGCGCAAGAGGATGCCGTGTTCAGCTGCGACGTCGGCCTGCCGACCGTGTGGGCCGCGAGGCACCTCCGCATGAACGGAAAGCGGCGGCTGATGGGCTCCTTCGTGCACGGCTCCATGGCCAACGCCATGGCCCAGGCCATCGGCGCACAGGCGACCTTCCGCCAGCGCCAGACGATCTCGCTCTGCGGCGACGGCGGCTTCAGCATGCTGATGGGCGACTTCCTCACCCTGGCCCAACGCGGGCTTCCGGTGAAGGTGGTGGTGTTCAACAACGGCGCACTCGGCTTCGTGGAGCTGGAGCAGAAAGCCACCGGCATCCTCAGCACCGGAACCGACCTGCACAACCCCGACTTCGCCGCCATGGCCGAGGCGGTCGGCATCCGCGGGATCCGGCTCGAACGTCCCGACCAGATCCGGGAGGGCATTGCCGAAGCGCTTGCGCACGACGGCCCCGTGCTGGTCGATGCGGTCGTCAGCCGCACCGAGCTCGCCATGCCGCCGGCGATCTCGAAGGAGATGGCGAAAGGCTTCTCGCTCTACATGCTGCAGGCGGTGATGAACGGCCGGACGGACGAAATCATCGAACTGGCCGCAAGCAACCTGTGGCGCTGAGCAAGCCCATCCCCCGATCGGCGATCCGACAAAAAAGCAAAGAGAGAACTGCATGACTGAACTATGGAAGATGACGGCAAGCCAGCTTGCCGGACTGGTGCGCGCACGCGAAGTGTCGGCACGCGAGGTTGCGCAAGATGCGCTGCAGCGCCTCGACGCCGTCAACCCGAAGATCAACGCGATCGTCGAATGCCGGCCCGACCATGTGCGCTGTCAGGCGGACCGCATCGACGCACTGCTGGCGCAAGGGCACGATCCAGGTCCGCTCGCCGGCGTGCCGGTCACGGTGAAGATCAACGCGGACGAGGCGGGCTTCGCCACCACCAACGGCACTCGCCTGCAGCGTGACCTCGTCGCCGCGCGCAACAGTCCGGCCGTGGACAACCTGCTGCATGCCGGCGCCTTGCTCGTGGGGCGCAGCAACTCGCCCACGTTCGCGCTGCGCTGGTTCACGAGCAATCTGGTCCATGGCAAGACGGTCAACCCCCGCGACCCGCGGCTGACGCCCGGCGGCTCGTCGGGCGGCGGCGCTGCAGCCGTCGCGGCAGGCATCGGCCCGATCGCGCTGGGCAGCGACATCGGAGGCTCGCTGCGCTACCCGGCGTATGCCTGCGGCATCCAGGGATTGCGCCCCAGCTTCGGCCGGGTGCCGGCGTACAACGCGTCGTCGCCGGAGCGCGGCATCGGCCCGCAGCTGATGTCGAGCACGGGCCCGATGGCGCGCAGCGTCGAAGACCTGCGGCTCGCGCTGGCCGCGATGTCGATGACCGACATCCGCGATCCCTGGCACGTGTCCCTCGCATTGGCCGGCAAGCCAATGCCCAGGCGCGTCGCGCTCTGCGTGCGTCCCGATGGCATCGACGTCGCCGCGGAGGTCGAGTCGGCGCTCAGGGACGCGGCGCGCCGTCTGGAAGACGCCGGATGGACCGTCGTCGAAGTGGAGCAGACCCCTTCGCTGCAGGCGCTCGCCGACATCCAGCAGCAGTTGTGGCTCGGCGACGGCTTCGCCAACCTGTCGGACGCGGTCGAGCGCGACGGCGATCCGGGTGCGCGCGCCGTGGTGGACGGTGTGCGCGGTGCCGTCGAAAAGATGCCGCCCGACATCGTGGCCAGTGCCTTGCTGCGACGCGCGACCGAGGCCCGGCGCTGGAGCCTGTTCTTCGAGTACTACGCGGTGATGCTGTTGCCGGTGTCGACCGAACTGCCGTTTCCCGACGACCTGGACCTGCAGGGCAGCGCGGGGTTCCAGCGCGTGTGGGATGCGCAGTTGCCCATGCGCGCCTTTCCGGCCATCGGCCTGCCGGGGCTGGCGGTCACCACGGGTTCCGTCGGCACTACGCCGGTTGGCGTGCAACTGGTCGCCCCGCGGTTCCGCGAAGACCTCTGCCTCGATGCCGGTGCTGACATCGAGGCGCGAGGCGCGCCGATCCCGGTGGTCGACCCGTCGTAGTCCGGCAGCGGGCCGCACCCGGACCGGCGGGGGCGTCCGCTCGGCACCGGGGAGAATGCGGCCGGAAACATCCTTGTGTCTGCGCGCCCGAAACCCCATCCATGAACAGCTACCTTGCCCTTCGAGACCGGAAGTTCGACGTCACCTCGGCGGTGGTGCGGAAGTCCGATGGACTCTGGCGCGTGGAGATCGAGACCGCGCCGAAGGAGTTCGACGGTGAGACGTGGTCACCTGCGCTCGCCCACCAGGGGCTGCGCATGCCGGCGCATGCACCGGCCGGACTGGCGGGCGCGACCACCTCGTGGAGAAGCAGCTCGGACGCCGCGTATCCGCATCCGGAACTGGCCCTGATGTACGTGTTCGGCCACCACGCTGTGTACGACGCGACACTGACGTTCGGACGCTTCAGCGAGGGACACATCGAACTGGTCTGGATTGGCCTCTGCGACGTGTTCTGGGCCGACGACTTCATGGAGGCGGTCCCGTTCGAATGCCGCTGCGTCGCGTCGGTGATGCACGGTTGACGGCGCGGCCCGGCCCGGGGGCGTGGCTGCAGATGAGCGCGATCGACGACAGGCCCCGCAAGGCCTGTGCGCGCGATGCGGATTCGATGCTCGCTCGCGCGCGGGCAGCAGCGCGTGGCTCGAGAACCGCTCCACCGCCACGACCGGACATCGACGTGGTCGCCAATGACGGGGCGTGAACTCCGCCCCCGCAGGAGCTGTCCTGCGTGGCTTCGGGTTCGGTGGCGCCGCAGCGGCGCAGGCCTCCCTTCGAGCGAGAAGGGCGAGGGCCAGCGGTTTTAGAAGTCGATGGACGCCGACAGCATCAGCGTGCGGGGCGCACCCACGGTCGCATAGCCGGTCGTCGTCACCCAGTACGACTTGTTGGTCGCGTTTTCCAGGTTGGCACGCAGCACCACCGGCTTGCCGCCCATCTTGACCACGTAGCGGGCACCCAGGTCCACGCGCGTCCAGCTCGGCATGCGCAGCAGGTTGGCCGCGTCGTAGTACAGCGACGAGGTGTTGATGACGCGGCCGTTCAGGCTCAGCCCCGGCACCCACGGCAGGTCCCAGTCGAGGCCGATGTTGAAGGTGCGGTCCGGCACGCCGTTCGCGTCGTTGCCCTGGTTCACGCCGCCCGGTGTGCGGGTGAGCTTCGCGTCGTTGAACGATGCGCTGGCCATGGCGCGCAGGCCGCGCTGGATTTCGCCGTACGCGGTGAACTCGATGCCGCGGTTGCGCTGCTCGCCGCCGAAGCTGTAGACCAGGGTCGTCGGATCGGTCTGCGCGTTGGGCTTGCGGATGTCGTACAGGGCGACCTGGGTCATGAGGGTGCCCCAGTCCACCTTGACGCCCACTTCGTATTGCTTCGACTTCTGCGGTGCGAACACTTCGCCGCGGTTGGCCGTGGTCGGGCCCGCAACGCCGCCGGCCGTCAGGCCCGCGGTGTAGTTGCCGTAGATGGAAATGTTCTGCTGCGGCTTCAACACCACGCCGACCAGCGGCGTCACCGAGCTGGCGTCGTAGGCCGTCGAGCCGTTGACGCTCTTCTGGTTGATGGTCTGGTCGCGCAGGCCGACGGTCGCGAGGAGGCGGTCGCCGAAGAAGCTCATCGTGTCGGCGATGGCGACGCTGGACTGCACCAGTTCGGCCGACTTGCTCGGCTGGCCGCGCGGGAAGTTGATGGCCGGCAGCGGCGACGGGTTGTAGATGTTGGAGGCGGCTGCGGCGGTGGTCAGCTGGTAGAAGTAGCCGGTTTCGCGCTCCATGCGGTTGCCCGCCACCACCACGGTGTGGCCGATGCTGCCGGTCTTGAATTTCGTGCGGATGCCGATCTCGCCGGACGAAGTCTGGTTGTATTCGTCGTAGTAGCCGTTGCGCACGGTGAAGTTGCCCAGCGTGTTGATGCGCTGCACGGCGGTCGGGAAGCCCTGGTTGCTGGTCACGTCGCTGTAGCCCACGCTGCCGTAGACCATCGTGCTGTCGCTGATGTCGTACTCGAGCCGCGAGATCACGGTCTTGGCCTTGTCCGTCAGCTGTGCGCCCGGATAGAAGGTCGAGCGGCTGTCGGGCGGGGTCGGCACCTGCGTGATGCCCGCGAGGAATGCGCTCTGGGGGCGGAATTCGTTGGTCCGGCCGCTGGTGTAGAGGCCGTCCATCGACCAGCGCAGGCGGTCGCCCGCGTAGTCGAGCCCGATCGAGCCGAGCCCCAGGCGCTGGCGGCCGCCGTCGATGTTGCCTTCGCCGTTGCGCCACACGCCGTTGACGCGCACGCCCCATTGGTTGTCCTGCCCGAAGCGGCGGCCCACGTCCAGGTGGGTGCCGAACTGGCGGTCGCCCATGTAGGTGCCGGTCAGGCGCGTGAGCGGCACGTCGGCCGCGCGCTTGGTCACCACGTTGATGCTGCCGCCGACGCTGCCGTTGGGGCCCACGCCGTTCGTGAGCGAACCGGGGCCCTTGAGCACTTCGACGCGCTCGAGCATTTCCACCGGCATGCGGGTCGAGGGTGCCAGGCCGTAGAGGCCGTTCATGCTCACGTCGCGCGAGCCGACCGAGAAGCCGCGGATCTGGAAGTCGTCGCCGTAGCCGCCGCGTGCCTGGAGCGTGCGCACCGACGCGTCGTTCATCACCACGTCGGAGATCGTGATGCCCTGCTGGTTCTCGATCAGCTCGGAGGTGTAGTTGGTCGTGCTGAAGGGCACGTTCATCAGGTCGGTGATGCCCAGGATGCCGAGGCTGCCGCCGCGCGCGAGCTGGCCGCCCGAGTAGGTCTTCTGCAGGCCGCCGATGGATTGCGCCTGATCGGTCACGACGACCTCCTGCAGGCTGGTGCCCGTGCTGCTGGTGGTGGTCGCGTTGTCAGCGGTGCCGGTCGCGGTCTGTGCCATGGCGCCGACGGCCAGCAATGCGAGCGAACCGCCGAGGCACTGACGTGCCAGTTGCGCCAAGGGCTTCAGTGCAAAGAAGGAATTTGTGCGCGGAGCGCGGCCGAGCGAAGAAGGCATCAGTAGAGCTAAAGGGGACAGTGAAAACCGCCTGTGCGGCAAGAGAAGGAAGCGCGTCTCGCATCGCGAAGGACGGCTTCTTGCGGACATTGCCAATTGCCGTTCAGAGCAAATAACAATCATTCTCAATTGTAAGTTTTGAATGCTGCAGGACGGGAAATCCCAGACGAGATGCAGGCCGAATGTTGTGCACATGTAACAGCTGCACCGTCAGTCGCGCCGCGTTCTCGCCCGCATCGCTGATGCATGCACCCGGGCCGCGACGCTGGAGTTCGTGCAACCGCTTCCGGCTGTTCGCGGCAACGAGCGCTCCGGTGCGCAGGCACGCCGTGACCGGACAGGGCCGCCACGGCCCGCCCGCCGCTGCGGCAGAATCCGGCGACGACCGGTCATCCCTTGCGGCAGCGCCGTGCAGGGGCAGTCGGTCTTCAGCAGCACCGGCGCGACATGCGTCGCCGCCGCCGCAGACAACCCACCATTGGCTTCGATGTCAGAAGAACTGCAGCCCGGAATGTCGGCACCGATGGCAAGCGCCGGGAGCTTGCGGCGGCTGACGTTCCGCGTCGGCCGCTGGCCGCTCGCGCTGGCAGTGGCGCTGATCCTGGCGGTATGGGTGGCGGCGTTGATGGAGCCGCCCACGCTGCCCAGCGGCGCGATCCTGATGCTGGACGAGGCGAGCGCCGTCCTGCGGCCCGACGGCCGCGCGCCGCACGAAGGGCCCGTGCGCCTCTCCAGGCGATGGGACGCGCAGTACCCCGGCCTCGGCGGCAGCGCCACCTACCGCATCGAATTGCCGGCGCACACCGGCCCGGAGCCGATGGCGCTCCTGTTCTCGCGCGTCGGCAGCCAGGTCGAGGTGCGCGTGAACGACGGCCTCGTGCAGCGCTGGGGCCAGCTCGGCGACCCGCTCTTCGATGCCTCGAAGCATCCGGTGATGGCCGTGGTGCCCGCCGCGCTGCTGCACGCCGACCGGCCGAACGAACTGCGTGTCGACGTAACCATCCAGCCCCAGCGCCTGGGCGGGCTGTCGACCCTGCACTACGGGCCGCGCGCGCTGATCGAGCCCGTCTACGACACCAGCCGGCGCTGGCGCGAACTCGCATGGCTGGTGTTCGCAGTCGGCTTGTCGGGCATGGGCATCCTGACGGGCGCGCTGTGGCTGCGTCAGCGGCAGCCGATGTACGGATGGTTCAGCCTGGGCGCGCTGATCGGCACCTTGCGCATCGTCGATCGCGCCTGGGCCGACATTCCGGTGCCATGGCCGATGCTGGGCGCCCTGGCTGCGACGTGCTACCTGTCGCACATGGTGCTGATGTGCCGCTTTTCCGTGCTCGCGACCGGCACCGCGCCGCACAGGCTCGAGCGTGCGATGGACGCGGCGATCTTCCTCGGCGCGGCGCTCACGGCTTCCTCGTTCGCGCTGCACAGGCCGGTGCTGTTCACGCTGGGCCTTTGCACGGTGGTGCCCGTTTCGTTGGCGTCGCTCTGGCTGTGCGTGCGGCGGGCGTGGTCGGGTCCGGACGCGGGGGTGGGAGCGTGGCTGCTGACCCTGGCGCTCGCCGGCTCCATCGCAGCGGGGCTGCACGACCTGCTGGCGGTGCGCATCTCGAGCGCCAGCGGGCTGCGCCACACCTATCTGCAGCATGCGATGTTCGCCTTCGTTCCCATCATGGGCTGGCTCATCGCGGAGCGCTACAGCCGCACGGCGGCCAGCTTCCACGCGCTCAACGCCCACCTCGCGCAACGGGTCGAGGAGCGCGAGCGGCAGCTGACCGAGGCTTTCGAGGTGATGCGCGCACAGCAGCAGGACCAGGCCGTGTCCAACGAGCGGCAGCGGATCATGCGCGAGATCCACGACGGCGTCGGCTCTCAGCTCGTGGCCCTGCTCAACATGGTGGGGCGGCCCGGCACGCCTTCGCAGGCGCTGCGCGAGCATGTGCAGC
This sequence comes from Variovorax paradoxus, assembly GCF_902712855.1. NCBI lineage: Bacteria > Pseudomonadati > Pseudomonadota > Betaproteobacteria > Burkholderiales > Comamonadaceae > Variovorax > Variovorax paradoxus. The sequence continues at coordinate 1,495,209 of NZ_LR743508.1, forward strand.
TGGCTCTCGACGAAATACGCATGGCCATCGATTCGATGCAGACGGCCAACGACGACCTGATGACCGTGCTGGCAACGCTGCGCTACCGGCTGCAGTCGCGGCTGGAGGCGGCGGGCATCGAGGTGAAATGGGACGTGGTGGACCTCTCCGAAGTCAGCGAGCTGTCGCCCAACGTGGTCATGCACATCCAGCGGATCCTGCTCGAAGCCTTCACCAACGTGCTCAAGCATGCGCAGGCGACGCAGATCACGGTGCAGGCGAGGCTGCACAGCGAAGCCCACGTGTCGCCGCACGCACCGCGCGCGAGCAGCGCGACGGTTGCGACCATCTCGATCGCGGACGACGGCATCGGCCTCGGCGCCCGCCGGCACCGCGAGCCCGCGGATGCAGCACAGGCCCACGGCGGGCAGGGCCTGGACAACATGCGCTTCAGGGCCAACCTGATCGGCGCGACGCTGCAGATCGACGAGCCCGCGCAGGGAGGCACGCGCGTCACGCTCGCATTGCACCTTCCGCGCACTCCTGTCGAAGATCCCGCGCTTCGGGCGCTCTGAATGCGCGACGGCACGTTCGTGCCTCTATGATCCCGGCGGTCGTGCGCGGCGGGCCGAAGCCCAGTCCTACGCCGCTATTTAAGGCAGCGTCCTTGCCTGAATCATTGGGAGTCTGATCGATGTGGAGCATCCTGGCCGATCTTTTCGTCGGCGTGTTCGATTTCATTCTCGATGTCCTGCTGCTGCGCCGCGTGCGCAGCAAGCGCGGGCGCCGCGAACGCAGCATGAGCGAAGACGCGTTCCAGGTCGCACGCTTGGACTTCGTCACGATGATCGTCATCGGGCTGGCCTGTGCCGGACTGATGCTGCTTCTGTCGCTCGGCTTCGGCCTGCCCGCGGGCCTGAGCATCGGGATCGGCATCGCCGTCGGCGTCGGCTGGGGCACGTGGCGCTACCTGCAGCTGCTTCGCTAGGCAACGCGAAGCTGCCGTTGGCCCCGGTCCACGAGGTCGCCATGCCGGCGCAGCAGACATGAGCGTCGACGGTCCCCTTGAGCTCGACGTGCAACGCCGATCAGGCAGCGAGGTCAGGTGTTCTGCAGCACCGGCGCCGGCAGGAACAGCGGCTGCGAGGCAGCCTCCAGCCGTTGCGCCACGGCATGCAGCAGTGCGTCGGCAAAACCGCCCACGGCCCTTGCGTCCTTGCGCGCGCTGGTCGTCACGCGGGGCTTCGCGCTCCATGCGACCGAAGCGCCGCTGGCCACCAGCGCATCGACCAGCGCCACGTCTTCGCTGCAGGCGAGGTGCCTGAAGCCGCCGACGCGCCGGTAGGCCTCGGTCGACACGCCGAGGTTGGCGCCGTGCACATGCGAGTGCCCATGGTCGTCGTTGTACGTCTGCATGAAATGCGATGCCAGCAGCGCCGCGTGGCGGCCATGCGGTGTCCAGTCGGCAACGCCGACCGTGCCGCACACGGCGTCGGCCTGCAGTGACAGCTGGTCGGCCAACCATGAGGGCGACACCACCGTGTCGGCGTCGGTGAAGGCCAGCCAGCGCGCGCCGCGCAGAATGAGCAATTGCGCGCCCACGGCGCGCGCCATGCCGACATTGCACGCCCGGATGCTCAACGTGGTCGCGCCGCTCGCGTTGGCGATCACGCCCGTGGCGTCGGTGCACGAGTCCAGCACCACCACGATCTCCACGGGCTCGCCCGCCAGCGCGGGGTGGCTTGCAGCCTCTTTCAGCGACCGCAGGCAGTCGCGAACGAGCGCTTCTTCGTTGTGGGCGGGTACGACGATGCCGATCATCTGACAGGGCCTTTTCCTTCGACGCATCTGCTGCGGGTTGCAGCGGTGAGGTTGTTGCGCCTGGTTCATCCGTAGCGTTGGGCCGGGGCGCAGCGGCAGTCGTCAGCGTACGCGCGGTGCGCTTGTAGGTGCGCACACGGTTCGCGCGGGGGGCCGGCGGGCGGCAGGCGATGCGCACCGACGCGCGCCGGGCAAGTCAGGCGCGCACGATTTCGCGAGTCATCGGCACCCACGCGGCTGTCTCCTACACCGCGGCAGCAATGCCGCACACAGCATCGCCGCCTTTCCACCAGCCCACGAGCAAACCATGGCCAAGAAACCCACTGCTTCACCCGTTGCAAGCGCAGCCGAGATCGACGCGGCGCGCGCCGCAGCCCGCAACACCGACAGCGGACCCGCGGGTCCGGCGCCCGCGGCCGCGGGCAAGGGCGATGCGCCTGCTCAAAAGGCCATCGACACGCAGGCGCTTGCCGCCGGCATGCCCGCCAACGTCAACAAGCCGCTCGAGCATGGCGAGTCCAATGCGGCGTCGACCCCTGCCGGCGTGACGGTGGCGCCGCCGTCGCACCTGCCGGGCGTGAGCACGCTGTCCGAGGCCAATCGGTCGGACAAGACGGGCGGCCCCGCGGCCGAGGCGGTGAACGCGACCATCGGCACGCTCGACCGCGTGCGCGTCGACTCGACCGGCCAGGTGCTCACGACCAACCAGGGCGTGCACATCGCAGACAACCAGAACTCGCTGAAGGCAGGCGCGCGCGGCCCGGCCCTGCTCGAGGACTTCATCCTGCGCGAGAAGATCACGCACTTCGACCACGAGCGCATTCCCGAGCGCATCGTGCATGCGCGCGGCTCGGGCGCGCACGGCTTCTTCGAGGCCTACGAGCCGCTCACGCAATACACCAGGGCCGCTCCCTTCAAGGAGGCCGGCAAGGTCACGCCGGTGTTCGTGCGCTTCTCCACCGTGGCCGGCGAGCGCGGCTCCAAGGACACCGCGCGCGACGTGCGCGGCTTCGCGGTGAAGTTCTACACCGACGAGGGCAACTGGGATCTCGTGGGCAACAACATGCCGGTGTTCTTCATCCAGGACGCGATGAAGTTCCCCGACCTCGTGCACGCGGTGAAGCCCGAACCGCACCACCAGATGCCGCAGGCCGCGAGCGCGCACGACACCTTCTGGGACTTCGTCTCGCTGATGCCCGAGTCGACCCACATGCTCATGTGGCAGATGTCCGACCGCGCCATTCCGCGCAGCTACCGCATGATGCAGGGCTTCGGCGTGCACACCTTCCGGCTGGTGAACGAGGCTGGCGAGAGCTTCCTGGTCAAGTTCCACTGGCAGCCGAAGCTCGGCACGCATTCGCTGGTGTGGGAAGAGGCGGTGAAGATCTCGGGCGCCGACCCGGACTTCCACCGGCGCGACCTCTGGGAGGCGATCGAGGCCGGCGAGTACCCCGAGTGGGAGCTGGGCCTGCAGATCTTCACCGAGGAGCAGGCCGAGCAGTTCAGCTTCGACATCCTCGACGCGACCAAGATCGTTCCCGAGGAACTGGTGCCGGTGCAGATCGTGGGCCGCATGGTGCTCAACCGCAACCCCGACAACTTCTTTGCCGAGACCGAGCAGGTGGCGTTCTGCACCGCGCACATCGTCCCCGGCCTGGACTTCACCAACGACCCGCTGCTGGCCGGGCGCATCCACTCGTACGTGGACACGCAGATCAGCCGGCTCGGCGGCCCCAACTTCCACGAGCTGCCGATCAACGCGCCGATCGCGCAGGTGCACAACAACCAGCGCGACGGCATGCACCGCCAGGCGATCCATCGCGGCCGCGTGGCCTACGAGCCGAACTCGCTGGCCGGCGGCTGCCCGTTCCAGGCCGGTGCGGCACAGGGCTTCGCGAGCATCGCGCGGCGCCTGGACGCGAAGGAAAGCGCGGACAAGGTGCGCATCAAGCCCGAGAAATTTGCCGACCACTACACGCAGGCGAGGCTGTTCTTCCAGAGCCAGACCGAGGTGGAGCAGGTGCACATCGGCAACGCGTTCCGTTTCGAGCTGTCCAAGGTCACCGTGCCCGCGATCCGCGAGCGCGTGGTGGCGAGCCTGCTGAACGCGGTGCCCGAACTGGCGCAACGCCTCGCGCAGGACCTCGGCATGCAGCTGCCGGCGCCGATGCCCAAGGCGCTCGAAACGCCGGCGGCGCCGGAGGTCGAGCAGTCGCCCGCGCTGTCGCTCATGGCACGTCCCGGCGACGGCGGCATCCGCACGCGCAAGGTGGCGGTGCTCGTGGCCAACGGTGTGGAAGGCGCGTCGCTGCAGAAGCTGGTGTCGGCGCTGGTGGCCGCCGGCGCGGTGCCCCGGCTCGTCGGCGCGCGGCTGGGAACCTGCGCAGGTGCGGGCGGTGAGAAGTTCGCCGTCGACGCAACGATGGAGAACTCGCCCGGCTTCCTGTTCGACGCGCTGGTGCTGCCGGACGGCGCGCCCGCTGTCGAGGCACTCGACGCCGACGCACACACGCTTGAGTTCCTGCGCGACCAGTACTGGCATTGCAAGACCATCCTGGCGCTGGGCGCGTCCGATGCGCTCCTGGCAGAGGCGCAGATACCGCTCACGATGCCCGACGGAGCGGCCGATCCCGGCCTCATCCTCGCCGATGCTGCCGGCGCCGACGATGCGATCGAGGCGTTCATCGCGGCCATGGGCCAGCACCGTCACTTCGGGCGGGAGAACGATCCCCCGAAGGCCTGAACGCTGGCGCGACGCATCGGCCCGGAACGAGGGGGCGGGCGTGTCGCGCGCGGCAGGGCGGGCAGCTCGAACGATCTGCACGCGCAAGTGCTGCAGCTCGCGATCGAGGCGGAGAGCGTTCTGGCCTGTTTCCGTCAGGCGCACCGGTCGCACGGCGAGCGACCGGTCGATGCGCTCCAGTTGCCCCGCAGCGTGAGCGGAACGCGCGACGACATCCAGGCTTGATCGCGGCGGTCACATGTGGCTCGC